>DFZT01000068.1 GCA_002382755.1 Firmicutes bacterium UBA4049 | reverse complement strand
TCGCTTTCTTGAAATAGCCTTCGGTTCCGCAAGGGAACTGCATTACCAGTTCGGCTTGGCCAGCCGCTTGGGTTATACAAATGAGTTGGATGTTCCCGAATGCGACTCGAAAATGGCGGAGACCGAGAAGGTTCTGAGCGCCTTGATTCGGTCAATGCGTGACTAACAGCCTACAGCCTACAGCCTACAGCCTACAGCCTACAGCCTACAGCCTAAACAACCTGAGTAGTAACAATTATCTTCTAATTATTGCGTCTTGTTCCGCTTGTCCTGTTTTTGTATAATTATTTATGGGCAAGTTTTTTTGTGGCTTTACCAGGGACTAAGTTACCCTTTTTGTGTCTTTTCTACAAGAAGGTTGATTTTTTATTTTATTATTACGGAGGTGCCTAATCTGGCCAAAGAACCGAAGTTGGCCGTTATTCCGTTAGGCGGGCTGGGTGAGATAGGTAAAAACATAATGGCTATAAAGCTGGGTGAGGCTATTCTGGTTGTTGATTGCGGCCTTATGTTCCCTGAAGAAGAACTGTTGGGGATTGACGTAGTAATTCCTGATATCAGCTATCTTCTGGAAAACAAGAATTTACTATGCGGAATTGTATTAACGCATGGACATGAGGATCACATCGGAGCTCTGCCTTATCTGGCTAAACAACTTGATGTTCCTATATACGGAACCAGGCTTACCCTGAGTTTGCTTGAAGGCAAACTCAAAGAACAAGGCATTGCGGATAGGATCTGTCTAAAAGTAATCAGGCCCAGGGATTCAGTTGCAATTGGACCTTTCAAGGTTGAATTTATCAGGGTTTCCCATAGTGTGCCGGACGCTGTGGCAATAGCTATTCATACTCCTGTAGGAGTTCTGGTGCATACGGGAGATTTTAAAATTGACCATACACCTGTAGACGGACAGGTAACTGATTTATTCCAGTTGGCCAAGCTTGGCGAAAAAGGCGTTTTAGTACTGATGTCCGACAGCACCAATGTTGAGCGGCCTGGCTACACTATGTCTGAAAGCCTTATCGGCAATACTTTTGATGATGCTTTCCGGCATGCGAAGGAAAGGATAATTATAGCCACTTTCGCGTCAAATATACACCGTCTGCAACAGGCAGTGACGACTGCCTGTAATTACGGCCGAAAAGTAGCCGTGGCCGGCCGGAGCATGGTCAACGTTCTCTCTATTGCCAGCGAACTGGGCTATCTAATTATACCGGAAGGCACACTAGTTGAACTTGATGAGGCAAGCAAACTTCCAAACGATAAAGTCGTCTATTTAAGCACAGGCAGCCAGGGCGAGCCAATGTCCGCTTTAACAAGAATGGCATGGGGCGACCACCGTCAGGTTGATATTCTCCCGGGTGATACGGTTATAATTTCCGCTGCCCCCATACCTGGAAATGAAAAACTGGTCTCCAAGGTTATTGATCTGTTGTTCAAAAGAGGAGCTCACGTTATACATGAAAATATCTCAGGTGTTCATGTGAGCGGCCATGCCAGCCAGGAAGAACTACGGTTGATGATTAACCTTATTAAACCGAAATTTTTCGTACCTATTCACGGCGAATACCGCATGCTGGTCAAGCATGCGGAGCTGGCCCAAAGCATGGGAATTCCGCCGTCAAAAATTTTTATTATCGAAAATGGACAGGTACTGGAATTTACACATCGTACGGGAAGGTTATCCGGCAGGGTAACTGCCGGACGAGTGCTGGTTGACGGTCTTGGAATAGGTGACGTTGGAAATGTTGTTTTGCGCGACCGCAAACAACTTTCTCAGGACGGTATTTTAATAGTTGTTGTAACTATTGACAGGGAAACAGGTTTGGTTATGGCAGGTCCGGATATTGTTTCACGCGGCTTTGTTTATGTACGGGAGTCGGAAGAGTTAATGGAAGAGGCGCGGGATAGGGTAAAAAACACCCTGGACAGCTGTTATGAACGTGGCTTCTCCGAATGGGGGGCAATAAAATCTCAAGTCAGGGAAACCCTGGGCAAATTCCTTTATGAAAAAACTCGAAGACGGCCAATGGTTTTACCGATTATAATGGAAATATAGTTAATAAGAAGAAGGGCTTTTAAGCGACAAAATTCTTGTTTTCGTAATAATTAAGAGCCCGTTTGCCGATTGTTTTACCTACCCAGTAGTTAATCCCCCCTGTTAAAAACAACCCCAGAAATGGAATAAGCCGAACAAGTCCCACCCGGAAGGAGCTTCTTATTCCAAGAGAGATAAGGGTACGTTCGGTCAGGCCGGTCAATGTCTCTTTTGTTAACGCCGACACCAGCGATTGGGAAATCTTGCTTCCAACACTGCCTGTACCGGTAGCTATTATAAATGCCCAAAAAGCTTCTTTTTGGTAAGCCTTGCCGGTCAGATCACGACCAAATACGGCGGCAATTTCAACAACCAGAGTAGCTAATAGATAGGAGAACAACAAAACATCTATCGCCGCTCCCGCAAAAAGGGAAATTAAAGTACCGACCCCGGGCATTAAGGCAGGAAGCGCTGTAATTATGCCAACCAGAGCACACTTTAAGCATTTCTCACTGGTGATCATACCGGCAATTTCCCGATTTGATAAATCCGGATATTTTTGTTTAAGAAGAGTAATTTTTTGATTTATCTGATCGGCCCTCGGTGAAACAAAAGGGTTAAAGCCCAACATGGTCCCCACCCTTTATTAATGCTATAATTGGAGCGGGTGATGGGAATCGAACCCACGTACTCGGCTTGGAAGGCCGATGCTCTACCATTGAGCTACACCCGCTTATGATAATTTGTTGTTATTTTTTTTATTATACCTAATATACTTGCGTAAGTCAAAACCAATTATCTGGATGATGATAAAACAATACCGGCTAAATCCTAAAAATCCTAAAATAGAAAAAATTATCTGATTTGGCAGGAGATCGAGCTTTCTTCCACGAATGCCCTAAAAATGATGATGAAAGCGATTAATATACAGGAAAATAATTTTTGGCTTGGCTGGCAAATTCTGCTTCCCGGCCAGGCAAAACGCATCTGGCACTTGGTTGAGCGTTTCGGCTCACCAAAGACAGCCTGGGAAGCATCCTTTAACGAACTTGTCAAGACAGGCGGATGTTCAACCGAGGTTGCCTCAAGTTTAAGCAGGAAAAAGAACGAAATAGAACTTGACGCGGAAATGGCCCGCCTGGACAAAGAGGGAATAGGGTATATAACTTATCATGAACCTTCTTATCCTGAGCCGTTGAAAGATATTTTCGATCCGCCGCCAGGCCTTTTCTATAAAGGTAACCTTATCTCACAGGATAATACCGCGGTCGCCCTTGTAGGTTCAAGGCGTCCAACCCATTATGGAAAATCCGTTGCCGAAAAAGTAGCGGCGGAATTGGCCGAAAGCGGATTAACGGTAGTCAGCGGCCTGGCCAGGGGCATTGATAGCAGCGCTCACAGGGGCGCCCTAAAAGCGGGCGGACGGACTATTGCAGTTCTGGGCAATGGCATTGATGTTGTTTACCCGGGCGAAAACCGGGCGCTTCAGGACAATATTTCCTTAAGCGGAGCGGTGATCAGCGAATACCCTTTAGGTTCTCCCCCGGAGGCATGGCACTTTCCTGTTAGAAACAGAATTATCAGCGGGCTTTCCAGGGCTATCGTTGTAATTGAAGCCTCGGAACGAAGCGGCGCCTTAATTACTGCCGACTGCGCCCTTGAACAGGGCAGGGAAGTACTGGCCGTGCCGGGGAACATCAACAGTCCCGTGAGTAAAGGAACAAACCGCCTGATCAAACAGGGCGCATGCTTGTTTGAAAAAGTCGAAGATATTTTTGAAGAAATCGGGCTTGGCTCTTTATTCGGGAAGAGCGAAATAAAGACAAAACCTCTTCCAAAAATGAACCGGGACGAAGAAAATATTTACCGTCTGCTTATTGGCAATACCTATGACCTTGACGTTATAATAGACCAGACAGGGCTGTCCGCGCAGGAAGCGTTAGCGGCGCTTATGTTTCTTGAAATCAAAGGACTGCTCAGACAGCTGCCGGGCGGATTGTATACTTGGCGGGAATAGGCGTGTAAACGCCGGGTTTTGACTGAACCCAAATATACTCGCATATAAAGATAACGGGCAGTAGATACTTCAGGAGGAAAGGTGTGAGTATTATTGCCAAAAACGTTGGTTATAGTTGAATCACCAACCAAAGCAAGAAGTTTAAGCAAGTTCCTGGGAAGCAAATATACTGTTAAAGCTTCAATGGGACATGTCAGGGATCTGCCGCGCAGCAGCCTGGGAATTCAGACTGAAGACAGTTTCCAACCGAAGTATATTACAATCAGGGGAAAAGGAGAAATAATTAAAGATCTGAAATCAGCGGTTAAAAAAGTTGATCATGTATTATTAGCTCCTGATCCTGACCGCGAGGGCGAAGCTATCGCCTGGCATCTGCGTGAAATCCTGAAAATAAAAGACAGCCCCTGCCGCATCGAATTCAACGAGGTAACCAAGCAGGCAGTACAAAAAGCTATCAGAACCCCTCGTGAAATAGATTTCAATCGTGTTAATTCTCAGCAGGCGCGGCGTATTTTAGACCGTCTGGTAGGCTATAATCTGAGTCCCCTGTTATGGCGAAAAGTAAAGAGCGGATTAAGCGCGGGACGAGTGCAGTCTGTTGCAATCCGTCTAATCTGTGATCGGGAAAGCGAGATTGAATCCTTTAACCCCGAGGAATACTGGACGCTTACAGTTAACTTTGTTCAAAAGGACAGTATCTCCTTTGAGGCGAGGTTATATAAAAAAAATGATGAGAAAGCAGTTATCTCCAATAAAAAACAGGTCGATAAAATTATCAGGGATCTTACCGGAGCTTCTTATCGGGTTAGTAAGATTGCTACTCAGGAAAAAACGCGTTATCCGTCTCCGCCATTTACAACCAGCGCCCTGCAGCAGGAAGCCTATCATAAATTAAATTATACCGCCAAACGAACAATGAGCCTCGTCCAGCAATTATACGAAGGCTTGGATGTAGGCGAAAAAACCCCTGTCGGGCTTGTTACATATATAAGGACCGATTCCAATAGAATTTCTGAGTCTGCTCAGGCGGAGGCAGTGAGTTTTTTAAAGGAAAAATTTGGCCAGGAATTTGTCTCCAACTTCCAAAAACATGCCGTGCAAAAAGGAAAAATTCAGGACGCCCACGAGGCTATCAGGCCCACCTCCATCTATCGGGAACCTGAAACGGTTAAGAAATATTTATCAAGAGATCAGTATAAACTTTACAAACTTATCTGGTCACGGTTTGCAGCCAGCCAGATGAGTCCCGCGCTTATTGAAACAACCAGCGTTGATCTGAGTACCGGAATATATCTTTTCCGGGCTGCGGGTTCGGTTATTAAATTTCCGGGCTTTATGCGGGTTTACATTGAGTCCGGCCAGGAAGAGCTAAAGGAATTTGAAGCAACACTTCCCAAACTTTTTGAAGGTGACACATTTAAAGCTAAATCTTTGGTTCCGAAACAGCATTTCACCCAACCTCCGCCCCGTTTCACCGACGCTACATTAATAAAAACCCTGGAGGAAAAAGGTATCGGCAGGCCCAGCACTTATGCCCCGATTGTAGAGACAATTTTAAGGCGCAGTTATGTAAACAGGTTTAAAAAACAATTTGTGCCTACTGAATTGGGTAAAGTCGTTGTAGATCTTCTTAAAAATCATTTCCCTAACATTATAGATGTTGAATTTACGGCGATGATTGAGGAGGAACTTGATAAAATCGAAGAAGGCAAATTGGATTGGGTTAAAATGCTTAAGGACTTTTACCTTCCGTTTAAGGAAACTGTTGAAACGGCAAGTGAGAAAATTGAAAAGGTAATGCTGCAGGACGAACAAACAGAAGAGAAATGCGTAAAATGCGGCAGAAATATGGTTATTAAGATCGGTAGGCATGGTAAGTTCCTGGCCTGCCCGGGTTTTCCGGAATGCCGTTACCTTAAGCCGCTGGTTACGTCTACGGGAGTATCCTGTCCTCAATGCGAGGGTGAACTGGTCATCCGGCGGAGCAAAAAAGGACGCCGTTTTTTTGGCTGCAGCCGATATCCCGAATGCAATTTCGTGACCTGGCATGAACCCAGCGCTGAAAAATGCCCGCGCTGCGGGGGATTAATGGTTTCCAAGGAAAGCGGCGGCGGGCATGTCCAACTTGTCTGTATAAAAAGCGATTGCGGCTTCAAATCAGCAGCTGATGATCCTGTTTCCAATATAAATGACGAAAACAAGAAAAAACCAAGGAAACGAAATACGGGACAAAGTACAGACGCAAAGAAGGCGACAACGTAGTGTATACATATGTCGACAACTTCCTTGACTATCTGCAGTTAGAAAAAAACGTGTCTCTCCACACATTGAAAGGTTACCAGCGAGACATCTTCCAAGGGATTGACTTTTTTTCACATTTTCTTGGAAAAAAAGATTTCGAGCTGCAAACAGGAGATATAAATTACCGGCATATCCGGGCTTATTTATCGAAACTCCACAGGGAAAAACTTGCCCGTTCAAGCATCAACAGAAAACTGGCCGCCTGGAGATCTTTTTTTAAATTTTTAAGCAGGGAAGGAGTAATCAAAGATAATCCGTTTTCCAGGATAAGTTACCTGCGGCTGGAAAAACGGCTGCCTTCTTTTTTATTTGAGGATGAATGCAGGTCGCTGATTGAAGCCCCGTCGAAAAATAACCCTTTGGATATAAGGGACCGCGCCTTGCTGGAAACTCTTTATGCTTCAGGTATGCGGGTTAGTGAGTTGGTTAATTTAAACTTGAGCGACCTTGACCTTGCTTCCCGCTATTTAAAACTTACAGGCAAGGGCGGCAAAGAACGGATTGTTCCCATTGGATTTCCCGCAGCTGGCAGTATTAAAAATTATCTTGACAGCGTCAGACCCGGGCTTGCCGGTAAACTTGCTTCCGAGCAGGCTGTTTTCTTAAACAAAAGAGGAAAGAGGCTGACAACCAGAGGAGTACGCAAGATACTAAATAAACAGGTCTATAAAAGCTGCCTTAACCGTCATGTAAACCCCCACCTGATTCGCCACACTTATGCCACCCACATGTTGGACAAGGGAGCGGATATTAGGGCAGTTCAGGAGTTGCTGGGCCATAAGCGTTTGTCAACTACCCAGGTATATACTCATGTTACACAGGAGAAATTAAAGAAAGTCTACCGGCAATTTCATCCCCGGGCATAAGTTTAATATTAAAAAGTTTAATATTAAAAAGAAGGATGGTTTTAAGTGTTTCACTCGACTACAATTATAGCTGTTAAAAAAAATGGCCGGGTAGCCATGGCAGGCGACGGTCAGGTTACTTTCGGTCAAAATACTATTTTAAAGCACAAAGCAAAGAAAATTAGGCGCTTGTATAACAACCGCGTTTTGGCAGGTTTTGCGGGGTCCGTGGCTGACGCTTTTGCTCTTTTTGAAAAATTTGAAGCCAAGTTGGAGTCATATAACGGAAATATTCAAAGAGCAGCCGTTGAACTGGCTAAAGATTGGCGAACTGACAGGGTCCTTCGCCGGCTGGAAGCGCTCTTGATTATTGTTGATCTTGACCATTTATTTATTGTGTCCGGAGGCGGGGAAGTAATTGAACCCGACGACGGTATAGCAGCCATTGGATCGGGCGGTCCCTATGCCCTTGCCTCGGCAAGAGCTTTATTAAAACATACGCGGCTGACAGCTTCCGAAATTGTCCGCGAGGCTATGGAAATAGCGTCAGATATTTGTGTTTACACTAACAAAGAGATTATGGTTATGGATCTTATACCGGAGGATTTGCTATCACGCGAGGGTAGTGAAACAGCGGAAGAATCGTAAATCTAAAAGGGAGGAAAGACCGAATGGAAGGGTTAACCCCGCGAGATACTATGAAGGAGTTAAATAAGTTTATTGTCGGGCAGGAAAAAGCCAAAAAAGCCGTCTCGATAGCACTTCGGAACCGGTATCGTCGCAGCAAGCTTCCCGAGGATTTAAGGGAAGAAATAGTTCCCAAGAATATTCTCATGATTGGCCCGACCGGCGTTGGAAAAACGGAAATTGCGCGCAGGCTTGCCAGGCTTGTGAAGGCGCCTTTTGTCAAGGTTGAGGCGACCAAATTTACTGAGATTGGCTATGTAGGCAGAGACGTCGAAGGCATGATCAGAGATCTGTTGGAAACTTCTATTCGAATGGTTAAACAAGAAAAAATTACTTTGGTGGAGGGAAAGGCAAGAAGAATAGCGGAAGAAAGAATAGTTGAACTTCTTGCGCCGCTGCACAAACAGGAATCGACTATCCGAAATCCGCTGGAAATGATTTTTGGCGGGACAAAACAAACGGAAACAGATGATCAATTGCAGGAGCAAAAAAACCGCCGTATCCAGCTGGAAAGGGATAACCTTCGCAATAGGCTGGCGCTCGGGGAACTTGAAACGGAATACCTGGAAATAGAGGTAGAGGATGCCGCGCCTCCGATGCTTGAAGTATTCACTGGTTCCGGAATGGAAGAGATGGGTATTAACATTCAGGATATGCTTGGCGGAATTCTGCCCAAAAAGAAACGCAGAAGAAAAGTTACCGTATCGGAAGCCCGTAAAATTCTGACCCAGCAGGAAGCCCAGAAGCTGATTGACATGGATGAAGTATATTCGGAAGCGATAAAGAGATCTGAAGAAGACGGGATTGTTTTCCTTGATGAGATAGATAAGATTGCGGGCCGCGACAGCGGGCATGGGCCCGATGTTTCCCGCGGCGGCGTTCAAAGGGATATCCTGCCTATTGTTGAGGGTTCGACAGTAATGACAAAATACGGGCCTGTCAGGACCGATCACATACTTTTTATTGCGGCAGGCGCTTTTCACGGGGTAAAACCTTCTGATCTTATTCCGGAGCTTCAGGGACGTTTTCCGCTTCGGGTAGAACTCGACAGCTTAACCCAGCAGAACTTTTTGCAAATTCTTACCGAGCCTGAGAATTCCCTTATTAAACAGTATACCAGCCTAATGGCCACAGAGGGATTAGAGATACAATTTTCAAAAAATTCTCTTGCAGAGATTGCAAAAATCGCTTATACTGTTAACGAGCAAACAGAGAATATAGGCGCCAGAAGGCTTCACACAATTATGGAAAAACTTCTGGAGGATATTTCTTTTGATGCTTGTGAATTGACGGGACAAACTATTACCATAGATGAAACTTATGTCCGTCAAAAACTCGGGGAGATAGTCAAGAGCGAAGATCTTAGCCGTTATATTCTATAGCAAAGTATATTCCTCTTTAAAAAACTGTTTTCCTGGTAAAAAACAATAATTCTGGAGAGGAATTGATTAAAAAAAATGCGCAACCTGCTAGATAAAACGCGTTCTTTAAACAAGCTGCTGCAAAAATCTGCAGGATACCCCGTCGATTTTAGGGAAATAGCCGCCATTCTTGGAGAAAATATCGGATGCAGCGTTTATATCGTTGACCGCCGCGGTAAGCCTCTCGGGTACTCATACCTGAAAGGTTTTAGCTGCGAAATAATGGATAACTTTGTTGAATCCCCTGTTGGTTTCCCGGAGGAATACAATGAAACATTGCTGCGCATGGATGAAACCAATGCAAATTTCTCACAGACAGCGGGCGCCTGTGTTTTTAGCCAGCAGACAAATTGTAAATACAACAATAAAGTTATGACGGTTGTGCCCATTGTTGGAGCAGGTTCCCGGTTAGGCACTCTTGTGCTTGCCAAGTTTGAGGAAGCGTTTAACGACGAAGACCTTATTCTAGCCGAGTATGGCGCCACTGTAATCGGTATGGAAATTTTACGCGCCAGGGCGGGACGTATGGAAGAAGAAGCCCGCAAGAGAGCTGCGGTGCAAATTGCTATCGGCACGCTGTCCTATTCCGAGCTGGACGCGGTACACCACATTTTCGAAGAATTAAACGGCGATGAAGGATTGCTGGTGGCAAGCAAAATAGCGGATAGCGTGGGAATAACGCGATCGGTTATTGTAAACGCTCTGCGTAAATTTGAAAGCGCCGGAGTCATCGAATCTAAGTCTCTGGGTATGAAAGGAACGTACATCAGAGTATTAAATGACAGGCTATTGGAAGAACTTGAAAGACTTAAACAATATTAATCAATAAACCACAGTTACGCCGGAACCGTGGTTTTATTGCTTTTTTACACTAAAACCAAAGTATTGCCATGTCTATTGCATTGGAAACTTTCGGTTTTTTTTATGCGCTGATAGACAACTGGTTCAAAAGGAGAAAATACATTTTGGAGATCTATAATACTTTAACAAGACAAAAAGAAAAATTTATCCCCCGTGATGACGGAAAAGTATCCATCTATGTCTGCGGCCCTACAACCTATAACTTTATCCATCTGGGAAATGCCCGGCCTTTGGTATTCTTTGATACGATGCGCCGCTACTTTACGCAGAAGGGATTTCAAGTAAACTACGTTCAAAACTTTACGGATATAGACGATAAAATTATTAAAAGATCCCTTGAGGAAGGATTGGACGCGGCGAGAATTTCTCAAAAATATATCGAAGAATATTACAAGGATGCCGACGCTTTAAACGTGGTCAGGGCAAACCGCCATCCAAGAGTTTCCGAACATATGAACGAAATTATCGAAATGGTCGCCGCTTTGATAGAAAAAAGATTTGCTTATAATGTTGAAGGCGATATATACTTTGATGTTTCATCCTTTCCGGAATATGGGAAACTCTCTCACAGATCAAGTGATGAAATTTTGGCTGGAGCAAGAGTGGAAGTGGATCCCCGGAAAAAGAACCCGGCGGATTTCGCGCTCTGGAAGGCCGCCAAAGAAGGCGAACCTTCCTGGGAAAGCCCCTGGGGCGCCGGCCGGCCCGGCTGGCACATAGAGTGTTCGGCTATGTCACTCAAATACCTTGGTTCCGGTTTTGACATTCACGGAGGCGGTATGGACCTGATTTTCCCCCATCATGAAAATGAAATCGCCCAGGCAGAAGCCGCTGCCGGAAAACCTTTCGCGCGATACTGGGTTCACAACGGCTTTATTACCATTAACCAGGATAAAATGTCAAAATCATCGGGCAACTTTTTTTTGGTCAGAGAAATACTGGAAAAATTTGATCCCCTTGCAGTCCGTTTTTTCCTTCTTTCCACACATTACCGCAGCCCGTTAGACTTTGATTTTGAAAAAATTGAAGCGTCAAGACAGGGTTTGGAGCGTCTAAAAAACAGCATTGAACTTCTTGAGGAAGCCATTCGGAAACGGTCGTCAGCTGATTTTAAAGAAAAAGATTCAGATTTCCAGAAAAAAGATTCGGTTTTTCAGACAAAGCTAATTGATTTTAAAAAACGTTTCAACCAGGCAATGGATGATGACTTTAACACTGCGCTGGCAATCGGAATCTTCTTCGAGTCTGCTAAAGAAGTAAATACGTTTTTAAACCGGAACACAATTTTTAATAAAGCAGAATTAGTCAGTGCAATTGAGCTTTATGCCTACTTTAACAACGTTCTGGGATTGTATAAGACAGGCCCGGATGGTAAATTAATTCTTGAAGAAAAGTCGCACGCCAACGACAGTCTTGTTCAATCCTTAATTGATCTGCTTGTAAAAGTTCGTCAGGAAGCTCGCACAAAAAAAGACTGGCCGACAGCTGACCTGATTCGCAACGGGCTAAAAGAAATGGGAATAATAATAGAAGATACCCCGGACGGGGCCAGATGGAAGGTAACATCTTAGATAATATCCGGCAGGTGAGCAGCTTTTGCTAAATGAAAAGAGCCCTCCCGAAGAAATTCCGGTTTTGGTTTTAGCTTATCTGGGCGACTCTGTTTATGATTTGTACATCCGCCAGTATCTTATTGAGCAGGGCATAACAAAGCTTAATGTACTGCATAAAAAGGCAACCGGATACGTACGAGCCGAAAAGCAGGCAGTTGCCATACGCTTCCTTGAAGAACGGCTGAATGACGCTGAAGCGTCGATAGCCAGAAGGGGACGCAATGCTAAAAGCGGGCATCCGAAAAAAGGGAAAGATATTGGTAATCACCACTATAGCACAGGTATGGAGGCGCTTGTTGGCTATTTGTATTTGAAGCAAAATTATGACCGTCTCCGGGAAGTTTTAACAATGGCTCGCGAGGCGATTGAGACAAGCGAAATTTCCCTTGATCAAAAGCAGGCGGAATCTTAAATGAACCCGGACGGAACGCATAAAGATTACATTGTCGGGCGCAACCCTGTGCGAGAGGCCTTAAAGGCTAATCGCCCAATCAATAAGCTTCTGCTGGCAAGAAAGATAGATGCCGGTTCCGGAAAGGAAATCAGAATACTGGCAAGAGAGAAAAATATACCTGTTATCCTTGTCGAAAGAACATATCTCGATAAAATGTTTCCCGGTGTCGTACACCAGGGTATCATTGCCATAAGCGCTGCCAGGGGTTATCTTTCAATTGATGAGTTATTGCTTTCGGCTGGAGCGGAGCCATTTCTTTTTCTTTTGCCGGAACTTAATGATCCGCGCAATCTTGGCGCCATTATCCGTACCGCAGAAGCGACCGGCGTTCACGGTATAATAATTACATCGCGTCGCAGCGTGTCGCTCACACCGGCGGCTGTTAAAGCTTCGGCGGGGGCATTTGAATATGTGCCTCTTTGCAGGGTAACTAACATGACACAGACAATACAATATCTCAAGCAGAAAAATATTTGGATAGTAGGAGCGCATCCATCAGCAAAAGAAACTTTCTGGAATTCACGGCTTGACGGACCCGTGGCTCTTGTTATAGGAAGTGAAGGAAAAGGGCTTGGACCCCTGATTAGAAAAAATTGTGATATTTTGGTAGGTTTGCCCATGGCAGGCAGGTTAAATTCATTAAATGCTTCAGTCGCCGCAGCCCTGCTGGCCTATGAAGTAGTCAGACAAAGGAGATTAGCTGCTCATGAGAGAGCGCCTGATCGTTGATGGTTATAATATTATTTTTACCTGGTCGGAAACTTCTGACGAGTTAATAAAAAATGGTATGGAAAGCGCAAGATACAGGCTCATTAATATATTAACCAACCATACCGCTTTAACGGGCATAGAAACAACAATTGTTTTTGACGCGGCTAACACAAAAGATTCACAGCATGAAGTTGAAAACACTTTTGGCTTAAAAGTAATTTATACTGCAGAAGGGGAAACTGCCGATAATCTGATTGAAAAACTCTCAAAAAAGTTGTCAAAACAGGGAACAGTTTATGTGGCAACGTCAGATTGGCTGGAACAGCGGATAATCCTTGGACAGGGGGCATTCCGGCTTACACCTAAGGAGCTGCTTTCCTGGGTGGAACGCGTAAAAAAAGATTCCGAAAGTTATTGTATGAACGGAACTCCCGTTGATGATTATTTAGAAAAAAAGTTAGATGAAAACACACGGTCGATTTTAGAAAAATGGCGTCGCAAAAGAAGTTAAATTTGATTTTTCCTTGACGGGGATTTTACCCTAAGTTATAATAGGCTAGGTCAGCACGGTCCGTCCAAGGGTAACTCAATAACTAGGTAACTCAATAACTACATATTACTTAACTAATCGATTAAGCCAGGATTAAAAAGTGGGGGATATAGTGAATCTAAGCATTCAAAGAGATATCGCTGCCTCTTACCAGTTAATGATTGATGAAGAAGTAGTTGAGTTTGCCAGGGAAGGCGATAATGAAGCCTTAGAATTTCTAATCAATAAATATAAGAACTTTGTAAGGGCAAAAGCACGTTCCTATTTTTTAGTAGGGGCGGACAGGGAAGATATTATCCAGGAAGGTATGATTGGTCTTTATAAAGCTATCCGCGATTTTAGAACGGACAAGCTCTCGTCCTTCCGGGCCTTTGCGGAATTATGCATTACAAGGCAGATAATTACTGCCATCAAGACAGCTACAAGGCAGAAACATATTCCATTAAATTCCTATGTCTCCTTAAATAAGCCTGTTTATGAAGAAGATTCTGACCGCACTTTATTAGATATTATTTCCAGTTCTAAAGTAGCGGACCCCGAAGAAATGATCATCAGCAGGGAAGAATATTATGACATAGAGGAAAAAATGGGCGAAATATTGAGCTCTTTGGAATGGAAGGTGCTTATGTCCTACCTGGAAGGCAAGTCCTACCAGGAAATCGCCGAGGACTTAAATCGACATGTAAAATCAATTGATAACGCCCTGCAAAGGGTAAAACGGAAGCTGGAAAGGTATCTCGAAAAGCGTGAAGACTAAAAGTTCGGCAAACCGGTTGGCTGATTGAAAGGTTTCTTTTTGATTTTTTGTTGTTACTACTCAGGTTGTTTATAGGCTGTAGGCTGTTAGTCACGCATTGACCGAATCAAGGCGCTCAGAACCTTCTCGGTCTCCACCATGGCCAGTTCAAACGCTCTGAGCTTCGTATGCTCACGCATAATTTCCTCCTACAGTCTAACAGCCTACAGTCTAACAGCCTACAGTCTAACAGCCTGAATAGTTACTTTTTGTTTTTTCATTTGACTTTTGTTTGTTTTGTGATTAGAATATAGAAAACTAAATAATTATCCAGTTTAGCCTGAGTTGAGTTAGTTTAGAAGAGTTGAGATGAGCAAGGTTTTTTATTTTGCCCTTAAAACCGGTGTTCGTCTTGGACATCGGTTTTTTATTTATTTTACTGGAGGTGAAAAGCTGCATTGATTGAACCGGGGTTAAACGAATATCTCCAATTAAGCAAATTCTATAACCTGGTTCCTGTCAGCTGCGAATTTCCCGCCGACACCGAAACACCGATAACATTGTTCATAAAAGCAGCTGGCGGAAAACCGTCTTTTCTTCTGGAAAGCGTTGAAGGAAAGGAAAGGATTGCCCGCTATTCTTTCATTGGTCTGGATCCAGTAATCGTCTACAGCCACCTTGATAATAACGGCTTAATCAAAAATGGTTCCGGAGAGGTTTTTAAGAAAGTTACCGGTGATCCCTTCAAAATTCTAAATAATCTTCTCGGCGCCTATAAAACACCTATACTGACCGGTATGCCAAGATTTTTTGGGGGAGCTGTCGGGTATTTCGGTTATGAAATGTCCCAATGGCTTGAAAGACTCCCTCATACAGCGGAAGCCGATCTCGGTCTTTGTGATTGCATGTTCATGTTTTGCGGGACAATTTTGATTTTTGACCACTTGCGCCATTCACTGCGTATCGTGGTTAACAACACGATTAATGAATCTCCGGAAAAATCCTATTCCCTGGCCCTGGAAATAATTGGGCAGGTTATTAAAAAATTAAGCGTGCCCGTTCCCGGTGAAAATGATTTTTTAACAGCTAAACCTAAAAAAAAAATAAGCGTAACAGACATATCAGATATTGGAAGTAATATGAAACGTGAAGTTTTTCTAAATGGCGTGGTTAAAGCAAAAGAATATATAAGAAACGGAGACATTCTTCAAGTCGTGCTTTCACAGCGCTTCCGCCTTCCCTTTGAAGGCAATCCTTTTCAAACGTACCGGCGTTTGCGTTCAATCAATCCCTCTCCTTACCTTTATTATATTGATTTCGGCGATCTGGTTATAGCCGGTTCTTCACCGGAAATGCTGGTACGTTTCGAGGGAGACGAAGTTGAAACCAGGCCGATAGCAGGAACAAGACCACGAGGCGCCACCCACCAGGAGGACGATCAATTAAGCCTGGAACTTTTAAACGACCCCAAAGAAAAGGCGGAACATATTATGCTTGTTGATTTGGGACGAAACGACCTGGGACGTGTTTGCATTCCCGGCACAGTTGAGGTCCCTCAGTTTATGGAAGTAGAAAATTATTCGCATGTAATGCATCTGGTATCCGCCGTCCGCGGTAAACTTTCCCCTGGTCTTACGGCGTTTGACGCATTAAAGTCGTGTTTCCCTGCAGGAACGGTTTCCGGGGCTCCCAAGGTAAGAGCTATGGAAATTATCGACGAGCTTGAACCGTCAAAACGGGGGCCTTATGCAGGGGCGGTCGGGTATTTTGGCTATAACGGCAATCTGGACTCCGCGATTACGATCAGGACTATTTTATTTCACCAAAATCATGCGTATATCCAGGCAGGAGCAGGAATTGTCGCTGATTCGGAACCTGAAAAAGAGTATCAGGAAACCGTTAATAAAGCTCAGGCATTATTCCAGACTGTTGCTCTTTCACAAAAGGAGGTAGGTTAAGTTGCTGGTAATGATCGATAACTACGACTCATTTACCTTCAACCTGGTGCAATATTTCGGACAGCTAAAGGTAGAAGTGGTTGTCTGGCGCAACGACCAGATTAACCTATCGCAGCTGGAACAAATAAACCCGTCGCATATAGTTATCTCCCCTGGTCCCGGTTCTCCTGATCAAGCAGGAATTTCACTTGATGTAATAAGTCAATTGGCCGGCCGCATACCAATACTCGGAGTCTGCCTTGGTCACCAGGCTATCGGCCAGGCTTTTGGCGGACGTGTAGTCAAAGCCGGACGTTTGATGCATGGGAAAACATCTTTGATACACCACGACGGCCTTGGAATTTACAAAGGTATTCCGTCCCCGTTTCAGGCAACCCGTTATCATTCCCTGATGGTTTCAAGCGCAGATCTCCCCTCTTGTCTCGCGGTCAGCGCCTGGACCACGGAAGGTGAAATTATGGGCCTGCGTCATAAAGAACTGCCGGTTGAAGGTGTCCAGTTTCACCCGGAATCGATTCTAACCGAGCACGGCCTTGATCTGCTGCGCAATTTTATTAACAACAATACAAAAGGAGGAAGAGATAAAGATGTCTCAGGATATTTCGATAATCAAGGAAGCAATTGAATACCTTACAGCCGGTAAAGACCTGGCGGAAAGCCAGTCTGAAAATGTTATGGAAGCGATTATGGAAGGTCAGGCTACCCCCGCGCAGATAGCGGCGCTTTTGGTCTCATTAAGGCTGAAGGGAGAAACTGTTGAAGAGATTACCGGTTTTGTGAAAGTAATGCGCAGAAAAGCAACCCGCATTAATACCAAATATCCTGTCGTAGTCGATACATGCGGGACAGGCGGAGACGGCGCCAACACGTTTAACATTTCGACCACTGCCGCCTTTGTAGTAGCCGGCGCCGGCGCCCCGGTCGCAAAACACGGCAATCGTTCCGTCTCCAGTAAATGCGGTTCGGCTGATCTCCTTGAGGCCCTGAATGTTCGCATTGACCTGGAGCCGGACCAGATCGAGTCCTGCCTTGAAGAAACAGGTATTGCTTTTCTGTTTGCGCCGTCGATGCATTCGGCAATGAAGCACGTCGCGGGCCCGCGCCGTGAAATCGGAATCCGTACAGTTTTTAATGTTTTGGGACCATTGACCAATCCTGCCGGGGCAAAAGCGCAGGTGCTGGGAGTCTATAACCGTGAACTTACAACAAAGCTGGGCGAAGTACTTGCCCGTTTAGGCACTGATCACTCCTTTGTCATCCACGGCGCACAGGGACTTGATGAAATTTCCCTTTCCGGACCCTCCTATGTATGTGAAATAAACAACGGAAAGATAAGTGAGTATACTGTTGATCCCGAAAAATACGGCTTGCCGCGATCTCCGGTAAAGGATCTTTTTGGAGGATCCCCGTTTGAAAACGCTGCGCATACCTTATCTATTTTACATGGGGAACACGGCTCGCGCAGGAACGCCGTTCTAATTAATGCAGCTTTTGGACTGATGGCGTCAGGGCTGGCGAAAGATCTCTCCGAAGGACTGGATCTGGCGACGGAAAGCATATCAAAAGGTTCCGCGTTGAAGAAACTTCAGCATCTGATCAGGTTTACCAATTCAGCAAAAGAACAGGTGAGCAGTCAGTGATCCTGGAAAAGATTATTTCTCAAAAAAGGTATGATCTGAAAAAAATTAAAGAAAGGACGCCTTTAGATTCACTTGCGGGTAGTATAGAGGATATGCCGCCGTGCAGATCATTATCATCTGCCCTTAGAAAGCAGGGCGGAATATCTATCCTGGCTGAGGTTAAAAAGGCATCTCCTTCAAAAGGAATGATCCGCCCCAATTTCAATCCTGAAGAGATTACAGATGCCTTCACCCGCAGCGGAGTTTCCGCCATTTCCGTAATTACCGAAGAGAAATTCTTTGATGGAAAGCCAGACTATCTTCAAGCGGTTCATTCAAGAACAGAACTGCCGGTTTTGCGCAAGGACTTTATTATTGACCCATATCAGATTTTCGAAACGAGAAAACTTGGCGGAGACGCCCTGCTGCTAATTGTCGCAGCTCTTAATGATCATGACCTTGTCCATTTTCAAAAACTCGCCTCAGTATTAGGCCTGGAGTGCCTTGTAGAGGTTCATAACAGGGAAGAGCTTCGAAGAGCCCTTGGTTCAGGCGCTTCTTTAATCGGTATTAACAACCGGGATTTGAAAACGTTTGAAGTTGATTTAAATGTTACTTTTAACCTGCGGCGCTATATAAATGATCAATCCACAGTAGTAGTCAGCGAAAGCGGAATAAGCAGCAGGCCGCAGGTTGACGAACTGTTCCGCAATAAAATAGACGCGATTCTGGTCGGTGAAGTTTTAATGCGCAGTGAAAATATTGAAGCAAAAGTAAAAGAACTGGCGGGAGTATATTGATATGGTCCGGGTAAAGATTTGCGGTATAACCGATTTAAAAACCGCCCTTTATTCAGCGGAAGCCGGAGCGGATGCGCTGGGTTTTGTTTTCGCCCCCAGTACGAGAAGGATTGCGCCGGAAGATGCCCGTTTAATTTCCCTGGAGCTTCCGCCAAAGATCCTCAAGGTTGGCGTATTTGTTAATTCGCCAGTTAAGGAAGTTCAGCAAATAATAGAGTTTTGCCGCCTGGATATTGCTCAGCTGCATGGCGAGGAATCACAGGAATACTGCCGGCAGGTTAACTGTAAAGTTATCAAGGCCTTCAACATTCAAAGTCCGCTGTTCAGTTTAATAGATTCTTACCCCGTCGACGCCGTTCTTATTGATACCTTCTTGCCGGGCAAAGCGGGCGGGACGGGAAAAGTCTTTGACTGGAAGATTCTTCAATCCTTAAACAGAACAAAACCTGTGATTTTAGCGGGAGGCCTAAATCAGTCCAATGCGAAAGAAGCCGTCCTGTCCGTGAGGCCGGATGGTGTGGATGTGAGCAGCGGGGTCGAGACAGACAAGAAAAAAGATCCCGTAAAAATTTTGCAGTTTATCAATTCGGTGAAAGAGGCAAGTACACCACCCTTCCGATAGCGATTGGTTTTGGTGTAGTCAGATATTTTTTCAGATATTTTTCAGGCAAATTCCTTAATAAAAGACATTAAGACAATAAAAGACATTAAGACGGCTCTTTCTTGACAAAAAATAGATTGCTTGAAACAAACAGCTATGCTAACATTAAAAAGACAAATAAAAAAGAGCATACGAGAAGAGGTTGGGGCAATGGTTGTTGTTATGCTTAAGGAGGCAAGGGAGGAAGAGATTGACGCTGTTATCAAACGGGTAAAAGATGCCGGATTACAGGCGCATGTTTCACGCGGTATAGAGCAAACATTAATCGGCGTTATTGGAGACAAGCGTAATTATCCCGAAGTCCTCGGCCTGGAGGTAATGCCCGGAGTAGAGAAAATCGTTCCCATTCTTCAGCCGTTTAAACTGGCCAGCAGGACTTTCAAACAAGAGGATTCCCTGGTAAAGACAGGCAACCTGGTAATTGGCGGCGATACGCTACATGTGATGGCAGGGCCTTGCGCCGTTGAAAGCCGGGAACAACTCCTTGAAACCGCCTGGAAGGTTAAAGAGGCAGGCGCTACTATTCTACGCGGCGGCGCCTTCAAGCCGCGGACATCGCCATACTCTTTTCAGGGATTGGAGGAGAAAGGACTCAAGCTGCTTGCTGAAGCCAGGGAAGCTACAGGCCTTAAGATTATTACCGAAGTAATGGACACGCGCGCTGTGGAAGTGGTCAAAGAGTATGCCGATATAATACAAATCGGCGCCCGTAACATGCAAAATTTTGTATTGCTAAAAGAAGTATCTTCTGTTGATAAACCGGTCCTTCTTAAAAGAGGTCTGTCAGCGACTATAGAAGAATGGCTGATGGCGGCTGAATATATTATGGCAGGCGGTAATGATGATGTAATCATGTGCGAGCGCGGTATACGCAGTTTTGAAACTTATACACGCAACACTTTGGATCTCTGTGCTATTCCCGTAATCAAACATTTGAGCCATCTTCCGGTTATTGTCGATCCCAGTCACGGAATTGGAAAATGGAGATTCGTACCGTCAATGGCCCGCGCCGCCATAGCTGCCGGAGCGGACGGGCTTCTTATTGAAGTTCATACAAATCCCGAGACAGCCTGGTGCGATGGTCCGCAATCGCTTAACCCGGTAAAATTTGCCGCCATGATGGCTGATTTGCGTAATATTGCGAAGGTAATGGGAAAAAACCTTTAGAGAAGCATATTAATCAAAGATAATCGGCCGCCGTTTTGAAATGGCGGTTTTTTTATAAATATACTCACCTTAAAATATATTTTTCGGTTAACGAAGGATAAAAAAACTTTCAAAGAAAATAATTAATCACATTGGATTTGTTGTAAGTTTTATTGTTGTCTTTTTTTTGTAACAAAGAAGGTTATTGTTGTATATATTAACGCTAGTAATATAAGTAACTCCTGGCAGCATTGGCAAATAACAGTTAGGGAAAGAGGGTGGTTTATGTGAACGAATCTGCCAAAGGGTTGAATTATGAATATGTGGGGAAAACCAGAGTAACTCCTTTTGTACTTTGCTATGGTTGTTCCCTGCCTATTTACAAAGAAAGCTCGCATTGTTTTATAGGAGGAGATTCGCCTACTTACCGTTTTTATTGCAATACTTGTATGAAACTGTTTTATGATGAAGATGAATCCGGCCAGGAAAGGGAAACCAAACAGGAAAAGGAATCTGACAGATAGTAGAGATACATTAACACTCCTTGTATTAATCTTATCTGTTAATAGTTCTCTTCTTATGGGGAGTGATTTGATCAATGCCCGTTCAAAAATTCATTATTGTCCTTGATCCCGGACATGGTGGTTTTGACCCCGGAGCGATAGGCCCAAACGGAACAAATGAATCCCGGGTTGCCTTATCTATTGCTAAAAAGACAAAATTATACCTGTCTTCTGCAGTGGAAGTTTACCTTACGCGTACTGAAGACAAGGCTCTTACAAGAAACTCCGCAGCTGATCAAATTGCCCGCGCGGCTGTGTCGGAAAGTATCAACGCAACCTGTTTTGTCTCTATTCACTGCAACAGCTCCAAAGAAGAAGAACAACACGGGGTAGAGACATACTATTACAAAGGCAGTGAAAGGGGCAAGCAACTGGCTGCAAACATAAACAACAAGCTATCTCCTGCCGTAGGTTTGCTGAACAGGGGGATAAAGGAAGCGGATCTGGCAGTCTTACGCTACACAAAATGCCCTTCCGCACAGGTTGAGGTGGCTTTTATCTCCAACCCGCGGGAGGAAGCGTTACTAAATACAGATGACTTCCAGGACAGGGCGGCTTGGGCTATTGCAAGCGGGATTGCTTCTTTTACCGGCGCAAACCTGCAGCGCATACCGGATTTAGAAAATTCTTACCGGGAAACTCCCCTCATCAAACTGCTCAGAAAAGCAAAATTTACCGAACCCTGTAAAAAGAGTGATCCGGTAACAATAGAAATACTTGCCGACATACTTGATAGACTGGGTATTCTATAAAGAGCAGAATATAAAAAAACAGATACGGTCAGTTCCTTTAAAACAGGCCTGGACTTTAATGTAATGTACAAAATGCAATGTACAAGCTGAAGGAGAGAGCAAATCATTTTACAAAAGGCTATAGAAGAGTTGCCGTTAAAATATTTCATTCTTACTTTTGGTTGCCAAATGAATCTGCATGACTCCGAAGTTATGGCAGGTATCTTGGAAGACATCGGTTATATAGCTGCCGAAAACAAAGAACAGGCTGATATCCTGTTAATAAATACCTGCTGCGTAAGGGAAACTGCCGAAAACAAAATATATGGCTTGTTGGGCAGACTCCGAAAGCTCAAGTATGAAAAACCAGCCCTAATCGTAGGCATTGGCGGTTGTATGACACAACAAGAAAAAGTAGCTAAAGAGATCAAAACCCGTTTTCCTTTTATAAACCTTATCTTTGGAACAGAAAATTACCACAGGCTTGCGGAACTCCTGAAAACCGCTCAGGACAATCAAAAAACTGTATTAGAACTCTCTCACCAAATTAACCCCGTTATAGAAGGACTCCCTATTAAGAGGGCAAGCGGACCACGCGCCTGGGTGGTTGTCACATACGGCTGCAATAATTATTGCACCTATTGTATTGTGCCCTATGTTCGGGGAAATGAGCGAAGCCGCCGGCCAGAGCACATTATTTCAGAGGTAAAAGATTTGGCGGCCCACGGCTGCAGGGAGATCACACTGCTTGGCCAAAACGTAAATTCTTATGGAAAAGATTTGGAGCAGCCTATAGATTTTGCGGGACTTCTTGCCGAAATCAATAAAATAAGCGGTCTTGACAGGATCAGATTTGTAACTTCACATCCGCGTGACTTTAACCAGCATCTTATTGACACTATTTCCAATTGTGAAAAGGTATGCGAACATATTCACCTTCCCGTACAAGCCGGGAGCAACCATATTCTGAAAAAAATGAACAGAGGGTATACGAGAGAACAATATATCAGCCTGGTCGAATCAATCCGGCAAAGTATTCCAGGCGTTTCTATTACAACAGATATCATGATAGGTTTTCCCGGCGAAAGCAATCAAGACTTTCAGGACACCCTGGATTTAATTGAAGAAATCCGTTTTGACAGCGCGTTCACCTTTATTTATAACCGGCGTCAGGGAACACCCGCAACTTTAATGGAAGGACAGCTTCCCGATTATGTAAAAAGTGAAAGAATTAAAGTTTTAATCGATCTTCAAAACAAAATAAGCAAAGAAATTAATCTGCGGGAAGCTGGTAAAAAACACTGGCTGCTTGTTGAAGGCATAAGTAAGACAAATCAACAACTTTTAAGCGGGCGGACACGCTCCAATAAAATGGTTATCTTCCCCGGACCCCCTTATTTAAATAGGAAAATTGCCGAAGTTGAAATAACCGGCGGAAAGTCAACCCACCTAGAAGGCAAATGGCTGGGTAATTATTACTAACCGCGCGAGTTCGCACAAGTATAAGAGAGCGTTAAATGTTGATGGTTTTCCTTTGGCTCAGATTTATAAATAAACCGGAACTAAAGATTTCATTTAACATTCGTTCTTGTTGTTATAGTCTTACAAGGGTATAATATTAATATAAATTTGACTATTGGAAGTGAGGAAATTGAGTACAATAATTAAGTCATCAAGTGAACTTCGGAAAAATTACAACAGTATCGCTGATATTTGCCGTAAAACGAAAGCGCCTGTATTTTTAACCAGAAATGGCGTCGGCGATACGGTTATCATGGATATGGAAACATTCAACCGGCGCGAGGATGATTTGGCAACAGCCGAGCGTTTGCTTGCGACGGAACGTTCCCGTTTGCTTGGAGCTCAAGGATATACGGCTGATGAGTTCGAAAAAAACATGAGGGAAGCAATCGCCAGGGGAGCGGAGCATGGAACGTAATGAATATACTATCAAACAAAAGGTATCGGATCGTTTATCAGATTATTGGCAATCAAGTGTTTGTGGATGATATACAGGATTGTCGGCAAGATGATGACAAGAGCATCTTAAACAAATAATTGTAAATCATATTGAGAGGCGTTATCCCCTTTGCAGGACACTCCCTCTTTTGCTTACCATTTCCGGTGACGGCTCCCTTTATGCCGCCTGGGGCCGACCTTTCAGTTAAGAGGCGGATGGCAGGCGGGTTCATGGCGGGGTCAAAACGGGTTCACTGAATATTTACCTAAAATGAGCACGCAGGCAATTGACCTTCTTAATACAAGTTAATTTTCAGGTAGATGGGAAGGATTTCTGCGTGTAACGAAGAATGTTCCAAAAAAAAGAAAATTTTCCTTAAAAGGAGAAAAGGAGGTAGTCGGAATTGAAAATATCCTGGTTGGGCCATGCCTGCTTTATGATTAAAACCGATAGCGGAAAGGTGATCATAACCGATCCTTTTGATGATTCTGTTGGTTACCCGCAACCTCGGGCTGCGGCAGACCTGGTTACAGTCAGCCACCAGCATTTTGATCATAATGCTGTAAAAATGGTTTTGGGTAAACCCAAGGTAATTCAAACCGCCGGTGAGAACATCCTGAATGGCTTAAAAATAATAGGTATCTCATGCTATCATGATGACGCAAAAGGCTCTCTCAGAGGGAAAAATTTGATTTTTATTTTTGAAGAAAACGATCTCCGTCTTTGTCACCTTGGAGATCTTGGACACATACCGGATCAAAAACTGCTTGGTGAAATTGGGCATGTTGACGTACTGTTTATTCCTGTCGGCGGCCTTTATACAATTGACGCATCTGAAGCCAAAGAAGTAATCTCGCTGGTTAATCCACGCTGCGTGGCGCCTATGCATTATAAAACATCTTATCTGAAATTGCCGATAAGTCCGATAGATAATTTCTTAAAATATTTCCCGGAACACATAGTCATTGATCAACTGGAGATTTCTCCGGAAAAATTACCTGAAAAAACGCAGGTAGTGGTTTTAAATCTCGATATTCAAAAATAAAAGCCCCCCTTGAAATATCCATAAAATATTTCCGCAAAAGGGGTTTACACACTGTTTTATTTTTGTTATTATTTTTTTTGCTTGTTTTATTTTATTTGCAGTGTGCTTTCCCCTTAATGGAAAGCATTTCTTTTTATATTTTATTATTTATATTATATATGAATATTTTATTTATTTATTTAATTATATTTGAATATTTTGGTTTGGACCGGCTTACAAATATACTCAATACGAAGGCAGGAACAAAAGTTCTTCCTGCCTTCGTATCACATCTTGACTGCAGCTTCTTTTTTCTTGACTTACTTTGCGGCAGGCGATATTCTTCTTAAAATTTCTCCTGTTTCTTTTGTAAAACTACTCATCGGAGTTCCCTTGCTTATACCATCGCTAACCCTTCTAATACGCGTCACCAACCCCATGTCTGTTGTCACTCTTACGGTGGTGACCCGTTTATCAACAGTTCTTACCTTTCTGGCTGCTTCGCGCTTAATTCTTTCCGTTCCCGAAGCTTCCACACCCGGCTTTATATCCAAACCCAGTATGCATGTTCTTCCCGTTAAAACCACGGATGCTTTTCTTACGCCGGGAACTTTCTCAACATTCCCGGCAATCTTAAGAGCCAGGCTGTGCATTTCTGCAGGTTTTGTTGGAAGCGCGCCGCCAGTGCTTGGCGATGTTCTTGGCGCTGTTACGGACGGGCCATTCTCAGGTGTGGTTGGAGCCGGTTTCCTTGCTGTTGTGCACCCGGCGGCCAATACCAGGATAATTAATGCCGCGGCTGCTAAGAAGGCCAGGCTTTTTACCTTTGCTTTCATTTTTACTCACCTCCTTTCTACTTAAAGCCTCAAATTCTAGTATTTTAGCTTTTGCCTAAAATTATGCCGCGGCGGGGTTTTTCTTTGATGCCACTGCTATTTATGGTATAATGTGCCACGGAAGGAGATACAGGAGGAGATAATGGTGGGTTATACACCAATGATCGAACAATACCTTGAAGTTAAAAAACAGCACCAGGACGCAATTTTATTTTTTCGCCTGGGTGATTTTTATGAAATGTTTTTCGACGATGCTCTTCTCGCATCAAAAGAACTTGAGATTACGCTTACCGGTCGTGAAGGCGGCCGGGACAAGCGCATTCCCATGTGCGGAATCCCATTTCACGCTTCCCAAAACTATATTGCGCGTCTTATCCAAAAGGGATACAAGGTTGCTGTCTGCGAACAACTTGAGGAACCAGGTTCAGCTAAAAGTATAATTCGCCGGCAGGTTACCAGGATTATCACACCGGGCACTTTTATTGAAGGACAAACGTTAGAGGAAAAGAAAAATAATTTCATCGCCGCTGTGTGCGGCACGGGCGCCGCATATGGTCTTGCCTTTGCTGATATCGGCACAGGCCTCTTTATGGCTGCCCAGTTTACCGGAGATGACGCCGGTAAATTTTTACTGGAAGAACTGGCCAGGTTCCAACCCGTGGAGGTTATCCTTTCCGACAATATCCGGACAAAAGAAATCCTTGAAACAATAAAAAAAAGAATACCTTCAGCTGTTTCTACCCTGCCCAAAGATACTTTCAACGGCGCCGGGATTCCGGAACTGTTATTAAATAAGCCGGACAGCAGTATTGAGGAAACTGCGGCCAGAAAATACCCTTTAGCCGCCAATGCGGCAGGCGGTTTAATCTGCTATTTAAAAGAAACTGTAAAATGCGATCTTCTTCAAATAAATAAAATAGAGTTTTACTCGCCGGGCCATTACCTGATTCTTGATGACGTTACCAGACGTAATCTTGAACTAAAAGCTTCTTTACGCGACAGAACCAGCAGGCATACACTTGTATGGGTCCTGGACCACACCCTGACAGCCATGGGAGGTCGGCTGTTAAGATCCTGGCTGGACCGGCCCCTTCTTGACTTGCGCTCCATTATCAAACGTCAGGAAGCTGTCGAAGAAACTGTCGGCGGAATTATCTTCAGGTATGAGCTCAAACAGATTCTTTCTTCTATTTATGACCTGGAGAGACTTTCCTCCCGGGTCGCTTATGGTTCTGCAAACGCACGTGACCTGCTGGCCTTAAAAAATTCAATTTCTGTTCTTCCATCATTGAAACAACTGTTGGGCGGCGCCCGTTCAGAACTCTGGCTGGAAATATCAAAAACTATTGTTTTTCCGAAAGATCTGTGGGAACTGCTGGACAATGCCATTATAGATGATCCCCCTGTATCAGTCAGGGATGGCGGGATTATTAAAACAGGATATCATCCCGAGGCGGACCGGCTAAGAAATATCAGCGCCGTTGGCAAGGAATGGCTGGTCAGCCTGGAATTGCGGGAAAAGGAACACACAGGCATAAAATCTTTAAAAGTAGGTTTTAATAAGGTCTTCGGATATTACATAGAAGTGACAAGGTCGAACCTCAACCTGATACCGGATAATTATATCAGAAAGCAGACACTGGCTAACGGAGAACGTTTTATCACACCCGAATTAAAAGAATTGGAAGAGAAAATCCTTGGCGCCCAAGATCGTTTAGTTCAGCTTGAATATGAAATCTTTTCCGAAATACGGGCCAGGGTAATGGAGGCAATCCCGATCCTGCAAAAAACAGCCCGGGCGGTGGCAGTCGCAGACTGTCTGTATTCCCTGGCTGAAGCGGCCGCCAAAGGAAATTATACACGTCCTTTAATGTTCGAAGGCAAGCGTCTATATCTGCGGGAAAGCCGGCATCCATTCCTGGAAAAGATTCTTGGTCCCGGCGAGTTTATTCCCAATGACCTTTTACTTGATGAAGAAAACCATTTTATTATACTTACCGGTCCCAATATGGCAGGTAAAAGCACCTATATGCGGCAGGCAGCCTTGATCGTCCTGATGGCTCAAATGGGCAGCTTTGTCCCTGCCCGGCAGGCCGAAATAGGTCTCATCGACCGTATCTTTACCAGGGTAGGGTCAAGCGATGACCTGGCGGCAGGTCAGAGCACATTCCTGGTAGAAATGAATGAATGCAGGGAAATTATCAGTTCTGCGACCGAGAAAAGTTTTATTATAATGGACGAGATAGGACGGGGCACAAGCACGTACGACGGCATCAGTATTGCCTGGGCACTTGTAGAGTTCATTGCGCAAAAGATAAAATCCAAAACTCTATTTTCCACTCACTACCAGGAACTTACCGACCTGGAAACGCTGTCCGGTGTAAAAAATTTTACGATGACTGTTCAGGAAAAAGGAGATAATATTATCTTCCTTCGTCAGGTTTCACCGGGAAAAGCCGACCGCAGCTACGGCATACAAGTCGCCAGGCTGGCCGGATTGCCGGATGTCATCTTAAACCGGGCCCGCGAAATAATGGACATTTTGCTGTATCGTCAAAATTCCGGCGTTGAAGCTGCTCCCGCCCTTGAAGCACTTGAAACATTAGATAAGCAGGATGAATTCAGGATTGAAGACAATTTGGCAGTTTTAAATATCTGGGAGTTAACCCCCCTGGAAGCTTTAAACATACTCGCCCGCTGGCAGGAAGAACTAAAAAAAGGAATTAAACCATGAGACTTAAAGACAAGGTAGCTATAGTAACGGCAGGGGCCGGCGCCGGAAGATGCATTCAGAGATACCCTTTCCCAGAAAAGGCACGCCTGAGGACATCAACAACATGGTCATCTTCCTGGTCTCAGATGAAGGGGAGTATATTACCGGCCAGACGATCTGTGTAACAGGGGGAAGCTGGATGAGGCAAGGAAGAACATCCGGACCCGCCTGCGCTTGATAAGCTTCGGCCTTCGTTAAAACTTCGGCGCGACATACTTTTCAGGACTT
>DFZT01000097.1:1002-3722 GCA_002382755.1 Firmicutes bacterium UBA4049 | reverse complement strand
TTTACTATTCCACATTTTGAACTTGTTCACGAATTTTCTCAAGCTCGCTCTTAACCTCGACAGCAGTTTGACTGATCATCAGGTCGTTGGCTTTGGAAGCAATCGTATTTATCTCGCGATTGATTTCCTGAATCAGGAAATCAAGTTTGCGCCCTACAGGTTCTTCTGCGTCTAAAGACGAGATCAATTGTGAAAGATGGCTTTGTATGCGGACATTCTCTTCAGTGATATTTGAGCGTTCTGCAAAAAAAGCTACCTCGGTAACCATCCTTCCGGGGTCGATCCTGCTTTCGGGCAATAACTCCTGTATGCGTTGGCTGAGACGTGCCCTGTATTCATTTGTAACCAGCGGCGCCCTTTTTTCTATCTCGGTGTTTAATTGTTTAATCTTTTCAGTGCGGCAGCGGATATCTTCCTGAAGCCTTTTTCCTTCTTTGTCGCGCATTTCCAGTAATGATCCGACTGCCTCTTCAAGAACCTGATGGACGATTGGCCAAAAATTCTCAATGTCTTCAGCAGGTTCTTCCAAAGTCAGCAGGCCTGGAAGAGATAGAATGTGTTCGGGGCCAACTTCCCCGGAAATTCCCAATTCGCTAAATACTTCTTTTATTGCCTTATAATACGATGTGGCAAGGTTTTTGTCAACTTTCACCTTCATGATTTTGCCGGCTGATTCTTCCGCCGTTAAATAGCAATCGATACGTCCCCGGGAAATTTTTGATTGAACAAATTGGCGGATCCTGTCCTCAAGCTGATTCATGCTTTTGGGCAGACGTACGACCACTTCGCTGAAACGGTGGTTGACGGCCTTTAACTCTATGGTTAGTTTTTTTCCTAATCCCGCTGCTTCTCCCCGGCCGTAGCCGGTCATGCTTCTTAGCAAAGAATCTCCTCCGTTACTTANNAATACCTTTAAGAATATTTTCTATACGGTTAAGTCCTTCTATAATATTTTCCATAGAAGTGGCGTAAGAAAGCCGGAAGCAGCTGTCGTTACCAAAGGCGACTCCCGGAACTACGGCTACCTTTGCCTCTTCTAAAAGGATGCCGGCCAAATCAGATGAGCTGTTTAACTGTCTTCCTTTATAGGCGCCTCCAAAATAGTTTTTAATGCAGGGAAACAGGTAGAAGGCTCCTTCGGGGAGGCGGCAGGCGACGCCTTTTATTGCCGTCAACCTCTCATACATGTAATTCCTCCGCTTTTCAAATTCAATCACCATTTTTTTCAACGGTTCCTGAGTTCCGCTCAGGGCGCTCACACTTGCCGCCTGGGCAATGGATGTCGGATTCGAAGTTGAATGGCTCTGCAGGTCGGACATTGCCCTTGCAGCGGTTAAACAGGAAGCCGAATAACCGATACGCCATCCGGTCATTGAGTATGACTTCGAGACACCGTTGATTAAAACCGTCTTTTCCTTTAAGGCGGGGTCAAGCGAGGCAATACTGACATGTTCGCTGCCGCCGTAAACAAGTTTTTCATAGATTTCGTCCGAAATGATTGTAATGTCCTTATCAATTAAAAATTCACCCAGCGCAGTCAACTCGCTCCTGCTGTATACCGTACCGGTCGGGTTGCAGGGAGAATTTAAAATAAGCGCCGCGGTCCGTTCGTTGAGCACATTTTTCAGTTCATCAACGGTCAATTTATAGCCGTTTTCAGCTTTTGTTTCTACTATTACGGGTACGGCGCCGGCCAGCTTGATCTGTTCAAAGTAACTGACCCAGTATGGAGCCGGGACGATAACCTCCCTGCCCGCTTCGCAGAGGACCTGGATTGCGTTATACAGGCAGTGTTTTCCCCCGACTGAGACAACAATTTGATCTGCCTGATAATCCAAACCGTTATCCCTTTTGAATTTTTCAACAATTGCCAGTTTTAAGGCCGGTATTCCGGATACCGGTGTATATTTGGTCATTCCTTTTTGAAGGGCTTCGATAGCGGCCTGTTTAATATGCTCCGGGGTATCAAAATCAGGCTCACCCGCGCCAAAATTTATAACATTTTCGCCGGATGCAATAAGTTTTTTTGCCTGGGCGTCGATAGCCAGTGTGGGTGATGGGCTGAGCTCCAATGCTCGCTTGGACAGTTTCATTGTCGAACCTCCTAAATATTGCTTGAAAATATGGCTTTAACTTGTAGGTCAGGGGTCAGGCTTGACTTATTATGAATATTGACTTATTGTCATGTCAAGGGGACGGATCTTATGACAACATAGGTGTTATTTATAGTGTCAAAAGAGCCGTCCCCTTTGACAAAAAAGATATCCTTATATTTATTAAAAATTGACCGTACCGATATTTTGTCTGATTCTTTCCATCGCTTCTTTTAGACGTTCGGTATCTACAGTTATCGAGATGCGGAAATAACCTGCCCCGTTGGCGCCGTATCCGGTTCCCGGAGTAATTACGACACCCGCCTTTTCAAGGACAAATTCGGCGAAGGACTCGGATGTATATCCTGCCGGGACGGGAATCCAGAGGTAAAAAGACGCCCCGGGCTTTTCAAGCCGCCACCCGAGTGAATTGAGGCAGTCGATAACGATGTCTCTGCGCCCGCTGTATATTTTGTTTACCTTTTCCAGTTCGTCATAATTTCCGTCAAGTCCCGCGACAGCAGCTTTCTGAATTGCCTGGAACTGGCCCGAGTCAATGTTGGATTTAAGACGCCCAAGCGCGTCTATCGTATCGGGGTTGCCTGCCGCCCAGCCGATGCGCCAACC
>DFZT01000097.1:0-897 GCA_002382755.1 Firmicutes bacterium UBA4049 | reverse complement strand
AACATCATTTTGGCCTTTTTGGCTACTTCGGTCGGAATTTCAGAGAAATCGGGCAAGAATTTATTCTTTTCCAAAAGCGGCATATAATAAGGCTGGGCGCCCGCCAGGATGGAGCCGATGCCATACACCGGGTAACCGGGATCGGGTACCAGCGATATATCCCCGGGATCAAGATAGCACCAGCAGATATGGGCAATTCCTTCCTTCGACCCGATCAGGTTGACTATTTCGTTTTTGGGATCCAGTTCAACATCAAAACGCCGTTTGTACCACCTTGCCACAGCCTGCCTGAATTCGAGCATGCCGACAGAAGAAGGGTACTGGTGGTTGACAGGGTTTCTCGCTTCTTTGATCAATTCCTGGATTATGTGCTCCGGTGTGGGCATGTCCGGGTCCCCGATGCCAAGGCTTATTACATCCGCACCCTGAGCCTTTTTCTGATCAATTAATTGTTCTATGCGGGCGAAAAGATAAGGGGGCAATTTTTGCAGACGCTGTGCTTCGATGAATTTCAAGATCAAAACCTCCGGGCATTAACTTGATTTATTATGCAATTATACAATACTTTATACAGGAAAATCTCCGCGAAAGACCTCTTCGGCGGGGCCTGTCATATATACGTGGTTGTCCTTTGCCCAATCTATGAAAAGGGCGCCCAGGGCAAGGTGGACGGCCGCCTTTCTGTCCGTCAGGCCGTTTAAGGCACATCCCACCAGTGTGGCGCATGATCCCGTGCCGCAGGCCAGTGTTGCTCCCGCCCCGCGCTCCCAGACGCGCATTTTTATTTCCGTGCGGCTGAGAACCTGAACAAATTCAACATTGGTGCGCTCAGGGAAAGAGGGGTGGTTTTCGATTTGCGGTCCCCACTCCGCCAAAGGAACTGCTTCCGGGTCGCCT
>DFZT01000050.1:6452-9951 GCA_002382755.1 Firmicutes bacterium UBA4049 | reverse complement strand
AAGCTGTGCCTTTTATTTATCCTAATGTCGGATATTTAAATTATGTAAGTCAGTATTTCTAGGCAGCCTCTTTTTACTACAAAAAAAGATCAACTATAAAATCCATAATTTTCTATTAAAATTAATCCGAATTTAGGGCACACTATTAAAAGATTCATAAAAAAAGGAGGTTTTAAATGTGACCATAGGAGACAAAATGCATCAGTGCCTTTCTTCTCTGGAAACCGCTACAGCGGATCTAAAAAGTTTCGCCCTTGATACCAAAGACACAAATGCAAAAAAAATGTTCAATGATTATGCCAAACAGCTGGAAGGAATTACGTTCGGCATGAAAAACCGGGTTAATGACATTGAACGGCAGGAGCCCCAGTACAAAGTAAGAGATAATTTCTAGAAAAGGCAGATTTTATTTTTATGAGATGCAGCATAGACGAATGCGCCTGCAATAAAAACAGAAGGTGTAATGCAGAAGGAATTGACCGGAGCATCGATATAGAAAACACTATGGACAAACGATGCCCGTCATTTAGGGAAAAAGAGAGTTCTACAAAGTAACAATAATCCAGCAAATTCATCAGCCCCTGTCTCTTCTAATATAAGATGTCAGGGGCGTTGTTTAAAATTAGCTAAGATTTTATTAAAAGGTTTCGGGAAATACTTTAAAAAAGCGGGGGGAGAAAAACATAAATAATCCACTTAGCACATTTGCCAAAAAGTATCTTTCGAAAATTGAAATTCCCCATGTAAGCCTTAGGGAGTTCCTCAAGATAGGAAATTTGAGAGCGTTTTTGATAAGGATCAACGGGAACCACGAAAAATAAGCCCGCTCGTAAACCAGTATGATCAGGTCAATTTCTCTCTTAAAAAAGTCCCCCAACCGGGGCTTTTTAATTTTAAAAAATCATTTTTTACAGCCGGATGGTAACGCCTGATAAATAAAAACCATACTATGTAACAGAAAAATTGGAAGGGGGATTTTTATAATGGGTTTTGGAATTACGGGCGACAGTGGCTGTGAAAGCTTTGCTTTCCTTATCTTCCTGATCCTTATCCTTTTAGTGCTGGGTTCATGTTGCTTCCCCTGCGGCGTTGCAAAAGCTTAATCTTTTTTGCGCTGTTAAACTGTGTCAAAAAGAGCCCTTCGGGGTTCTTTTCTTTACCTGTTTAAAATTTCTTTTATTGCGCAAAATATAAAAATAAAAGCAAAAAGGTGGTTATCATGGAACTAAGCGCGCGAAATCAGTTAAAAGCACGGGTAAAAGAAATTAGGTCAAACGATATTACTTCCGAGGTTGTTCTTGATGTAAGCGGACAGGAGATGTGTTCGGTCATCACCACAGGTTCTGTAAAACAAATGGGTTTAAAAGTGGGTGACGATGTCAGCGCACTCGTCAAGGCAACTTCGGTGATGGTAATGAAGTAAGGTTTTCCTGGAATCCTGGTTCAACCCCCGTTTAAATAAACTGGGGGTTCTTTTTTATAAGCTGGATTAACCAGCTATATAAAAAAACTGGTGGTACATTTACAGATAAACTGACTGTGAAAAACGCAGCGCGGTTATTTAAGCAGCAAAAAGATCTGTGTGGTTAACTCCTGAGGCGGTGTAACTGCCGGGTCGTTAAAGTATATTTCATAAACAACCTCTTTTGTTTCATAGCCGTTTTCTTTTACCCAATTTGACAAAAACTGGTACGCCTTTGAAATCCCGGTATAAGGACCTGTATGAGTGCAGGAGGCAATCTTTCCGCCGGGAATAACGCTTGTTTGTATATTGCCGGTTTCTGCAAACGCTCTGGAAACAGGAAAACCTATTTCGACATCGAACGAATCCATGCTCATGTCATAATAGGCGGCAAATGGCGGGCCTGTTGGTTCCTCCTCAAATTTAGCCAGGTGTTCTTTAATCTTTCTTAAGGATTTCTCCATCACTTTAGGCAGGTCCTGCAGCCTGGTTATAGTCCGGATAGTTAAAGCAAGTTGAATGTATCTAAAAGTGACTTCACATTTATAGGGCATCTTTCTTTCCTGGTTCAAAAAAGCTCACAATACCTAACAATAGTTAGTTTTTGTAAACCCGGCCCCCCATGACCAGGCTTTACACCTCCATAGAAAATTTCCCTGGGGTGACAGGGGGGCCTCGGCCCGGGAGTCTCACCCGGACGGGAGAGAAAGAATATTGCGCAGGCCGGGCACAAGACGCAGACCTGCAGATAACCACCTGCCCTTGTCTTGTGTTGACCAGCCGGCGAGAGGTTAACCCCACCTCCCGCGCCCTGTTAGGGCGCCTGCCGGTTGTTTCCGCACTCCGGCTAACGAGGTCACCTACTCAGTAAAACAAGCTGCTTTAAGTCGCGCCAGACGGAATAAAACGATTCCTGCTTGAAACGGGCCAGCCCGTTGTGCACAAGAACCTTTCCATCCAGCCGATTGAAGAGCCGCTTTACCTTTCGGATCATCCCTTTTCCTTCCCCAGGCAAGGAATTAACTTTTTGGCTCAGCTTTTCTCTTATGACTTGGATTTTCCGCTTTAACTCTTTTGTGATACGCTCTCTGAAACCTATCGCCCGCCGGGTTATTACCAGTGCCGCGGCATGGTGGATGATTACGCCGTACTTCTGCATGTACTTCCAATAACCTATTGTTGACGTGTGTGCCGGCCAAACTTGCTTTACACCTGCGCCTTCCTTGAATGCCTTGCGAATGACGGCTTCGACCATCTTCTTGAATGGAAAATTGGCCGCCATGCGGTTGAATTTTTTGTTCGTGTCTAGCCGGTCTTTGCCAAAATTCAGTTTTTCCAGAGCAATGGGTTTGCCCAGGGCTTTGGCTGTGTCCGCTACTGCTTTGGCCAACACGCCTATCAAGTAAGTACGCCGGTAACCCCGGCTGTAAGCCAGTTCGGGTATCTTGATGTAGAGAAACCCGTTCGGGTGTACTGTCACCTGAAATTCCCCGGCGAATTTATGCAAAGCTTTTGGATATGGCATGTCGAAGCCTTCCGGCCAGGCTTCCGGCTGTCCGGTATAACTGACATTAGCCAAAGCCACTCCGTCCGGGTTGGCGTCCATACCTAAATAGCCCCTGTTGGNNCTTTGATTAGCTCCACTGTGTAAGGTGTGCCTGATAAGAGCAACTCCAGCACCTTGAGCCGGTACTTCTCCGGCAGCCACAGCCTGCCTTCTGCCCGGGGTGCTCTGGTCATTAACGGCCTGCCTTTGCTGTCTACTCCTTTCTGCTCGGACAGGTGAGAGATGGTTGCGGACAGGGTAAATTCCCCATTGCGCCAGATGATCTTGATGTTCGGATTGCCGCCTTTGCTCTCGTCTCCGCGGGCGTACAGCCGGTCCTGACGGGCCTGCCGCCACTCTTCGCGGGTGGCTTTGCCTTTGCAGACCCGCTTCCATAAAGCGCGGCCGCCGAAAACTACTTTCGGTATGGCGCCGTTGTCCTGATGGACCTTTAACTCGCCAAACTTGTCAGCCAGCTTTTTGACCCGCGC
>DFZT01000050.1:4993-6380 GCA_002382755.1 Firmicutes bacterium UBA4049 | reverse complement strand
ATGACGGCTTTGGCCTTCAGTATGGCATCGTCGCAGTAGCGGGAGTTTAAACCAAATGTCCCCTGACCCTGCTTTTTCAGCGCTTCCCGCGAATCGCCTTCCAGCAACCGGTTGAATGCCCAGCGGGTGCAGGAACAAAAAAGACGCATCTCGGCGTCTAACGGGTCTTCCGTCCCACGGCTCCACTTTTGAGAGCGGACGGCTGGGTATGCCTCCGGGAAGAATTCGCCGCAAACGGTGTAGCTTATTTCACCATCAGGACGGCCCGATTTCTTTTTGTTTTTCTTCCGTTTCTTCATCCTGAGATACCTCCGCTATCAACTCCCGAAAACCCTGCCTGACCTTCTTGCCGCCCCTGGCGCCATATAGCCTGGCCGAAAATGACGTGACTATCGCTAACAAGTCTCTGACCAGTTCTGACTGAGCGTCTTTTTGCTCTTTTTCGGCTATGGCAATTACCTCTACCCCGCAGTACCTTAAATGCCGCTCGATGTATGAGTACCCAAACCGGGCCAACCGGTCGGGATATTCGATGACGAGCTTCTTGTATTCTCCACGCTCGGCCAGCTTGAGCACGTTCGTCAATCCGCGACGCTTCTGGTTTAGGCCGCTGGCTACATCCATAAATTCCGCCTTGATTGTAAAATCGCGCTCTTTGGCGTATTGGCATAGCCGCTTCATTTGCCGCTCTAAATTGCCGGCGTCGGCCTGCTTCTTGGTGGATACCCGTGCATAAAGCACAATTGCTTCTTGACTGTCAGTTAATTGGCCGGATTGCAAAAGCCTGTTGAGTTCGTCCATAGAATACCGGCGCTGGCCTCCGGGTAAACGGACTGGCTTGATCAAGCCCTGTTTCTCCCAGTTGCGCAGGCTGTTCGGATGTACGCCTAGTTTTTTTGCCGCTTTGCTTATGGTTAATAGTTCCATAAGCTTATTGTATTATATTTGTTATGTTTTGTCAAGGTTTGTCAGAAATAAGGTAGTTGCTACGTACCTCCCAAGAATAGAATTTATCTTTTAAAAGAGCGCAGGATTCTTATTTGATGATCCGGTTATCTTATGCTTATCTTTGACAGGTAGGGATAAAAAACTAAAATGCCGATGACCGCCGAACTGACTGCTGCCAGTAAAACGGCTCCGGCGCTTACATCCTTGGCTGCTTTAGCCAGGGAATGATACTTAAGGCTGAAAAGATCGACCGCCAATTCTATGGCTGAGTTGATCATTTCCGAAACCAGGACCATAAAAATAGCAAATAACAGGCAAATGAACTCTGATTTGCTTAAATGCAGAAGAGCGGCCAAAAACAATACGACCACAGCGGCTGCAAAATGAATACGCATGTTGCGCTGCGTACGAAAGGCATACAATATGCCCTCAGCCGCAA
>DFZT01000050.1:540-4803 GCA_002382755.1 Firmicutes bacterium UBA4049 | reverse complement strand
AAAAAATTTCTTATCGAAATTATTTGCCGTTACAGCAAGACTTTCCTTCCAGACAAGGATAATCATGGAAAAGAATTTTAAATAAATTCCGCTGCTTATAACTTTACCGATTCCGGTTTATCCTTTACTCCTATTCCCGAACGGGTTGCATAATAAAAATCAGGCAGGGACAGAAAAACTTTGTCGCCCATAACCACACCGCTGAAGCAGAAGGGTCTGGTATTAAAAATTATAACTTCTCCCTCTCTGATGTGAGGAAGTGTTTCCGCATCCTCCAAGGACATCACTGCGTACAGCTCATTTGTTTTATAGATTATCGGATCTCCTTCGAAATCATACAGGCCTTCGATAATACTCAAGAAATTTTTCATAAATTAAAACCCCCACATTTTACTTTTAGGCGCCTTACGGCTTCCGGATATTGCGAGGATGTTCTATATTATTTATCGTTAACTTTTAAATATTTCAGGGCAAAGAAATTGTCCCTTTTTATTTATTACTGAAGATAATATTTTGCTTTAGCGCAGGAAAAAAATATCCAGGAGGCGGGAAATAACTTACCTGCTCTGATTATATCCCGGAAATTACCAATGGATCAATAACCGCGACGCTGTCCGCAGATTTAAAAATAAGCCGGGATTGACGGTTCAATATTAGATCGTGTCAAAATGAGGGTTTTGGAAGAGCAGGGAAGAACTCGAAATGCACTTGGAGCTGTGTAAATATTTTTTAAATAATTCTTCTTTTGATTTTTAAAACCACCCAAATCAGCAAGAAAGAAAAAGCTGCAAGTCCAACCATCCAGGGAAGACCGATGAACCTGTGCAGCAAAGAAGTATACAGTCCGGCAAAGCCGAAAAATATAAAGATCATTGCGGAAATCCATTTGACAAAGCGTTCCGGGATTTTTTTTCCAGCAACGACACCAATATAGACACCCAGGGCGTCAGCAATTAGCATACCTGTGGTGGTTCCCAATAATGTTTCCAGCGGTGAGTTGTATCTGGCTGCCAGGGCAACCGTGGTCAGCTGTGTTTTATCACCCATTTCGGCAATAAAGAACGCGATGGCGACAGTTGCAACCGGTCCTATAAATAATTTTCTTTTTTCCTCGCCGCTTAGCGCATCCCCGCGCAACGTCCACAAACCGAATAAAATAAAAGATCCGGCCGCAACCACCTGTATGATGTCCATATTAAATGACATCCCCAGGTAAGTCCCCAGGGCGACAGCCAGCGCATGGTTAAGCAATGTAGCAATAAAAACACCGAGCATAACGCTTCCGGCAGGAAAGCGGGTTGCAAAAGCCATGGCCAGCAATTGCGTCTTATCGCCCATTTCCGCCAGTACAACCATTGCTACCGATCCTAAAAAAACCAGCAACCGAATTCCCCTTTCCCCTTTCCCGGGGAGCGCCCTGTTCAATGAATGCTTATCCCGTCAATACAATAAATATAACCCAGAAAAAATTTTTCTAAAAACCCTTCAATCAAAAAACAAAAAACGCCTGTGCCAAAAGATGCCGGTCTCTTTGGAGCTTAACTTTTTAAGCAGAAAATGTCAAGGAATTGCTTGCCTGGTTAATTAACCAGGCGCAGGCTGACGGGTTTTGAATATTATACAACTGAAAGGGGTTGTTAATTAAATGCCTGATCCAGAGTCGGCCGTCATTGCCGGTGAAAAGATCTCCAATCAATGCACGAATGTAGGCTATCCCCGGGTCCAAGGGCTAAATAACGCTGTTGTTCAGGAAAGAATAAATAAATTAATTAAACAGCAGGTTTACAGCATGGTTCCCCAGGAGGGATGTGAGGAATACCAGGTTGTTGCCGGAAGCTCAGAAATCAAGGCTAATGAAAAGGGTATCTTATTAAAAATTTAATCAATGAAAATGGACCCATTGCAATGCTTCTTCTTCTGTAAAACCAGCGAGAATATGGAGGAACTCCCTGATCATAACGTCCATTTGGCTGTAACCTCGCCGCCCTACAACACGGGAAAAGATTACGACGAGGACCTGAATCTCAGTCAATACAGGAGTTTTCTGTTAAAAGTCTGGGCGGGACGTTCACGAATATATCCTTAATTGCAGCCCTTAAACCCCAAAGAAAATATATCGGTTACGAAACAGACAGCGGCTATATCCAACTTTCGTCAAAAAGAATCTGTGACTGGGCGTCGGCTCAGGTATAATCTTTACCTCCTTAGGCTGTAGGCTGTAGTCTATTAGGCTGTAGGAGGGCGTCGGCTCAGGTATAATCTTTACCTCCCCTTTGAATAATCCCTCCCCCCAGGACTGTATCTCCCAGATAAAAAACGGCCGCCTGACCCGGCGTGACCGACCGCTGGGGTTTGTCCAAACGGACTTCAACCACATTGCCCCGCGCGGGAGTAATCAAAGCAGGCGAACCCTGCGCCTTATACCTGATTTGGACATGAACCGCAATTGATTCCTCCAATTGATCAATGGCAAGAAAATTATTTTCCTCCGTAGTAAAACGTTCTGAAAAAAGAGCTTCCGGCGGGCCCAAAACAACAGCATTATGTTCAGGGATAATATCCACCACGTAAATTCTTTGCCCCATCGGCAGCCCAAGGCCGCGGCGCTGGCCGATTGTGTAGCAGGCAACCCCCCTGTGCCGCCCAATCTCCCTCCCCTGCAGATCGAGAAACGGCCCCGGCTCAATTAACTTACCCGCTTCCTCCTTTAAAAAATCACGGTAGTCACTGGCAACAAAACAAATATCCTGGCTTTCTGCTTTTTTTGCAACCGGTAATTTTTTTGCCAGGGCGATTTTGCGCGCTTCTTCCTTTGTCAGGCGCCCCAGGGGGAGCAGCAGATGCCCTGCTTGCTCCTGCTTGATGCAGTATAATACGTACGACTGATCCTTTTTTTTGTCGACAGCCCGGCTGAGTGTATAGCGGTTACCAGAAATGTCGTACTCAAGACGGGCATAATGGCCGGTTGCCAGATAGTCAAAACCAAGCGAAAGCGCATTTTTAAGCAGGAGATCAAATTTGATATGCCTGTTACAGGCAATGCAGGGGTTGGGTGTCCTGCCGTTTAAATATTCGCAGCAGAAATAATCAATAACTTTTTCCTTAAACGGCTTTTTGAAATTCATCACATAGTGCGGGATTCCAAGCATACCGGCCACTGAGCGGGCGTCTTCAACAGTTTCCGGAGAACAGCAGCCCAGAGGTCCTCTATCCTCTGACAAAGGCCAATCGGCAAGCTGCATGGTTACTCCTGTGACATCATAACCCTGATCAACTAAAAGGGCGGCGGCAACAGAACTGTCCACACCGCCGCTCATCGCGACAAGAACTTTCAACTAAATACACCTACTGCACAGATTTGCTTTTATAGTCCCGGATAGCGTCATGCAAAGCGTCTGCAGCAAGGTTCGAGCAGTGCATTTTTTGCGGCGGGAGGCCGTCCAACTCTTCTGCAACGTCTTTTCTGCTTATCTTCAAGGCTTCTTCAACCGTTTTCCCCTTGGCCATTTCCGTGACCATGCTGCTGGTAGCGATGGCTGCTCCGCAGCCGAAGGTCTTGAATTTTATGTCTGTAATAACATTGTCCTCAACTTTTATAAAAACTTTCATAATATCTCCGCATACAGGATTGCCAACATTGCCTATACCGGAAGCATCTTCTATTTCCCCTACGTTGCGGGGGTTGGTAAAATGATCCATAACCTTATCTGAATACATGACGGTCACTTCCCCCTCAAAGAATTACTTCTAACCTTTACAGGACTGGCTTACCCGGCACTCGGCGCAGCCGGCGTCGGTAACAAAGTCTTCTTCCTCGCTGAACGGCGATATAGATCTCAGCCTTTCTACAATCGGGCCCATTGTTTCCAGGAAATAATCCGCGTCTTCCTCAGTGTTGCCGCTGCCCAGAGTAAGGCGCAAAGAACCGTGAGCTATTTCATGCGGTATTCCCATGGCCAGTAAAACATGCGAAGGTTCAAGTGAACCCGACGTACAGGCGGAACCGCTTGACGCAGCTATGCCTTTCATATCCAGGCTGAGCAGCATCGACTCGCCTTCGATATATTCAAAGCAGAAACTGACGTGATTGGGCAGGCGAATTGACGGATGGCCGGTTAACCTTACTCTTTTAAAACTGCCCAGGACCCCGTTGATCAGTTTATCGCGCAGGTCCAACATTCTTTTGTTCTCCTGCTCCATATTGTTAACGGCCAGTTCAGCCGCTTTTCCCAAACCGACAATGCCGGGCACGTTTTCCGTACC
>DFZT01000050.1:0-504 GCA_002382755.1 Firmicutes bacterium UBA4049 | reverse complement strand
GTAAAAGGCACTTTACCGAAGCTTTGAACCGCATCCGTATGAAAAATAATACCCTTTTCTTTGGCAAGCTTGCCTATCTCCCTGATGGGCATGACTGTCCCAACCTCGTTATTGGCGTGCATTATCGTAATCAGGATAGTTTTATCCGTTATGGACTCGGCAAGCTGGTCAACATCGACCATACCATAGTGATCAACAGGCAGGATTGTGGTTGTAAAACCCTGTTTCCCCAAAGCTTTGACTGTATTCAATACGGCATGGTGTTCCACCGCGCTGGTAATAATATGATTACCCCTGTCCCGGTTGGTTTGGGCAACTCCCTGAATAGCCATGTTATCCGATTCTGTCCCTCCGCTGGTAAAAATTATTTCGTTGGAGTCGGCGGACATAGCCCCGGCAACTTTTTCCCGCGCCTCTTCGACAGCCCTGCGGGCAATTACTCCAAAATAGTGCTGGCTGGTTGGATTGCCGAAATTTTCACCCGTCAAAAACTTGTTCATTTCT
>DFZT01000029.1:26913-50158 GCA_002382755.1 Firmicutes bacterium UBA4049 | reverse complement strand
AAGCCGAACTTCTACAGGCTACAGCCTACAGCCTAATTGCCTACAGCCTACAGCCTACAGCCTGTCAAGAAAGCGAAGGTATTCTGCCTGACTCTCGCGTGCACATCCCTCAACGATGTTTGACGGCACCGAAACCGCCGCTCTTCGCATCTGGGAAGTCAGTCCATAGATCTCCTCCTTGGGAAACCCTCTGGTTGCCCGATAGATCAAAACCGCCACTTCGTCGGCCAGTTCAAACGCTCTGAGCTTCGTATGGTCACGCATAATTTCCTCCTACAGCCTACAGCCTACAGCCTACAGCCTACAGCCTAACAGCCTGAATAGTTACCTTCTTGAAGTTTTACAGGCCAATTGTTTCTACATACTCCGACGCTTGACAGTGGATAATTCTTTTGCTATTCTTAAACACAACCTCAATTCTCCATTTGTTGGGTTAAAATTTAGTAAGGCTCTTGACCGGAGCTTTTTGGAAAGGCTTCCCAACCTGAACACAAAGCCTGACGGGAAGGACAAGCAAAAGGAAAGGATGCTTTTTTAATAGTTTCTGGGGCACACCTTCTCCGTTAAACAGGTGTGCTATTTTTATCGACAGCTTAAAAAATTCAAAGGAGAGAACTGACCATGCAAATTGAAGACATTATTGTTTCCAGGGCGATCATCACCAACTACATGGAAGAATTACTTGGGGCCCTGGATTCAGATGTGGCGGTTGTGGGAGGAGGACCGGCCGGACTGGCCGCCGCTTATTATCTTGCCAAGGGCAACCTCCGGGTAGCGCTGTTCGAAAGCAAGTTAAGCGTAGGCGGCGGGATGTGGGGCGGCGGCATGATGTTCAACAAGATTGTGGTTCAGGATGAGGCGAGGCCTATCTTGGAAGAGATGGGTATAAGATATAAAACTTTTGAGCAGGGTTACTATTGCGCCGATTCAGTGGAAGCTGTAGCAGCTTTGGCATTAAATGCGGTCCGCGCCGGAGCAAGAATTTTTAACCTGATTTCAGTTGAGGATGTGATGGTGCGAAAAGAGAGGATTACCGGCCTGGTTCTTAACTGGAAGGCGGTAGGAATGGCCAACCTGCATGTCGATCCGCTGGCTGTCAGCTCTAAATATGTAATAGATTCGACTGGCCACGATGCGCAGGTAACAAATATAGTTGTCCGAAAACTGAAGGGAAAACTAAACACCCAATCGGGCGCGCTTGAAGGAGAAAAATCCATGTGGGCTTCCCGCGGGGAAGAGGCCATTCTGGCCAATACGGGCGAAGTCTATCCGGGGCTGTATGTGGCGGGTATGGCGGCAAACGCTGTTGTCGGAGGTTACCGGATGGGCCCTGTCTTTGGCGGAATGCTTTTGTCGGGACAAAAGGTTGCCCAATTAATTTTAGATAGATAGATAGATAGATAGATAGATAGCGTTGGTCGAAACATTGAGTATTCTTTCCTGAAGGAACAATAAGGAAAAATTAAACTTATTGTAAATCCGGGTGGAGGCATTGGCGCCGATGTTTGTACACCTGCATGTGCATACCGAATATAGTCTTTTGGACGGCGCAGCCAGAATCAAGAAAGTTGCCAAGGCTGCCCGGGAGTTAAATATGCCTGCCCTGGCTATCACTGACCACGGGGTAATGTTCGGCGTGGTAGACTTCTACAAAGCCTGTAAGGAACAAGAAATTAAACCTATTTTAGGATGCGAAGTATATGTCGCGCCGCGGACAGCCAGGGACCGGGTTCCGCATGTAGATGACCGCAATTACCACCTTACCCTTTTAGCTGAAAACGAAGAGGGCTACCGCAACCTGCTTCAGCTCGTCTCGCTTGGTTTTACTGAAGGTTTTTACTATAAACCCCGGGTTGACAAGCATTCCCTGGCCCGCTTCAGCAAAGGTATTATTGCTTTAAGCGGATGCATAGCCGGTGAGGTTGCTGAACTACTGGAAGCCGGGGAGCATGAACTGGCCAGGAAAGCGGCCATGGACTACAGGGATATTTTCGGCAGGGAAAATTTCTACCTTGAACTGCAGGATCATGGTTTGCCCGTCCAACGAAGAGTAAACAAGGGACTGGTCGAGTTTCACAAACAGCTTGACATACCGCTGGTCGTTACCAACGATATCCATTATGTAAATCGTGAACATTCGGAGATGCAGGACATACTTCTTTGCATCCAAACCGGAAGAACTGTAAACGACCCGGCGCGGTTGAAATTTCAGTCCGATCAGCTTTATCTGAAAAGCGAAGAAGAAATGTCCGCCAATTTCAGCGAACTGGGACAGGCCCTGGCAAATACGTTAAATATTGCGGAACGCTGCAATGTTGCCCTGGATTTTGGCAAGCAGTACCTGCCGGATTACCCGCTGCCCCAGGGTGTTCAACCCAATGCATATCTGGAAGAATTGTGCCTTGAGGGATTGCGCCGCCGTTATGGCGCCCCTTCCGAGCAGGTAATACAACGGATGGAATATGAACTTAAAGTAATCAAGTCGATGGAATATTCCTCCTATTTCCTCGTCGTCTGGGATTTTATTCACTTTGCGCGTTCTAAAAGGATTCCTGTCGGGCCCGGACGCGGTTCCGCCGCCGGAAGCCTTGTTGCTTACCTTCTAGGAATAACAAATCTTGATCCGCTTAAATATGGCCTTCTCTTTGAACGTTTTTTAAATCCCGAGCGGATATCGATGCCGGATGTTGATGTGGATCTCTGCTTTGAACGCAGGCAGGAAGTCATTAATTATGTGACTCAAAAGTATGGCGCCGACCGGGTTGCCCAGATTGCCACCTTCGGGACAATGGCTGCCCGCGCGGCAATAAGGGATGTCGGCCGCGCTCTAGCAATACCGTATGCCGAAGTTGACCGGGTAGCCAAGCTTGTGCCTGCGGAACTGCAGATAACCATCGAAAAGGCGTTACAGGAGTCGGCCGATTTAAGGGAACTGTACCAACAAAACCAACAGATTAAAAAGCTTGTCGACATGGCTTCCCTTCTTGAAGGGATGCCGAGGCATATCTCGACACATGCCGCCGGCGTGGTTATTACGCGTGATCCCCTGACTGATTACCTGCCTGTGTATAAATCTTCCGAAGGTCCGCTGACGACACAGTTCGCCATGAGCCAGGTTGAACAGCTCGGGCTTTTAAAGATAGATCTTCTGGGACTGCGGACATTGACTGTTATTTCGGACGCTCTGAAGTTAATCGAAAGAAACGGCGGCCCAAATATCAATATTGATGAAATATTGCTGGATGACCCGAAGACATATGAACTGCTTGCCTCCGGCAGTACAATTGGCGTATTTCAATTAGAAAGCTCAGGCATGCGGTCCATTCTGAAAGAGCTTAAACCGGAAATATTTGAGGATATTATCGCCCTGGTTGCGCTTTATCGCCCCGGCCCGATTGGCAGCGGTATGGTTGAGGATTTCATTAAAAACAAGCACGGACTTAATCAGATATCCTACCTGCATCCCAGGCTGGAGCCAATCTTAAAAAGCACCTACGGGGTTATTCTTTACCAGGAGCAGGTCATGCAGATTGCCAGTGAGTTGGCCGGGTTCAGTATGGCCAAGGCGGACGAACTTCGCAAAGCAATGGGGAAAAAGAAACCGGAATTGATTCTTTCCAACAGGGAAGGATTTATTAAAGGAGCCTCCGGAAGGGGCATCGACAAGAGGACAGCAAGTCAAATATTTGACCTTATGGAATATTTCGCCGGTTACGGGTTCAATAAGTGCTTAAGCGGAGAAGCGCGCATAGTAGACGGAAACGGTAATCTAAGTTCGTTAAAGGACATATTTGAAAGCAAAAAGCCGGCGACTGTTAAAACATTGGATAAAAACTACCAGATTGCAACAGGTCAGGTAACCGGGTTATATCTTAATGGTATAAAACCTGTTTACTGTTTAACTACTGAAAAGGGTTTCAGCATTAAAGCCACCGCCAACCATATGTTTTTAACCGACAGAGGATGGACGCCTTTAGGGAGGCTTAAGGCGGGGAATAAAGTTGCCGTATGCGGAATTCCTTACGGCAATGATTTAAGGCAGTCTGAAAATTCTCCCGAGAAGGGAACGGTTGTATCCTGGGATGATATTAGATCTGTTATACCGGCCGGTAATGAAGTTACTTATGACCTGACTGTCGAAGAAACCCATAATTATCTGGCTAACGGTTTTGTAGTTCATAACAGCCACTCGGCGGCTTATGCTCTGGTTGCTTACCAGACAGCTTTTTTAAAAGCCAATTACCCTGCTGAATTCATGGCGGCTCTGCTTACTTCAGTACGGGACAATACGGATAAGGTAGCGGCTTACGTTGAAGAGTGCAGGCGTATGAAAATTGAAGTACTGCCCCCGGATGTCAACGAAAGTGAGAGGGATTTCACGGTCGTGGGCGGCAAGATACGTTTTGGTCTGGCCGCGGTCAAAAATGTGGGCGCCGGAGCGGTTGAAGTAATCGAGCAGGATCGCCGGCAATACGGTTCCTTCAAAAGCTATACAGATTTCTGCCGCCGGCTGGATACCAGGGTTGTGAACAGGCGTGTTTTAGAAAGCCTGATCAAAAGCGGGGCTTTTGACTCGCTTGGGCACAGCCGGTCGCAGTTAATGGCGATGATCGAGGCCGGGATGGATTTAGCGGCGCAGGCGGGCAGGGAGCGTTCAAACGGGCAGTTGACTTTGCTTGATTTTTGGGGGGATTCGGCCGGGGATGTGTTTTCCATAAAAATGCCGGATCTCAAGGAGTTTTCCTATAGTCAATTGCTTGCCATGGAAAAGGAGGCGTTGGGTTTATATATAAGCGGCCATCCCCTTTCTGAATACAGATCGGTATTAAACGCACAGATTACCGGGTCTGTTTCAGAAGCAAGGGAGATGGAACCTAACAGTGACGTTGTTTTGGGCGGGATGATTACAAATATAAAAAAACTGTCAACACGCCGGGGTGAAACCATGGCCAGAGGGCAGCTTGAGGATTTGACAGGTACTATAGAAGTAATTTTTTTCCCGCGAGCCTATCAGGAGTATAAGTCCTTGATCAAACCTGAAAAAGTGGTCCTCCTGCATGGGCGGGTAAATGCAAATGGTGAAGACAACAAAGTTATTGCTGAACAACTTACCCCTGTTATTAAAAGGAAGACTGACAGTGTCTATATTCAAATAAAGAAATCTTCACTGGAGCTGATTACCCGTTTGCAATTAATTTTACGAAGTTATCCGGGGCATTCGCCAGTGTATCTTTACTTTCCCGGCGACAAGAAATTAGCCCGTACACCCGAAGAATTTTGGCTGGATTTGTCTACGCCGGCTCTTATCGAACTGAGGGAATTGATAGGAGCGGACAATATTAAGGTTAAAGTTGACGGTGAAGGGGAAAAGTAAGTCTGTTCAGAACAAAGCTTGTCAGAAAAGCATCAGGTGTGCTATGATTTGCTTGTTAAATAAAGGTAATAATGGAGTGAGATTATGACGGAGCCTAATGATTTAGATGCTGATTACGTGGTTATAAAAGCTTTGGATAACGGAGTTACCATTATTGGTCTAACCCGCGGCAAGGATACAAGGTTTCATCACACAGAGAAGTTGGATAAAGGCGAAATCATGATTGCACAGTTTACCGAGCATACTTCAGCAATCAAAATACGCGGGAAAGTTGAACTGTTAACTAAACATGGCAAGATACGAAATGATGAATAGGTGTTAAGCTTGCCCTTAAAGTGTTTGCAGCAAGTACAAGGCTGAAGGTTGGAAAGAGAATAAGTTTGATGAATATAAGATTGGCGGTTATGTTTATACTTGTTTACGATGAAAGCCTTAGTAAAAAAGGGGCTTTGCTATGTGGACAGTAGTCTATATCGCTCCCTGTATGGAAGAAGCCGAGGAGATACAACGACTTCTTTCACGTGAGGGGCTACTGGTTAAAATAAAAAATATTGGCAGTTCCTCCGGGATGCCGCCCAACAGTTCTATTGAGGTTCTGGTGCCTGAGTCAGAGGCTGATGAGGCAATGGAGATCATTGATTCTATTTAAACTTAAACGCAGCCGGGCTTTTGTAATTGGGCGAGATGTGTCTGTTGCAGCAAGGGGTTGTTCTTATGCAAAGGATTGCCGTTCTTACCAGCGGCGGCGATGCTCCGGGTATGAACGCAGCAATACGGGCGGTTGTACGCAAGGCGCTTTATCACGGCCTTGAGGTAATGGGCATTAAAAGAGGTTACAGTGGATTTATTGAAGCGGACATAGAACCGATGAACCTCCGATCTGTAACTGATATTATCCACCGGGGCGGAACTATTCTGCATACTGCCCGGAACGAACAATTTAAAACAGGGCAGGGAAGAGCCATGGCCTGGGAAAATGTTGAGCGTTTCGGGATTCAGGGCCTTGTGGTTATAGGCGGGGGCGGTTCTTTTCAGGGAGCGCTCGCTTTAAATGCGGAGTACCATTTGCCTGTTGTTTGCCTGCCCGGCACAATTGATAATGATATCTGCAAAACTGATTATACAATAGGTTTTGATACGGCAGTCAATTCGGTTGTCGAGGCTATTAACAAAATCAGGGACACCGCTTCATCTCATGAGCGCACTTTTATCATCGAGGTAATGGGGAGGGAAACGGGTCTGATTGCTTTGCATTCGGGTCTGGCAGGCGGGGCGGAATCTATTATTATACCTGAATATCCTTATGATATTGAAAAGATCTGTTCACGCCTGATCCGCAGTTACCGTCAGGGGAGTTCGCACAGTATTATTATTGTTGCTGAAGGCGCTGCCAGTGGTGTTGAGATAGGCAAAGAAATTAAACAAAGGACCGGTTTTGATACTAAAGTTACTATTTTAGGTCACCTGCAGCGGGGCGGAAACCCTTCCGCTTTTGACAGAATTCTGGCAAGCATGATGGGTTCTAAAGCAGTAGAATTGCTCATGTCCGGGGAAGGTAAAAAAATGGTCGGCTATACCGACGGTCAGGTAGTTGCTATAGATCTTGAACAGGTTTGCAACAGGAAGAAGAAAATTGATCTGTCCATGTATACTTTGGCGGGAGTATTATCCATGTGAGGCAATATGAAACGAACCAGGATTGTGTCTACAATAGGCCCTGTGAGCGGGGAAATTTTAATTCTGGAGAAAATGATGGAGGCCGGCTTAGATCTGGCCCGGCTTAATTTTTCCCACGGAGCACGGGAAGAACACTTGAAAAGGATAACTGCAGTCAGGGAAGCAGCCACAAGAACAGGTAAAAATATTGCCATTCTGATGGATACGAAGGGACCTGAAGTGCGTTTATGCCGTCTGGAAAGGCCGGTTCAATTAAATGCCGGGCAAAATGTTATTCTTATTCCGGAAGGCTGCCGGCCGGGTAAAAACTGCCTGCCGGTTTCATATGCAAATTTATCGCGGGACGTTAAACCCGGCAATAAAGTTTTTTTAGCCGATGGGCAAATTGAATTAAAAGTAATTTCATCTGGAATAGACAATGTGGAGTGCGAAGTTATCCATGGCGGTGAAGTATCCGGTCAGAAAGGGGTAAACCTTCCTGAAGTTAGGCTGGACCTGCCTTTTTTGTCAGATGAAGACCGTGCGGACATCCTTTTCGGAATCGAGCATGGTGTTGATTTTATAGCGCTGTCCTTTGTGCGTACGGAGCAGGATATTTTAACAGTCAGGAGGATGTTGGAGAAACACAACTCGCATGCGCAAATTATTGCAAAAATTGAAAGCCGTGAAGGACTTGCAAACCTTTCCGGGATTATTAGATCTTCAGATGGAATAATGGTTGCCAGAGGGGATCTTGGAATCTACCTGCCGGTTGAAGAAGTCCCTCTTGTCCAGAAAGAAATTGTTAAAATATGCAGTGAGGCCGGAAAACCGGTTATTATAGCTACTCAGATGCTCGAAACGATGATTAACAATCCCCGCCCGACCCGGGCTGAAGTCAGCGACGTGGCCAACGCCATTTTAGACGGCGCCGATGCTGTTATGCTTTCCGGGGAAACTGCCATCGGCCGCTACCCTGTTGAATCCGTGGAAATGATGAAGCGGATCGCTGAAAGGGTTGAAGATTTTCTTCCCTATGATGAGATATGGGCTCAAAAGAACAAAGAGATTACCCATTCTGTTACGGATGCCATCAGTCATGCGACTGTTACAACCGCGCGGGATCTTGGAGCCGCAGCCATTATTACATCTACTCAGACCGGATACACAGCCTTGATGATCAGTAAATACCGTCCAAAAGCGCCGATTATTGCCGTCACCCCTTATAACGAGGTCTTACGCAGGATGGCCTTATACTGGGGGGTGCAGCCTTTACTTATCGAACCATTCCAAAATACCGATCAGATGATCAACTCCTCTGTTAAAAGTTCTCTTGATTCCGGCATGGTTAAATCCGGCGCCCTTGTTGTAATCACTGCCGGAATACCCCCAGACCGCCGGGGTACGACTAATTTCTTAAAGGTTCAAATTGTTTAATTCTAAAACTACCTTTTTATTCCAACATATCAGCGCTTACCTTAGACAGAGAATAGGGTAATTAAGACAAGGAAATATATTGTAATTATGAATGGCAGTGGTTATAATATATTTGAGCACATAAATGTGCACGAAAGAGGAGGTCAATATGGATCTTGTCCGTATCGGAGATAAAGTGATCAATCCGGAGCGTATTCATCGTTCGGTAGACCAGATTTTACAACTGCGTAAGGAAGGGCATTCTCAGCAGGAGGTTGCCGATCGGTTAGGCGTCGATCGAACCCTCGTTTCGCGATTGGAAAGCCTTGGTGAAATCCGTAAAGGGGCCCGTATAGCATTAGTTGGCTTTCCGGTAGAAAACGGCGCCGAATTGAGCGAAGTAGCGCACGCCGAAGGGGTAGATTTTGTTTTGCTCATGAATGACAAAGAGCGCTGGCAATTCATTGAAAATAAGAGCGGGGCCGATCTGTTCAACATGTTCATGGCTACGGTCGCCCAGATTGAAAGTTATGACGCTGTAATCTTTATTGGTTCAGATATGCGTATAAAAATGATCGAGGCAATCCTGGGACCGCGGGTTGTAAGCTGGGAAATAGGTATTTCCCCAATTAAGGAAGACCGGTGGGTTAATCCGGATCAGCTCCGCCAGTTGATCCGCCAATTAAAGGGCGCCAGTTAGGGCAGGAGGGTTTTGATATGCATGACTTTACCACGTACGTTAACCCCCAGTTGGGCAGGCTCCTTGAACAGGTCCATATGGATAAAGTTTTTGTCCGCGGTGAGGGTAACTACCTTTACGATACAACTGGAAGACAGTACCTGGATTTTATCGCCGCATACGGAGCGCTGCCTTTTGGTTTTAACCCGCCGGAAATATGGGAGGCTCTTGAAGAAGTCCGTAAAAAGGCGCTGCCCAGTTTTATACAGCCTTCAGCCCTTGGTTCAGCCGGAAAGTTGGCCAGGCGTCTGATCGAACTGGCTCCAGACGGGCTCCGGTACGTAACCTTTACCAACAGCGGCGCCGAAACAGTGGAGGCGGCCATAAAGATGGCGCGATCAGCCACAGGGCGGTTAGGTATTTTAAGCACAGTAAACAGCTTTCACGGCAAGACCCTTGGCGCTCTTTCGGCTACGGGGAAGGGTTACTATCAAACACCATTCGGAGCGCCTGTGCCTGGTTTTAACATTATTCCGTACGGTGATTTGGATGCGCTGCAGAAAGAGCTTGAAATGAATGGAAATAATTATGCAGCCTTTATAGTAGAACCAATCCAGGGCGAAGGCGGAATAGTAGTGCCTGAAGCCGGTTACCTGTCCAAAGCCCTGGACTTATGCCACCAATATGAAATTTTATTTATTCTTGATGAAATCCAAACTGGACTGGGACGAACAGGGATGCTTTTTGCATGCGAGGATGAGGGTTTATGTCCCGATCTTTTGCTTCTGGCTAAAGCCCTTGGCGGAGGGCTTCTTCCCATAGGCGCCTGTCTCAGTACGGAAGCGGCATATACAAAGGATTTTGGAGATCGTCACTCGTCTACTTTTGCGGCAAACACTCCCGGCTGCCAGGTTGGCCTGAAAGTACTGGACATTCTGATCAGGAATGACAGGGAAATTATTCAGCGTGTAAAAACAAATGGCGAATACCTTTATAAGGAACTGATCGCGCTTCAAAAAGAATTCCCCAGAGTACTTAAAAAAGTTCGCGGCAGGGGTTATATGCTGGGTTTGGAGTTTGAAATGAGCCGTTCTGATTTTCCGGGCTGTCTTTTAAGTGTGCTTGCCGGGCAGGAAGCCCTGACACCGCTTATCTCCAGTTACCTCTTAAATGTTGAAGGCTTAAGGGTAGCGCCTACGTTGAATGGAAACAAGGTAATCCGCCTGGAGCCGCCTCTTACAGTTACGCTTGACGAATGCAGGAAGGCGCTTAGATCCTTAAGGCATGTTTTAGAAGTGCTTGATCAGGGCAATACACTGGAAGTTTTAAGGCCCGTCCTGGATCTTGACGAAAAAATGACCTGTTCCCTCCCCAAAGCTGAAAAATATGATTGGGATATGTATGAACCTTCACGGGAAAATAAGGAAGGACGATTTGCTTTTCTTGTCCATCCTTTAGACCTTGATAATTATTATGAGTTTGATGCGAGCCTTGCGTCCCTTCCAAACGATAAGCTTCAGCAGCTTGCTGATCTGGGCAGTGATATCCTGGAGCCTTTCGTAATCGGCCGGACAAGGGTTAAGTCCAACGCCGGCTATACCATATACGGGGAATTTATTGCTTTGCCGCATACAACAAAAGAGATTCTGGATTTCACACCCGAGGAAGCGTTGAAGGAATTGGAGAAGGCGCTTGAACTTGCCCAGCAGAGGGGCGCCAGGCTGGTTGGCCTGGGCGCCTATACTTCGGTAGTATCCCGCGGAGGGACACTTCTTCAGGGGCATTTCCTTCCTTTAACGACTGGAAATAGTTATACGGTAGTTTCGGGGACGGAGGCAATCAAACTTGCCGCGCAGCGTTTTTCCCTTAATTTAGCCCAATGCGCCGCAGCGGTCGTTGGCGCAACTGGTTCAATTGGACGGCTTATGGCGATATTGCTTTCAGAAGAAGTTCAACGGATAGTTCTAATCGGCAACCCGCGCCACCCGCAGGCAAGTTTAAGACGTCTGCGCCGGGTAGCGGAAGATATTTGCCGGCATTTGTCCGATCAGGCCAGGGCCGGATGGGCGCCGCCTGAAGGGTCTCTTGGAGAGGAATTATTAAGGATTAAACTGCCTGCCAAAGATTCCCCGTCTGAAGAATGGGCAGGAATTGTAGATCAATTAATCCGGTCGAATTCGTTTGTTTTGACCAGTAGCCCCGACCAGGGAATTTCCATGGCCCAGGTTGTAATAACAGCCACAAGCAGTACGGAGGAATTGGTCAAACCGGAATGGGTTACCCCCGGCGCAATCATCTGTGATATTTCCAAGCCTTCCAATGTCAGTCCGGAACTGCAAAAACTGCGGCCTGATGTGCTCGTTATTGACGGGGGTGTGGTGGCAATACCCGGACGTCCTTCCCTGGGATGGAATTTTGGTTTTGAACCCGGTTTGGCATATGCGTGTATGGCTGAAACGATGATGCTGGCGCTTGAGCATCATTACACCGATATGAGTTTGGGTTCGGATTTGCGTTTGGATAATATGATTTATTTAAGGCAGCTTGCCAAAAAGCACGGTTTTGAACTGGCCCGGTTAAGAAGTTTCGACAGGCCGTTAAGTGAAGAGGACTGGAAGAAAGTTTTGGAAGAGCGTACGAAGGCCTGTTTAAACCTATGCGCAACGGCAAGTTCATAGCTTGCGTTTGTTTGTTCAGGCCACCGTATTCACCGTTCGCTCCCCGGCTTGATGGCCGGGGTTTGGTTATCCTTGACAGGTCAAGGGTAATCGGATAATATTGTTTAAGAAAAATCTTTTGACATAAAGAAAAACAACAGACAGCAAAAAGGGGAGCTTAGATGGTTTTTGCAAGCCTTGCCGAAAAATTGCAGGAAACCTTCCGTAAATTAAAAAGCAAGGGCAGAATTACCGAAGCGGATGTCGACGAGGCATTGCGCGAGGTAAGACGCGCTTTATTAGGCGCCGATGTCAACTTTCAGGTTGTCAAGAATTTTATAGCAGGTATTAAAGAGCGGGCAACAGGCCAGGAAGTTTTAGGCAGTCTTACACCCGGTCAGCAGGTAATTAAAATTGTACGTGACGAGATGGCGGTGTTGATGGGCGGGGTGCAGAGCAAAATCAATCTTGCCTCCAAACCCCCGACAGTAGTGATGCTTGTAGGCCTTCAGGGTTCCGGCAAAACCACCACCGCCGCCAAATTAGCCAGTCTGCTGCGGAAACAGGGAAAGCAGCCCCTGCTGGTTGCCGCCGATGTTTACAGGGCGGCGGCCATTAAACAGCTTCAGGTCCTGGGGCAGCAGATAAATATTCCCGTGTTTTCACGAACAGATTTGCAGGAGCCGGTGGAAATTGCCCGCCTGGCTGTTGAGCATGCGCTTGGCGCGGAAAGAGACCTGATTATTTTAGATACGGCGGGGCGGTTACATGTTGACGATAAACTAATGGTTGAACTGGAATTAATCAAAGCCAAAGTGCATCCCCACGAAATAATTCTTGTCGTGGATGCTATGACGGGACAGGTTGCTGTTAATATTGCCCAGGCTTTTCATGAACGTCTTGGCCTGGATGGAGTTATTCTGACCAAATTGGATGGTGACAGCAGGGGGGGGGCGGCTCTTTCAATAAAGGCCGTTACAGGCTGTCCGATTAAATTTGTCGGGACCGGGGAGAAACTGGATGCCCTGGAAATATTTCATCCGGACCGTATGGCCGAACGTATCCTGGGTATGGGCGATGTGCTTACCCTGGTGGAAAAGGCTCAAAGCGCGATTGACGCCGAGCAAATGGAAAGGCTTAATAAAAAGATCTACAGCGCTGAGTTTACCTTGGAGGACTTTTTGGAACAGCTTCGCGAAATAAAAAAGATGGGTCCGCTACAGCAGCTGATTGGTATGATACCAGGGCTCGGCAATGCCAAAATGTTAAAAGAACTGGGCGAGATTGATGATAAAGAGCTCGTTTACGTTGAAGCGGTGATTAGTTCCATGACGCAATGGGAAAGGCGCAATCCTCAGGAAATTAACGGCAGCCGCCGCCGGCGCATTGCAAATGGGAGCGGCGCTACTATACAGGATGTCAACCGTATATTAAAACAGTTTGAACAGACCAGAAAAATGATCAGGCAGTTTGCGGAGGTGGGTAAAAACGTAAAGAAGGGCGGCAAGTATCTGCCCGGTTTAATTCAGGACAAACGCGGTAAACCGTTGTTCTAACAGAAATGGTTAACCGGTAAATTTAAAAGACCCAGAATAAGATGAAAAGGCAGGTGATATTGTTGTCGGTTAAAATCAGGCTAAAAAGAATGGGAGCCAAAAAGAAACCTTTTTACCGTATTGTTGTCGCGGATTCCCGTTCGCCGCGGGATGGCCGTTTTATAGAAGAGTTGGGTTATTATAATCCCCTTAAGGAACCGGCCGAAGTGAAGATCGATCAGGAAAAGGCAATCAGCTGGTTAAAGATGGGAGCTCAGTCCACGGATACTGTTCGTTCTTTGTTTAATAAGGCCGGCATATTTAATAAGCTCACCGAGGATAGCTAGTGTTAACTGGAGGATGACGAGGGGGAAGTATAACAAGATGGAAGAACTGGTTGAGGTTCTGGCCAAAGCCCTTGTTGATCAGCCGGACAAAGTGGCTGTAAATATGGTCAAAGGTGAAAAAGCTTATGTAATCGAATTAAGAGTTGCCTCAGATGACATGGGCAAAGTAATTGGAAGGCAGGGTAAAATAGCAAGGGCCATACGTACTGTTGTTAAAGCTGCCGCAGCTAAACAACATAAAAAAGTGCTTGTAGAGATTGTTTAGGTAATCAAGGGGGCAGTTTAAGACCCCCTCTTTTATTTCTTGGCAAGGCCTACATGCTGCTAATGCTGTATTAAAGAGGAGACAATAAAACTGGAAGAATTTTTAATTACAATTGGAAAGGTTATTGGCACATACGGAAACCGGGGGTGGGTGCGTGTTTTTCCACTGACTGATTTTCCGGAGCGTTTTTTTAAAATGGACAGGGTAATTCTTTCAAAGGCGAACCAGGATAAAGAATACTTTATCAATCAAGTGAAGCGGCATAAAAATTATTTGTTGATTGACTTTCAAGGCATATCCGATATGAATGCCGCCGAGTCGCTTGCGGGCGCCTTGCTGCAGGTAACCAGGGAGCAGCTGGTGAAACTGCCGGCCGGTAATTACTTTATCTTCGATATTATAGGGCTTTCCGTGTATACCGAAACATCTGAATGCCTTGGAAAGATTGAAGATGTGCTGCAGACCGGGGCAAACGATGTTTATGTAGTCGGAAATGACCGGCAATCGATTTTAATCCCCGCCTTAAAACAGGTAGTTAGGAAAATTGATCTTGAGAACAGCCGGATGATTGTAGAACTGCCGGAAGGGTTGGAAGCGTCAAATGGTGATTAATATTTTGACAGTTTTTCCGGAGATGTTTGCAGGCCCTTTTAATACCAGTATTATTAAACGGGCTAAGGAAAAAGGCCTTCTGGAACTTAATCTGATTAACATTAGGGATTTCTCGGAAAACAAGCGCCACACTGTTGACGACTCCCCGTTTGGGGGAGGGCAGGGAATGGTTATGTCAGCCGTCGTTTTTTTTAAGGCAATAGAATGGTTGACGGAGAGGCAGGGCGCCCAGGACAGGGTTGTTCTGCTTAGCCCGGGCGGACGCCAATTTAACCAGAAAACAGCCTGGGAATTAAGCCGCCTGAAGCGCATGACACTAATCAGCGGACATTATGAAGGCATAGATCAGCGCGTCCGGGAGATAGCCTCCGACGAAGTATCAATTGGTGATTACATTCTCACCGGAGGTGAAATCCCTTCCATGGTAATAGTTGACGCTGTTGCAAGGCTCATTCCCGGTGTTCTGGGAAAGGATAAATCAGCAAGTGAAGAATCTTTTCACGATTTATTATTGGAGTACCCCCAATATACAAGGCCCCGTGAGATTAATGGATTTCCAGTTCCCGAAGTGCTTCTCAGCGGCCACCATGAAAATATCCGTTACTGGAGAAGGCAGCAATCTCTTTTGCGCACACTGACAGCAAGAGAGGATTTGCTTTCCAGCGCTGTCTTAACTGACGAAGACAAGAAAATACTCAGGGAAATTCTTCGGCGTCTAAAAAAATTAGATCTGGAAAATTAAATTTTTTTAATCAAGTGGTACCATATTATGGAGGATATGGCTATCATAGGTAGAATAATAAACAGATAGAAAATGAATTGAGGGGGTTGATATTATTGTTGAAAAGGCATTATGAACTTGTAAAGGAACTCAAGACATTTGAAAAAATCGCTGTAGATGAACTTTCTGTAGAAGATATTTCATATTACTTGAAGCTTCGCAGGGAACATGAAGAAAGCCGTGAACAGCTTGTAAATCTTATTCCAAAAACACTGGAAAACATTAAAAGAATGGTAGATCAATCCGGGAAGCAGCTTGATGAAATTTTTCTTATGGCGGACAGTATTAACAGCAGCGATTTAGACCATAACCACTATGATTTTATGAGCAGGCTAATTGAAAATCTGGATATTCTTGAAACAAGCGTTGAACAGACAGCCGCTGGATGTTTAAGGCTGTTAAAGCTGCTGGATACCGAGCTTTCCCAGGCGCCTCCCGCAATTATTCCGTTAGAAAGCCACCACGCCGCTTCACAACCCGTTGATATGCTTTCCGAGGTTGCCTGCGCAGTGGTCCAGGTTCAAAAGCCTTTTGCTGGAGGAAATTCAAAAGAGTTAAAGGGCGTTCCGGGAAAAACCCCGGCGGTAAAGGACGGCGGGAAAGAAGATGGGAATGACAAGATAAAAGTTTCTCCTGCGACAATAAAAAAACTGGAGATGATGGTAAGACCCAAGGGAGCAGCTGAAAACATCGTTAAAATAAATACGGCTCCGGAAGCAAAGTCTCAACCTGTTAAAAGCAGTAAGGATCGGCCAAAAAGGTGATTGTTTTTTTATAAAAAAAGCCTGTTCATAATTATGGCAGGCTTTAACTTTTCTTTCATTCACCATTATCCGGAGGCGCTGTATCAATCCGTCTAAGCGGTGTAACCTTATTTCTGCGCCCGCCGCCGCGTGAAGGAACTTCACCTTCGGTGATTTCCAGGTAAAAAATCTTATCGGGATAACAGAGCACTGTCACAACACCGCGCTCCGGTTCAGTAAGCCATATACCCTGAAGTTCAATCATTTCTCCCAGGTCCATTTTCACCCTCCTGGGTCCATCCAGCACTTCAAGTTCCCACCCCTGAATGCTGACAACAATTGTTTTCTTGGGTTGCTGATTTTCCATTATACACCTCCGGTGTTTGCCCGTCTTATTATTTTACTCATCTAAGCTGTCTGACGTTAAAACGAAGTCATTATATCATATCCAAAAGAAGAGTTGAAGCAACCGCGTCCTATTTTAGAAAATTTCAGCAGCGGGGGATAAAATGTTATTTTTTTGAGACATACTAAGAATTAACGAAAACCCGGAGGAGGTGAATATATGCATCACTGGATGATCACTGAAATGGAAAAACTTCGTATTTCCGATCAATTAAAGGCAGAAGAACTTTGCGCCAAGAAAGCGGGTTTCTATTTAAACCAGAGCCGTGATCCCGCTGTTCGTGCCGTGCTGCAGCAGTGTATCGACAAGGGTCAAAGACATATCGGCGCCTTAAACGGTTTGCTTCAGGAGGCTGGGCTGACAAATATAGCCAGGCATTAATTTTACAAATTGAAAGGAGGTTATTATAAGTGGACTTTACTGATCGTGACATTTTAACTGACATACTTACCTGCGCAAAGACAATCTCTTCAGGTTATCATACGGCAGTGCTTGAATCGGCAAACGACCGTGTGCGCAGTACGCTTATCCAGATTAATAACGAAGAATTAAATGCACAGAAGCAAATCTTTGACCTTATGCATTCACGCGGTTGGTACCCGTTGGATCCGGTATTTACCGGCGTCCCGATGGGGGCTGAAACAACCGGTATCCGTTCGGAGATGGGCTCAATGAGGCCTATGAGCGCCTACCCGGGAGGAAGCATGGGGACTGCTCCAGGGGCAGGCCCGGGCATGATTGGCCGCAGTTGGTAGTAAAAGAAAAGGAAAGCCCGCGTATGGTCATGTACGCGGGCTTTCCTTTTAAAAGAGGAATTCCAGGTTTGTATGTTATAATAAGATAAACTTAAGATAATTTATTTGAAATACCGGGTGTGACTCTGACATGGATAGAATAATAATTAAAGGCGCGCGAATCCATAATTTAAAAAATATCAGCCTGGAAATTCCGCGCGGGGAAATGGTTGTTTTTACCGGTTTATCCGGCTCGGGAAAGTCTTCACTGGCTTTCGACACTATCTATGCTGAAGGGCAGCGGCGATATGTGGAGTCATTGTCCGCATATGCCAGGCAGTTTCTCGGACAGATGGAAAAACCGGATGTTGATTATATTGAGGGGCTTTCGCCCGCAATTTCCATTGATCAAAAAACGACCAGTCATAATCCCCGTTCGACCGTTGGTACAGTGACTGAAATTTACGATTATTTAAGGTTGCTTTTTGCCCGAATCGGAAAACCCTATTGTCCGCAGTGCGGACAACCTATTGCCAGGCAGGCTGTGGAGCAAATGGTGGATCAATTAGTTTCCTTGCCTGAAGGTATCAGGTTGATGATTCTGGCGCCCGTAATCCGGGGTAAAAAGGGGGAGCACCAAAAACTCATTGAAGGAATCCGTAAAAACGGGTTTTCCCGGATCAGAGTGGATGGAGAATTGTTTGATTCCGGAGAAACTCCAAGCATTGATAAAAATAAAAAACATACTATAGAAATCGTAGTAGATAGATTAACCATCCGTCCCGGTTTGGCGCAGCGGTTGACCGATTCTTTGGAAACTGCCCTTAAAAATGCCGATGGTCTGGCGGTTGCCGCAGTTGAAGACGGTACGGAGATTGTTTTTAGCGAAAAGTTTGCCTGCCCGGGTTGCGGTACAGGCCTGCCGGAAATCGAACCCAGAATATTTTCTTTTAACGGCCCTTTTGGCGCCTGTCCCACCTGTGCGGGTTTGGGAGTCTATAAAAAAATAAATCCTGATCTGGTTGTTCCGGATATAAGTAAGTCAATCGCCGATGGCGCCGTCGAAGGCTGGTATAAAGGGGCAACGGCTTATTCCTACCTGGAGGGCGTAGCTGAAAAATATGGTTTCAGCCTTGAAACGCCATTATGCCGGCTTACCCCCGAGCAGTTAAACAAGCTCTACTACGGAACAGGTCAGGAACAAATAAGGTTCAGCTATAAGAATTCGTACGGTCGGCAATTCGAATACAAGGTTCCTTTTGAAGGAATCATGAATAACATAAGACGCCGTTACAAGGATACAAATTCTGAATATATACGCGAAGAGATTGAACGTTATATGAGCTTTCTACCCTGCCCCGACTGTAAAGGCGCCCGGCTGAGAAAAGAAGCTCTGGCTGTAAAAGTAGGGGGCCTTTCGATAGTTGAGGTAAGCCGTTTTCCGGTTTCCGAAATGCTCAGCTTCTTTAGTTCTCTTGAACTAACTGACAGGGAAAACCTGATTGCCAGACGCATCCTCAAAGAGATAACCGAGCGTCTGGGATTTTTAGCTAACGTGGGCCTTGATTACCTTACCATTGATCGGCCTGCGGGCTCATTATCCGGCGGTGAGGCGCAGCGTATCCGCCTGGCTACTCAGATAGGCAGCGGTTTGACCGGTGTCCTGTACATTCTCGATGAGCCTAGTATAGGTTTGCACCAGCGTGATAACAAGCGTCTCTTGGATACTCTGCTGCACTTAAGGGACCTGGGCAACACGGTTATTGTAGTAGAGCATGATGAGGAAACTATTCTTACCGCCGATCATATTGTTGATATTGGCCCCGGGGCTGGAGAAAACGGCGGCCAGGTTATAGCCCAGGGAAAGGTTGAAGATATTATAAACAATCCGGTTTCAATTACCGGCCAATATTTAAGCGGCCTGAAATACGTGCCGGTTCCTGAGGCCCGCCGCCGGCCAAACGAAAAATACTTAACAGTATTGGGCGCTGCCGAGCATAATTTAAAGAACATAGACGTAAGTTTCCCTCTTGGGTTGTTTATTTGTGTAACAGGGGTTTCCGGTTCAGGCAAGAGTACCCTTATAAACGAAATTGTTTATACAAACCTTGCTAAAGAGCTGCATGGTTCCAAAAACCAGGCAGGATATTGCAGGGGTATTGAGGGACTGCGGTTTCTTGACAAAGTAATCAGTGTAGATCAATCACCTATCGGAAGGACACCGCGTTCCAATCCGGCAACTTATACCGGGGTTTTTAATGAAATCAGGGATTTGTTTTCACAATTGCCCGAGGCGCGTGTGCGGGGTTATAAGCCCGGCAGGTTTAGTTTTAACGTTAAGGGAGGACGTTGTGAAGCGTGCTGCGGTGATGGCATTGTTAAAATTGAAATGCACTTTTTGCCGGATATTTACATACCCTGCGAAGTATGCAAGGGTTTAAGATATAATCGTGAAACGATGGAAGTAAAATACAAGGGTAAAAGTATTGCCGACATATTGAACATGACTGTCGATCAAGCGGCGGAGTTTTTCCGGTTTCAACCCCGGATTTACAGGCGTTTAAAAACATTGCAGGATGTTGGTCTTGGATATATCCGCCTGGGGCAGCCGGCGCCGGAGCTCTCCGGCGGGGAAGCCCAACGCGTAAAGCTGGCGACAGAGTTGTCCCGGCGCTCCAATGGGCGTACTTTTTACATATTTGACGAACCCACCACCGGGCTGCATATAGATGACATCGCGCACCTGCTCAAGGTTTTGCGCCGCTTAACGGAGGCAGGTGACACGGTGGTAGTGATCGAACATAATCTGGATGTAATAAAGACCGCCGACTATATTATAGACCTCGGCCCGGAGGGCGGAGAACGCGGCGGATATATAATTGCAGAGGGAACGCCTGAGGAAGTAGCCTGTGTAACAGAATCATATACGGGGCAGTTCTTAAAAAAAGTTCTTCCTTCTTTTGCTGTAGAGGCGCCCGGATATAAAAAGATAGTCTCGTAGAGGCAGGGGAGCGGTTCATTGTTAGAGGAAAAGCTTAACTGGCTGCCCGGAACACCCGGTGTTTATTTTTTTAAAGACAGCGCGGGTGAAGTAATTTATGTGGGTAAGGCGGTATCCCTGAAGAATCGCGTTCGTTCATACTACCACGCCGGAGCCAATCATTCCCCTAAAGTACGTTCTTTGGTCGAGCGAGCGGTGGATTTTGAATACATTGTAACCGACAATGAAGTTGAAGCCCTTATCCTGGAATCAAATCTGATCAAGAAGCACCGTCCCCGCTATAACATTATTTTAAAAGATGATAAAAGTTATCCCTATCTAAAAATATCCCTGAAAGAAGAATTCCCCTGGATTCAGATTACAAGAAACTTTATTCGGGATGGATCTGTTTATTTCGGCCCCTACACTCAGGTCGGAGTAATTCAAGATACTCTGAACCTGCTCAGAAAGCTCTTTCCTTTTCGAACTTGCAATCAAAAAATAACAAAAATTGACGGTGGTTTTGGAAAAGCCTCCCGGGCAAACCGGCCTTGCCTTAACCATCATCTAAACCAATGCCTGGCTCCATGTTCCGGTTTTGTTACACAGGAGGAATATCTGGCTATGATTCAGGAGGTTTGCCTGTTTATGGAGGGCCGCCAGGAAGATGTGGTCAAAAGAATTGCTTTGAGAATGGACGAAGCGTCAAAAAAACTGGATTTTGAAAAGGCCGCCAAGTATCGTGACCAGATTAAATCGATTGGACTGGTAATTGAAAAACAAAAAGTAAGTCTAAAAAATCCCAGTAACCTGGATATTATTGCCGCCGTTCAAGAACGGGGGCTCTGCTGCGCAATGGTTTTCAACATGCGATCCGGCAGGCTGATCAGCAGGGAGCATTTTTTACTCAGGAATACTGAAGATTTGAGCAGTGCTGAAATAGTTACCGCGTTTGTAAAGCAGTATTATAGTAATGTTGACTTTGTTCCCGAAAAGATTCTGCTGTCCGACGTTATGGAAGGAGAAAAGGAGGTTATTGCGGCCTGGCTATCCTGCAAAAGAGGCGGGAAGGCAACTCTTTATATTCCCCGGCGCGGGGAAAACAAGCGATTGATTGAAATGGTTGAAAAAAATGCCGTATTGTCTTTACGGGAAGCAGAAATAACCATGCAAAAAAAACAGCTTGACGATCAATCTCTGGAAGAACTTAGAAGGGAACTGGGCCTTCAACAAACACTAATGCGTCTGGAATGTTACGATATTTCCAATACCCGGGGTTTTGAAAATGTTGCTTCAATGGTTGTTTTTGATCAAGGAAGAATATCGCCGGAAAGCTACCGGAAATTTAAAATCCGGACGGTAGAGGGGTCAAACGATTACGCCTGTTTGCAGGAAACATTAAAAAGACGGTTTTTACGCGCCCGCGAAGAAAAGGAGTTGATTAACAGCGGCCGGCTCTCAACAAAGAAAGCGGGATTTTACCGTTTGCCGGACCTTATCATCATAGACGGGGGTATCGGGCAGCTCTCCTGCGTCCGGCAGGTAATGAGGGAAACGGGGTTTGAATATATTCCGGCCTGCAGTATAGCCAAGGGAGAAGAAGTTATTTATATAGAAGGAAAGGACGAACCTGTCCGTTTACCTTCCAATTCACCTGCCTTACACCTTGTCCAGAGATTGAGGGATGAAGCACACCGTTTTGCCCTTGCTTATCACAGAAAGCTGCATGCTTCGAATAGCCTTTCTTCAGTCCTTGATGAGATAAAAGGCATCGGAAAGGTTCGCCGGCAGGCGCTTCTTTCAGCATTTCCATCTTTGGCGGCCATCAGCAAGGCTACACTTAATGAGTTAACAGAAGTTCCGGGGATGACTTTACCGGCAGCGCAAGCGGTTTATAAATTTTTTCATTAAATAAAAAAATATGAAAAGGAAGGAGTCATTTAATAATAAAATGAAAGAAAATATCGTAGCCGGGGTTGATCTCGGAGGGACTAAAATTTATACGGCTGTCGCCGATTTAAAGGGCCGTATCTTAGCTGAAATTAAGGCGCCAACCGAAGCCGGCAAGGGGATAGATTTTGTACTGGGCAAAATTGCAGCGACGGTTAAACAGGCTTCAAAAGAAGCGGGGCTTGCCGAAATCCCTGCTCATCTTGGAATTGGAGCGCCCGGGCCGCTGGATCCACAGAGAGGCTTTATTTATCAGGCGCCAAATCTTGGCTGGAGGGACGTTCCTCTAAAGTCCCTTTTGGAAGAAGCATTAAAGGTTAACGTAACAGTCGGCAATGACGCCAATCTGGCTGCCCTGGGAGAATTTTGTTTTGGAGATTTCGGGGGGGGTTCTAATTTAATTTACGTTACTGTCAGTACGGGTATGGGGTGTGGATTAATTTTAAATGGAGAACTTTACCAGGGGGCCGATTACAGCGCAGGAGAAATAGGTCACCTTACTGTTGAACCCGACGGGATATTATGCAGTTGCGGGAATAGGGGTTGTCTGGAAACAATAGCTTCGGGGACTGCCATAGCCCGCTTTGCAAAGGAACTTGCCCAACAGGGTAAAGGAACGGACATTCTTAAGGCGGCCGGTGGTGCGAAGGAAGGAATAACAGCCGAGGTTGTTTCACGGGCTGCCGCTGCCGGTGATCGGGAGGCGCTGGAGATTTTGAATAAAACCGGCAGGGCTTTAGGCCTTGGCCTTTCATACATTGTTAATCTGCTTAACCCTTCTTTAGTCATTTTGGGCGGAGGAGCCATGAAAGCAGGGCCTCCACTATGGCAGGCAATGAATTTTGAGTTAAGCAGAAGGGCAATTAAATCAAATATGGATAAACTCAGGGTATTACCCGCCTCGCTTGGAGACAGATCAGGCTTACTTGGCGCGGTTGCTAGCGCCATTCAGGCAAGCCGGTTATAACAGCCTTATATTACCTTGCTAAGGATTTAATTTAAACGGCAGGTATTAGCGTTTATATAGAGAATATTACAATTGTTTTCGACAGCGCAATATTTGAAGCGTATCTATCAGGTTTAGTCTCCATGTTCAGAAGAATTTTTTTA
>DFZT01000029.1:0-26739 GCA_002382755.1 Firmicutes bacterium UBA4049 | reverse complement strand
GTTAACCGCCATTATTCCCTTCCCCTGTTTGTTGATCGGCGAACGCTTGTTTTTGCAGTCAGCTATTCGGGAAACACTGAAGAAACACTTAGCGCTTACGAAATGGCTCGTGAGAAAAAAGCTTCCATAGTTGTTTTAACTACCGGGGGAAAACTTAAAGACATGGCACAGGCGGATAAAGTTCCGGCAGTTACCGTTCCCGGGGGTATTTCTCCGCGCGCCGCAACGGGTTACTTGTTTATACCGATGTTAGCGGTACTGGAAAGAATGTGTTTTGTTACGGGTATCTCTGAAGAAGTGGCTGAACTCGTTCAACGGCTAAGATTGCTGCGTGATCAATTAGGCCCTCAGGCGGAGTTGTCCGGCAATCTATCTAAAAAGCTTGCTGCAAAACTTTACGGGCATATTCCGGTGATTTGGGGTTCATCCGGAACAACCGAAGTTGTCGCCCAGCGCTGGAAAGGACAATTTAATGAAAATACAAAAACACCCGCATATTGGAATGTATTTCCGGAACTCAATCACAACGAGATAGTAGGTTTTGAAACACCTGCGGAGATATTGAAAAATATCTTTTTAATAATTCTTCGGAGCAGGGACGATCACGACAGGGTACAAAAAAGAATTGAAATTACACAACAAGAAGTAGGAGAAAAAGTAGCCGGTGTCGAGGAAATTAATTCTGACGGTGATACAATTCTTTCCCGGATGTATTCCTTAATCTATACCGGGGATTATACCAGTATTTACCTCGCTTTGCTTTACGGAATCGACCCCGGCCCCGTAAAAGTCATTGACCGTTTAAAGGGCGCCCTGGCCGGCCGATAACTGCCGGAGGATTCAAGTGAAATCCGAATTTGTCCAAAATGAGAAAGAGAAGGTTTTTAACAAATGGCGGTAGGGGCTACTGACGCTAATACACCGTTGCCAAGGCTGGTAATTGTCACAGGCTTGTCTGGAGCCGGCAAAACCCAGGTTTTGCGACACCTGGAGGATCTTGGGTTTTTTTGTGTGGACAACCTTCCCCCTGCCTTAATTCCCAAGTTTACTGATCTGTGCATCCAGACGAATTCCATAGACAGGTTGGCGCTGGTTGTCGATATACGCGGAGGCATTTTTTTTGATGATTTATTCGAAGTGCTTAATGAATTAAAACAAAAAGGCGCTTACCAATATGAAATACTTTTTCTTGAGGCGTCTGACGAATGTCTTGTCCGGCGTTTTAAGGAATCCAGACGCAGCCATCCCTTAAGCGAGCACGGCGAAATTTTAAGGTGCATCCAAGAGGAAAGAGCCTGCCTGCAAGAACTTCGCGGACATGCAAATAAGGTCATAGACACATCGGAGCTTACTAATACACAGTTAAAAGTTGGGGTAAGCGAGTTGTTTTCTTCACGGGTGGATCTGCCCCAATTTAGAGTTTCGATAATTTCCTTTGGTTATAAGTACGGAATACCCCTGGACAGCGACCTCGTTTTTGACGTTCGCTTTCTTCCAAATCCGTATTATGTTCCAGAGCTTCAATTACTAACCGGAAATGAAGAGGTGGTTGAAAAATATGTATCCGGCTCTGCTGTTACAGACGAATTCATGAAAAAATTTCTGGTTTTGATCGATTTTTTGGTGCCGGAATATATAAAGGAGGGCAAGTCGATTCTTACTATTGCCGTCGGTTGTACAGGGGGACGGCATCGTTCTGTTGCTGTAGCTAATAACCTGGAACGGCACCTGAAGGAAAAAAATTACCGGGTTTCCATAAGACATAGAGATATTGATCACTCTGGTTTATAAGAAGGCTTAATGATCTTTGGAGAAACTAAAAAATGAAATCAATAAGGACGGTTATTTTCGTTTCGGTAATAATAGGCGCTGCCTGGTTTGGTGTCAGGTATGCCTGGAATATATTGCCTATCTATATCTCTTCTGAACCTCAGGCTGGAGCTGCCAACGCAAGTCAGGTTCCTGTATTAATGTACCATAAGATTTCCCCCGATCCAAAAAGCGGCGGACTTGGAATAAGGGTGACTCCGGCAAGTTTTGAACATCAAATGCAATACCTGGCTAAAAACGGTTATCATACTGTTTTATTGACTGAACTTACAGATTTCATAAAGGGTGATCAAATCCTGCCGGCTAAATCAGTTGTGATAACCTTTGATGACGGATATCTTGATAATTATAAATATGCTTTTCCAATCTTAAAAAAATATGGATTTACCGCTACAGTTTTTTTAGTTGCTGATTATATAGGCAAAACGAACGAATTTGACGTGGCGAAAAAATTAGAGCCGGTTAACCGGTTGCTTGGGTGGAACGAGATTGATCAAATGTCACGCTATGGTATAACGTTTGGAGCTCATACATTGAATCACACCTCTTTAACGGATATAACATTACCGGAAGCCAGGTATGAAATTGAAAATTGCAAGTTGGTTCTTGAAGAACATTTAAAAACCCCCACAGAGGCTTTTGCCTATCCCTACGGGCATTACAACAGCCAACTCGAGGAAATTGTACGGGAAAGCGGATATACTATCGCTGTAACGTCCGATCAGGGTTTGGTTACGTATGGAAGCGATCCTTATGCTATAAAGCGTGTAAGGATCATTGGTAAATATGATTTGAGAAAGTTTATTAACGAGCTTAACAAAAGCCGGACTTAAATTTCCAGTTTGGCCTGCCGGATTGCTAAAGAAACATATTATGCAGGTGATGCGATAAATGTCTTTTTCCATTGTTACCAAGGATGAGTTGGCGAGGGTAATGGGAAATAAACAATGCTGCAGGGAAGCTGAGTTTGCGGCTCTGATCAAAACAAACGGAACACTCTTGCCAACAAAAGATAATCAGGTTGTTTTAAATATTAACACTGAAAGCGCTGCCTTAGCCCGTAAAAATTTCTTGTTGTTAAAAGAAATTTTTCAAATTTATGCGCATATACAAGTAAAAAGGAAAAGAAAACTGCGTAAAAACAATATCTACATTGTCAGAGTTTCTTCGCCTGCAGATGCTTCAAGAGTTCTGGAAAGGCTTAGAATTCTGGATGATAAAAGTCAGTTAAAGGAAACGATACCCGGCTGGCTGGTTCGCAAGGAATGCTGCCGCAGGGCTTACCTGCGTGGTTTATTTTTGGGCAGCGGTTCTATAAATAACCCTTCAAGCAATTACCACCTGGAGATTACTAGTTCGAGCGAAAATTACGCAAGGGAAATATGCCGTCTGCTGCAGAAATTCAACCTTCATCCTGGACTGATTGCTCGTAAAAACGGTTTTGTCGCTTATCTTAAGGAAGGCGGGCAGATTGCTGATTGTTTAAATATTATCGGAGCGCATACAGCTCTTTTGGACATGGAAAATATACGTGTTTACAAGGGGATGCGCAATCAGATTAACCGGCTTGTAAATTGTGAAACAGCTAATTTAAGCAAAACTGTAAACGCATCATTAAATCAGCTGGAAACCATTAAATTTATAGCGTCAACTTTGGGGATTGGCAAATTGCCCCTTCCCCTGCGGCAAGTAGCTTCTGCGCGATTAACTTACCCCGATGCCAGTCTTAGGGAACTAGGGGAACTTATCGAGCCTAAAATAGGCAAGTCGGGTGTCAGATACCGGTTGAAAAAATTAGAAGATATCGCGAGGCAGTATCTGCTGAACCAGGAAGTTATTTTTCTGAAGGAGAAGATCCCTCAATAGAGGTGTTTCGATGGCGGCTGGAAATACTATTAAAATAGAACAAACTCAAAAAATGATGATTACCCCGGGCTTAAGACAGGCCATTATGGTATTGCAGCAGTCTATGATGGATTTAAACGGTTACCTTGAACAGCAGCTTCAGGAAAATCCAATGTTGGAATTGGAGGAGGAAGGTGATCGGCAGGAAGTCGGGAGGTTGTTTCCGGAAACAGGTTTAGAAGAGAATGAATTAAGGTTTGATCCTGAATGGCAGGATTATTTTCACGATAGTAGTGACCTTGGTTTCTTAAAACCGGAAAAAGAAACTGGTCACGAAAATTCGAACTATGAAAATTATATCAGGCAAGAATACAGTTTGGCGGAATTTCTTTGCGATCAATTAAATCTTGTCATAGATAATGCCCGGCAGAGGTTGATAGGCCGGTATTTAATCGGCAATATAGACGAAAATGGGTATTTACAGGTATCAGTTGAAGAGGTCGCCGCTTCATTAGAAGTAACTCGCAGGGAAGTTGAAGAGACCCTTAAAATTATTCAGGGCTTAGAACCGGCCGGAATAGGCGCGCGTGATTTGCAGGAATGTCTTTTGATCCAGGTTAACCAGTTAAATATTAAAGACGAGTTGTTAGAAAATGTTATCCGTCGCTATCTGCCCGAATTAGCAAAAGGCAAGCTGTCATTGATTGCGCATAAGCTTGGAGTTGACTTTGAGGATATACAGGACGCTGCGCGTTTTATTAAAACCTTGGAACCCAGACCGGGCTGTAATTACAGTTCGGGTAACTGTGTAAAATATATCGTTCCGGATGTCATCGTAGAAAAAGCCGGACAGTATTATACAATAACAGTAAATGACCCTATAAACATAAAAATTAACACGTATTACAGCGCGATGCTGGAGAAGGAAGCAGATTCAAAAATTCGTCACTTTTTGGGGGTTAAGCTGAATGCTGCCGCCTGGTTGATTAAAAGCGTTGAGCAGCGGAGGATTACTCTATATAAAATAACAAACTGCCTGGTTGCTTTACAGCAGGACTTTTTAAAATATGGATATGAACACCTGAAACCCTTGAACTTAAAACAGGTCGCCAAAATTGTCGGATTACATGAATCTACTGTCAGCAGGGCAACTTCAAACAAATATGTTCAAACACCTCGGGGTATGCTTCCAATGAGATCTTTTTTCTCGGCGGGACTTAGCAGCGGCAGCGATCGAGAAACTTCCGCGGCTGCCGTCAAGGAAAGCCTGCGTAAGATTATAGCTCAAGAAAACCCCATAAGAACTTTAAGCGATCAGGAGGTTGCGGACAAATTTGCCGAGCGCGGGATCAGAATTTCACGCCGGACAATTGCCAAATATCGCAGTGAAATTGGAATACCTCCTGCCCGTCAGAGAATAAGATATTAGTTACGGGGCAAAAGAAAATTCCTAAAAAAGGGGACGGATAACAAAATACGTTCTTTTTTTATTTTCTTAAAAAAAAGGAAAATTATTGGTGGGTATCGAATAGAATTAATATATCATAATTAACATAATATTGTTATATGAGACATACTATTAAAGGGAGTGGTGTGGAAAAATGACAATCAAGGTAGGTATCAACGGATTCGGCCGGGTAGGCCGTTGTGTTTTCCGCGTAGCGTTGATGGATCCCGAAGTGGAGGTAGTTGTCGTAAATAGCAATGGGGATGCAGCCACGTTGGCCCACCTTTTAATGTACGACTCAGTCCACGGAAGACTGGCAAATAAAGTTTCCTTTTTTGACGGGGGATTTATAATCGGCGACAGAAAAGTAGCTGTAATCTCAGAAAAAGATCCTAATAAGTTGCCATGGGGGGAATATGGCGTTGATATAGTGGTTGAATCCACCGGCAAGCATAATGATGGAAAGGAAGCCGGAACGCATATAAAACAAAAGGCGAAAAAGGTTATTATTACAGCTCCTGCAAAGAATGAAGACATTACCATCGTAATGGGAGTAAATGATGATAAATACAACCCGGACAGCCATCATGTTGTTTCCTGCGGCTCCTGTACAACAAACTGTCTTGCCCCGGTTGTCAAGGTGCTGCATAGTAAGTACGAAATTGAAAACGGTTTGATGACAACTATACATGCTTATACAAATGACCAGAAGCTTCTGGATTCCCGGCACAAGGATTTGCGCAGGTCCAGAGCGGCGGCAATGTCAATCATTCCTACTACTACAGGCGCGGCGAAGGCTATTAATCTTGTTCTGCCTGAACTGGAGGGCAAGCTAAGCGGTCTTTCCTTACGTGTTCCCACACCTAATGTAAGTGTGGTGGATTTTGTTGCTCAGGTTAATAAGCCCGCCAGTAAAGATGATGTTAATTTTGAATTAAAAAATGCATCAGAGAGCGATTTGCTGGGAATCCTTGCTTTTAGTGATCTCCCGCTGGTTTCTTGCGATTTTAACGGCGATCCTCACTCATCAATTGTTGACGGACTTTCAACAATGGTTATTGGAGAAAAACTCGTTAAAGTAGTAGCCTGGTACGACAATGAATGGGGTTATGCCAACCGTGTTATTGACCTTGCCAAGTATATGGCCCAAAAAGGATTATAAACAGTTTAGAAATTAAAAAAAGCTAGGGGATAGAAATGCACAAAAAATCTGTCTCGGAAATGGATGTGACAGGCAAGAGAGTGCTGGTGCGTGTGGATTTTAATGTACCTTTAAGTGATAACGGGGAAGTTTCAGATGATACACGTATTATCGCATCTCTGCCGACACTGGTTTATCTAATCGGGAAACAGGCCAAAGTAATTATCGTTTCACATCTAGGGCGTCCAAAGGGTAAGTTTGACGAAAGATACAGGCTTGATCCTGTGGCTGACCGGCTTGCGCAACTGTTAAAAATGCCTGTGCAAAAAGTAAACGATTGCATTGGCGATGAACCTAAGGCTGCTGTTTCCAGGATGCAGCCAGGTGATGTGCTCCTTTTGGAAAATGTGCGCTTTTACCCTGGAGAAGAAAAAAATGAAGAGAAATTCGCCCGCGGCCTGGCCGAGTTGGCGGATATTTATGTAAACGATGCTTTCGGGACAGCACACCGCGCACACGCTTCGACTGAAGGAGTAGCGCATTTATTGCCGGCAGTAGCAGGATTTTTAATGCAAAAAGAGATCACTATGCTGGGTAAAACAATAATGCAGCCTGAACATCCTTTCTTTGTTATTCTGGGCGGAGCAAAAATATCTGATAAAATAGGGATTATCGACAACCTCCTAGAAAAAGTGGATGATCTTATTATTGGAGGCGGAATGGCCAACACTTTTTTGCGGGCAGCCGGATACGAAATGGGTAAGTCCTTAATCGAAGCCGATAAGGTTGAATTTGCCGGAGAACTTGTCGCAAAAATAAAAAATCGGGGCCTTAAGCTCATGCTGCCGGTGGATTTGATGGTTACACCAGCCGCTGAACCCGGTTCGGAGAAGAAAGTTGTATCGGTAAACGAGGTTCCGGAAGATTGGATGGCTCTGGATATAGGGCCGGAAACAATTGAAATATATACTAAAGCTGTAAGAATTGCAAAAACAGTGATTTGGAACGGACCAATGGGTGTTTTTGAAATGCCTCCCTTCTCTCAGGGCACCTTTTCGTTAGCCCGGGCTTTGGCGGAAAGCGGCGCAACAACTGTTGTCGGAGGGGGAGATACGGCGTCGGCAGTGGAAAAAGCGGGCATAGCGGATAAGATGACCCATATTTCAACCGGTGGGGGAGCCTCACTTGAGTTTATGGAGGGGAAGGTTCTTCCGGGTGTAGCCGCTTTGTTGGACGATCAGAAAGGATAAAAGATGCGAACACCTTTAATAGCAGGCAACTGGAAAATGTATAAAGCGCCTGCAGAAGCAGTTAAGTTTGTTAAGGAATTACGGGAGACGCTGGGGGAGATTAAGGAGGCCGAAGTTGTTGTCTGTCCGCCTTTTGTGGCTCTTGGCAGTGTTGCGCGTGAACTGGACGGAAGTATAATCGGGTTGGGAGCCCAGAATATGTTCTACGAAGATGAAGGCGCCTATACAGGCGAGGTTTCGCCTCCGATGTTGAAAGAAGTCGGTTGCAGTTATGTAATACTGGGGCATTCGGAAAGGCGCCAGTATTTCGGGGAAAGTGATCAGCTTATTAATAGAAAAATACAGGCGGCCCTTAAAGCAGGGCTTACGCCGATTGTCTGTGTTGGAGAAATTCTGGAAGAAAGAAAAAAAGGCATAACCAATCAAATTATAGAGAAACAACTTGGCGGTTCTTTGGCTGATTTCAGCCCGTCTGAATTATCCAGAATCATTGTCGCCTACGAACCGGTTTGGGCTATCGGTACCGGACTTACCGCCGAAGCAAAGGATGCGCAGCAGGTAAACGGCCTGATCCGCAGTTTCCTGGCTCAGAATGCAGGACCTGAAATAGCGCGGCAAATACTGATTTTATATGGCGGGAGTGTAAAACCAGATAATATCGCAGGACTTATGGCTCAGCCTGATGTGGACGGCGCTCTGGTTGGAGGCGCCAGCCTTCAAGTTAGCGCCTTTTCAGCGATAGTCAGGAACAGTTATTGAAATGAATCTTAATAATACACCCTTAGCCCTGGTTATCCTTGACGGCTGGGGTCTGAGCAAGAAAACCAGAGGCAATGCCATTACTTCCTCAAGAACTCCGAATATTAACCGGCTGTTTAAGGAATATCCTTTTACCGCTTTAAGTTCGTCCGGTGAAGATGTAGGGCTTCCCGAGGGGCAGATGGGAAACTCCGAAGTCGGACACCTTAATATTGGCGCCGGCCGGGTTGTCTATCAGGATTTTACGCGCATCAACAAGGCAATCCGGGAGGGAACTTTTTATACAAACGATAAGCTGTTGGCAGCAATTAATCATGTAAAAAAGAATAATTCAACCCTTCACCTTATGGGCCTATTGTCTGACGGCGGTGTACACAGTCATATTAAGCATCTTTTTGCGCTCCTTGAGTTGGCTAAAGACAATTCCCTCCCAAAAGTCAGGGTCCACTGTTTTCTGGATGGCCGGGATGTGCCGCCTGATAATGCCCGGGTATATATTCAACAATTGGAAGATAAGTTTTCTGTAATAAATATTGGAAGAATAGCAACTGTGATGGGACGCTATTACGCAATGGACAGGGACCGCAGATGGGACAGAACAAGAAGGGCTTACGACGCAATGGTTTTGGGTGAAGGTTTAAGTTCATCTTCTGGTTCCCTGGCTATTGAAGACGCTTACCGGCGGAATGAAACAGATGAATTTGTTCAGCCGACGGTTATTCTTAAACCGCAGGATCAAGCTTTGAACAGAATAAGAGACGGTGATTCAGTAATCTTTTACAACTTCAGGCCGGATAGAGCCAGGCAAATTACACATGCATTTGTTGATCGGGAATTTGCCGGTTTTAACCGGACGGTTAAACTCAATGACCTGCTTTTTACATGTATGACGCTATATGAAGATACTATTGATGCGCCGGTAGCCTTTGAGCCTCATTTTTTGGTTAATACTCTGGGGGAAGCGCTCAGCAAGGAGGGCATAAGGCAGTTAAGACTGGCTGAAACTGAAAAATACGCTCATGTAACATTCTTTTTTAACGGCGGTATGGAAACATCCTATCCCGGTGAAGATCGTTTGCTTATAGCTTCCCCTAAAGTGGCAACCTACGATTTAAAACCGGAAATGAGCGCATTTGAAGTTACAAGCGCTTTTCTGGAAAAATTGGCGACAGGCGGCTATCAGGTAATGATCATGAATTATGCCAATGCGGATATGGTTGGACATACAGGGTGTCTTGAAGTTACCGTCAAGGCTATTGAGGCTGTTGATTTCTGTCTGGGCAAAGTGATTGGCGCAGTGCTTGAAAGAGGAGGAACAGTGTTGGTTACGGCCGACCATGGTAATGCGGAGGAGATGCGGGATGAAGAAGAGAAGCCCCATACGGCTCATACGACTAACCCTGTTCCGTTTATCCTGGTTAATGAGGACCTAAAAAATGTTGTTTTGCGCCGGGGGCGGCTCGAAGATATTGCTCCAACAGTTTTATATCTTTTGGGAATACCCAAACCTATCCAGATGACAGGAAATTGCCTCATCACAGGTGTGCCGGAGGTGTTTTAGCAGACTCCATGCTGCTAATGCAGCGCCGTCTGGTCGGAAACCTTTTAGAAACAATAGTTTTGTTTATTAAAATCCGGGCGCAAACTGGAAGTACTTTCCGGAAATCGCCTGGATAATTTTTTAAGCAATGTTTTCTGTTTCTGGTTGAAGGATTTTAAGCATACAAAAAAGAAAATTTTACAGATGGAACTGTTGACTATTTTTTTAACAACTTTTCTGGTTAGTTTTTCCGGCGCCGTATCACCCGGCCCACTTTTATCGGTTACAATAAGCGAATCGATAAAAAGGGGCTTTAAGGCAGGGCCGTTAATCGTATTGGGCCATGCCATACTGGAAGGGGCGCTTGTAATTGCGCTGATCATGGGATTGGCTTCTTTCCTTGGCAGTAACGCTGTACAAAAGGTAATTGCTTTTGCAGGGAGCCTGATTCTATTATATCTGGGCTGGTTAATGCTGAAGAATTCACGATTTGTAGAAGCGCGGCTGACAAACTCAATTTCAGGAAGCGCTGCCGAAAGCCAGGGCGAAAAGCAAGAGAAGAGGCGAATTCTTTTACCTCTTTTTTTAAGGGAAACCTATTTGATCTGGGAGGGCATATTTACCAGTGTTTCAAATCCATATTGGACTCTTTGGTGGGCAACAATAGGATTGGGCTACATAACAATATCTTTAAGGCAGGGTATGTACGGCCTAGCCAGTTTTTTCAGCGGGCACATTCTTGCCGACCTGGTCTGGTGCAGTTTTGTTGCGGCTATGATCAGCAGGGGAAGGAAGCTTTTTCGCCCGGTTATTTACCGCAGGGTGAATGAAGCTTGCGGATTATTTCTGATTGGTTTGGGACTATACTTTATTTACTGGGGTTTGTATACTTAGCTTAGGAATATTTTGGCTAAAGGAGGGGTTTAAATGACTGTTGTTTTTGGCGGTATTTGTCCCCATCCGCCTATAATGGTGCCCGAAGTAGGAAAAGAGGGCGCCGCTGAAGTAAAGTCTTCCCAAACAGCCATGCTTGAATTAGGCAAAAGGATTGTAGATAGCGGCGCTGATGTCTTGGTGATCATCTCTCCTCACGCGCCATTATTTCGAGATTTTATTGCTTTAAATGTTTCTCCCCGCTTAAAAGGCAACCTTGGACAATTTGGCGCGGCAGGCGTGAGTTTTGATTTGGATAATGATCTGGCAATGGTCAAGGAGATTGTTTTCCAGTCTGCGCTATTGAAAATACCTGTATTTGAAATGGATGAAGAATTTGCGCGGAAATATCATGTAAACCTCAATCTCGATCATGGGATGACCGTTCCGCTATATTTTGTTATCAAAGCCGGAGTCCGCCTTCCCCTGGTTGCTGCGTCGATGGGTTTACTACCGGAGGAACAGCTTTATGCGTTTGGCGCCGCCGTAAGCCGATCGGCTTCCAGGTTGGGGAAAAGGGTGGCTGTGCTGGCAAGCGGGGATCTCTCACACCGTTTGACAAGGAAGGCGCCGGCTGGTTTTGATCCAAAAGGAAAGGAATTTGACCTTAAAATGGTTGAACTGATCAGCAAGGCGCAGTTTGAAGAAATCCTTCATATAGATAAGGATTTAGCAGAGAAAGCAGGGGAATGCGGCCTCAGATCAATTCAAATGATGTCGGGTTCTTTGGATGGTTTATCGGCAAAAGGGGAAGTTTTGTCTTATGAGGGTCCTTTTGGAGTTGGGTATATGGTTGCCGTTATAACTCCCGGGGAACCAAAACCAGGGTCCGGGATTTTGGATAAGCTTCTTGTACAAAATAAAGAACCCGGGGAAGAAAGCTTTTTGGTCAGTGTTGCCCGTAAAACCCTTGAAAATTATTATAAGACCGGAAAGTTGGAAATTCCGGAAGACAAGGATATTCCGCCTCAGTTTTCAGGTAAGGCGGGGGTGTTTGTTTCCTTGAAAATACATGGAAATCTAAGGGGCTGTATAGGGACTTTAACAGGGCAATATAAAAATGTCGTGGCGGAGGTTGCTCACAACGTAATCAGCGCGGCAACGCGCGATCCCCGTTTTTACCCTGTTGTAAAGGAAGAACTGGCTGATTTAAGTTATTCCGTCGATGTACTCGGCCCGCCTGAGGCTGTAAACAGCCTTGAGGAATTGAACTCTAAAAACTATGGTGTAATTGTGCGTTCCGGAAGGCGTTCCGGATTGCTCCTTCCCGATTTGGAAGAGGTAGATACGGTCGAAGAGCAGGTTTCCATCGCCAGGCAAAAAGCCGGTATAGGTCCGGATGAGCCTATTCAACTGGAAAGGTTTAGAGTTGAGAGGTATAAATAACGGCCGGGGGTGAGAGATTGGCTAACGAAGCTCTTTTTTACGAGAAAAAAGAAAACAAACAAGTAACCTGCACACTGTGTCCCAGGGTATGTAATATCGGACAGGGGCATACCGGTTTCTGCAACACGAGAAAAAATATAGACGGAACGTTGTTTGCTTTGAACTACGGCCGGTGTTCTTCTATTGCCATGGATCCCATTGAAAAAAAACCGCTTTATCATTTTTATCCCGGCTCTAATATTTTGTCAATGGGTACGATAGGCTGCAATCTGCACTGCAAATTTTGCCAAAATTGGACAATTGCGCGTGCAGATGAAGGATATCTTACAGAGGAGATTACTCCCCGGAAGGCGGTGGACCTTGTCAAACAATACAGGCAAGAGGGCCGCTCCTGTATCGGGATAGCTTACACTTACTCAGAGCCTTTTACATGGTTTGAGTTTGTTTTGGAGACTGCGCAGACTGCCCAAGAACAGGGCATAAAGAACGTGCTGGTTACAAACGGCTTTATCAACAAAAAACCTCTTCAGCAAATTCTTCCGTACATTGATGCCATGAATATAGATGTTAAGGGTTTTACCGAAGAATATTACCGATCCGTCTGCGGCGGAAAACTTGGTCCTGTAGTGCATACAGTCGAAGAAGCGTTTGATAAATGCCATGTCGAACTAACCACATTGATTGTTCCGGGATTGAATGATTCTTTGGAAGAAATAGACGGATTACTTTCCTGGATCGCCGGTATTGATCGCGAAATGCCTATGCACTTTTCGAGATATTTCCCGGATTATAAAATGAATCACCCCGCCACACCTATCCAAACCCTGCAAAAAGTGTGGGAACTGGCCAGAGAAAAACTAAGTTATGTATATGTCGGCAACGCGCCGCAGTTAAACGCGGGGAACACTTACTGCCCGCAGTGCAAATCAAAAATAATCGAGCGTTACACCTATACAGTGAAGGTGACGGGGCTGGACGGAAAAAATTGCCGCTTCTGCGGATATCCTATCCGCCTGGTTGGGGATATTGAAGCAGATTGAAGGATCAGTCATACCAGAGAATGACGCCGGCAAAGACTGATCCGGTTTCGATAATACGGTGTTCAATGGCTTTGACCAGGCATTCTGTTAATTTAAGGTTTCTTGTTTGAAAAGCCTCTTTCACCATCCCCGTAATTATGTCTTCCGCTTCCTTTTTCGAAACATAGCCGGAGTACTCCATAATTACCCCGAAACCTTCTTCGGGAATACCGACTGCGACCGCTGCAGCAATAGTGGCGCCTTGTTTTGATGATGTCAGTGTGCCGTAAGCAACAGGAACAAGCGAACCTGGCGGCAAGGAGATATTTTCGTCAAATACTGCGCGGGGTGGTAAGATACTGCTTACTTTTAAGAGGTTAACATTGCCGGCGCCTGCTTCCAGCAGGGCTTGATCAAAGGCGTTCAGGGGACTTATGCTTTCTCCTGATCCCGCGACTAATTTAAAAACGTTTGGTGTCGGTAACAAATAATCCACTCCTTAAAACTTTTGTTGCTTAATTACAACTATTGGGGTTTGTTGGTCGTCATTGCCGGAAGGATTTTCGATCAGGGCTTCTTTTGCGATTCTTTCACTTTCCTGACTGGTTGCAGCCAGTATATCAACGCACTTGATGTCATTGACATCAGCAATAACCGCGTCCACACCCGTTGCCTCGAGGATTGAACGGACAATTTTTTCCGGTTCCTTGGGGCCAAGAATGATATGCTTCTCATAAGGCCACATTGTGCCCGCTACATCATCAATTAAGGCAAGTTCACGGCCTGCCACAATATAAAAATATCCCTTTGCTCCTGTTAAACGGCCGAAAATGGATGCCGCGCAGCCAAGTAAAATCCTGAAAATGCCTACTTCCCGGATAGCAAGCTGCATTGCGGTCGGAGTAGCCAGGCTGCCGTGTTTGGCAGGGAAACGGCTGATCAATTTTGCAACCAGGCCCGGACGGATTTTTTCCGGGAGGACCGCACGGCCCTGAGTAATTGCCGCTACGCTTTCCGCGATGGCGATAATATCTCCCGGAAAAGCAATCCCTTCGGTATATTTACGGGTCAGTTCAACAATATCATCTTTTTCAGTAATGACGTGGGTTTTAACAGGGATAGAAGGAAAATTCAAGGCAACCATCACCAGTCCTTGGTGTTCTTTTCATTACAGGGTATGACAGTAATGAAAAAAGGTGCCTGTATGCTTTTTTCAGTTTTCGGGCTTAAATGCCTACGATAAGGGTGGCTACCCATTTAACAAGCATAGCCGAGGGGATAAAAATGATTTGAGCCAGTATGGTTCCAAGGATCCTGGTTAAGCACAGATAGTAAACCATCTGTTTGACTTCTTCCTTTTGCCCGTTTCCTAGAGCATGATCTGTAATCACGGCTGCCGTAGGGTTGACAATTATTGCTGATAGTATTGTCGCTATGCCGTTGACAACACCGGACAGCAGGCTCGCCGTAGACCTGTAGTCTGGCAGCAGTGCGCCCGCATAAAGAGAGGAAAGCACACCCGTTGTCCAAACTGCAATGACAATTACGTTGGCAAAAAGAAAAGCAAGCGGAATGGTTCGTCGATATAATTTTGGTTTGGGCAGGAATAAAAAACCTTTAAATAAAAGTAAAATCAAGCGTCGGGGGGAAAGAAGCATTAGGATGAGCCTGATCACAGAACCTGTTTCTTCAAACATATAAATGACCCTATTAAAAATAAAAGTGAATATGGGGGTGAAAAAGACGCCCGCCAGAGTGCCGGCGGTGGCTGAAAAAATCACAAGCCTGATCTGATAACTTAATACGGTAAGCTGCTGTCTGTAATAGGGATCCTGTATTAAACCCTGGCTGACAGCAAGAATATCTTTCATTGCGTTGTTGATAGTCTGCTCGACAATGGAGGAAAGCAGGGGCGCCTGGACAAGGTTTGCAGTGCTGGCCAGCAGAGAAACAATTTGAAACAGGGAAAAAGCAGTGGCCAGTCTTTTAGTTGAAACTCCTGAAAGACGCACCGCGTAAGCTAACGTATCAGTTAAATGAATAATTGCTGTTAATATACATATTAATAACAACCTGTCGATTTTAATTCACCCGCCGAGCGAAATGGAAAATTTACTTGTCTATGGCAAAGTATATGAAGCCGGAAGAGAGGGTAGTATTCTAAAGGCCCAGAAGATGATAAATTTCCTCGTCCACCTGCGAGCTTTCAGCCAGACCCTTTTTTAGTCTGAAGTTTTTTACCGCCTGGGCAGTGCCGGGCCCGAAGATTCCATCTGCTTCATCTTTATAAAACCCGAGACGCTTTAAGGTGTATTGAACCGCCTGAACCGCGGAACCGCAACTGCCCCGTTGCAGGAGGGGATAATCTTCTCCGAAACGCCCAAACGGGTTGCCGGCAATTATTACACGTGTTCCGATATTAACCCAGGGATAGATTTCTTCAACATGAAGATTATGCAGGCGGACGCACCCGCCGCTGGCATATGTTCCTATGGAGGAAGGATTATTTGTTCCATGAACACCAAAATTTCCGCAGGGTATACTTAAACGCATCCAGCGGGTGCCTGTCCCGGCGCCCGGGAGATCTGATTTTTCGACAACTTTCCAGACGCCAACAGGTGTTTCCGAACTAGGTTTGCCAACCGCCACTGGATATTTCCGAATTGGTTCTCCTTTAGAAAATACTGTCAGGGACAGGTTAAAGGTATCGATTAACAGGCAAACATCGTAATAGGGAGAAGGGATCGGATTATCATTTAAAATAGTTTCATTCAATACGGGCTTGTCCTGAATTTTCCCGGCAGGGTAACTGCTGCAGTCGCAGTGGCTTTTTGTGCTTCCAAATACTACTGACGGCCAGCATTGGCATGTTATGCAAAATATCACAAATATTATACTTAATCGCAATAACTTCAATTACATCACCAGGCAAATTAAAAGTGCTCCAAAAGTGAGGCCGTGAATTATTTTTTCCCGCAGCTAAAAGATTATCCATAAAAATGCTCTTTCACACCGTTGAAGATTCCCAAAGCTACTTTCTCGTACAAGTGTGGATTTCTTAAAAGGCCTTCCTCAACATAGTTTGAAATTGTTACCGGTTCTACGATAATACCCGGAATATTCTTCAGCGCTGTCAGCTGGCTGTCTCTTTTTATTTCACGGATATCACGTTTTATTTTTCTGGCAACTTCCGCTGCTATTAAACCGGCTAACTTTTCACTGCCGGCCGCAGCCGGATTGTATCCAACGGAAAGTCCTTTAACTTCCGGGTTTTTATCGTAACTGGTATGAAGACTTATAAAAAGATCGGCTTTATTCTTAAATGCAAGGTTAAACCTATTCCTTAGCGGTAAATTCTGATCAATTTTTCTTGTGAGGAATGTCTGTGCCCCGTATTTATCAAGATATATTTTTGTCTGTTCGGCCAGGATCAGCGCCACGTTTTTTTCCAAAAGATCGACAGGGCCTGATCCGCCTTTATCATCACCGCCATGACCCGGATCGATTACAATCTTCAGGGATGAGAAAACTTTATATAAATGCATGCGATCAAAAACAATAACAGTACGCGCAGGAATACCTTCGGAGAAGTTAATTGTAAAAGGAGCTTCGTAATCAATCGCTATCTCAACTGTGATGTTTTCAGCTTCGTTTTGCCGGACTGCAAGCTCATTAATTAGGCCGTCGTAGACCTCTGTTTTTGAATAATTTATATTAGCCCTGGCTCTCCTTATGCTCATCATGACACTGGCAGTGGTGGAACTGAGTTGATAAGATAAAGGATAAGTTGATTCAATTACCACGCGTGAAAACTGCCTGCCGTCTTTTTCAAAAACATCACTCCAAAAATTTGTTATCTGCGTGAGCCTTTGGTCGGGCATAATAAAGATCACCTCCGGTTTTTCAAATCATATTTAAATATATTGCTGAAGAAGAACCCTATTCCCAAAAAGATAGGTATTCAGTAACTAAGTTTGGCGATTAACCGGTTTAAAGGAATTTACAGGATGCTTAGCGAAAGAGATATACGAGTTCATTCCGGCAGCGGGGGTCTAATTGTGAATCTTTATAAAACAGACGCTTTAGTTCTAAGAAACCTTAACAGGGGCGAGACTGATCAGCTTCTCGTTTTGTTTTCTTTGGAATACGGAAAACTAAAAGTAATGGCTCATGGATCGCGTAAGATAACAAGCAGGAAAAGAGGGGCGATACAGCCGCTTACCCTGACGCGTTTTCTGATTCACAAGGGAAGATATATGGACTCTGTTCGCCAGTGCGAAGAACTGGAGTCTTTTCCTGATCTGTTCTTGAAAATGGACAGGATTTGTTATGCCACTTACGCTGCCGAGCTTGTTGAAAATTCAACGGTTGAGGGGGAAGCCAACCACATTTTATTGGCGGTTTTGGTGGAAACTTTGCGTCAGTTAGGCAAAGGAGATCCTGAAATTGTTGCCCGTGCATTTGCTTTGAAGCTGGTCACTTTAGCGGGCTATAAGCCAGTATTGAATCTTTGTGTTAAATGCCGCAGAAATTTAGACGGAAAGATGCTGACCTTTTCTCCTTTAGCGGGAGGCTTTATGTGCGCGGAGTGCTCGAGAGAAAAAAGTGAAGATCAAACGTTTAGTTGTCACAGGGGTACCTTGGAAACAATCAAACTTATGCTTGCCTGGGAACTTTCCAAGTTGGGACAGTTAAAAGTCGATGCTGAAACCCGCACAGAATTGTATTACGTGCTTAAACTCCACCTGGAGTATCACCTCGGCTACCGCTGCGCAACAGAGATGTTTATTGAGAAGCTTAAAAACAGAAACAGTTCCTACAATCCCAAGCTCTAATTACTCCTAAAATAATTGACTTTTTTCTTCAAGTCTGATAGATTATGAGCTGATTATGGGATTAGATAGTTTTTTAAGAAAATATTTGCCTTCCGCCTTGTAACGTATATTACGGTGCGGGAGGTTTAAATTTATGGAGGGGGAAAAGGTTGAATTTCCAGGATTTAATTATGTCCTTAAATAATTTTTGGTCGGGAAGGAACTGTATAATCCAGCAGGCTTACGATGTTGAAAAAGGAGCGGGAACCATGAATCCTGCTACTTTTTTACGTGCATTGGGCCCTGAGCCCTGGCGCGTAGCCTATGTGGAACCATCCAGAAGGCCGACTGACGGTAGATACGGAGAAAATCCAAACCGCCTTCAGCATTACTACCAATACCAGGTGGTTTTAAAACCCTCACCTATTAATGTAGTGGATATTTACCTGGAAAGCCTGAAGTCGATAGGAATCGATATAAACAGGCACGACGTCAGGTTTGTAGAAGACAACTGGGAGTCTCCTACATTAGGAGCCTGGGGGTTGGGATGGGAGGTCTGGTTGGACGGGATGGAGATAACCCAGTTTACATATTTCCAGCAGTGCGGGGGGTTTGAGTGCAGGCCTGTTGCAGCGGAAATAACGTATGGTTTGGAACGGCTGGCCATGTATATTCAGCAGGCGGAAAATATTTTTGATATCGAATGGGTTAACGGGGTTACATACAGGGATGTTCATCACCGGGGCGAGGTTGAGCATTCAATTTATAACTTTAAGGAAGCGGACATAGAGATGCTCTTTAAGCTTTTTGAAATGTACGAGCAGGAAGCCAAACGGGTGGCCGAAAAGGGACTCATCCTGCCGGCGTATGATTATGTTTTGAAATGCTCACATGCTTTTAATCTGCTTGATGCCCGCAGCGCCATCAGTGTTACCGAACGTACGGCTTTTATACACAGGGTGCGCGAAATCGCCCGTTTATGCGCCCAGGGTTATATAGCTGAACGCGAAAAGATGGGCTTCCCCCTTTTAGGCCGTATAAAGGAGGTTGGAGACAACGAATAAGGACTTCATCTTGGAAATTGGCATGGAAGAAATGCCGGCCCGGTTTATCAATCCGGCCATGGAACAGTTAAAAGATCTGGCTGAAGAAAAATTTATAATACACCGGCTGCCCTTTTCGTCAATCCGGACTTTAAGCACGCCCAGGCGTTTATTGCTGCATGTTATTGGGCTTGAACCAGTGCAGGAGCCGTTGGTGCAGGAAATAAAAGGTCCTGCGGCGAAGGTTGCCTTTGATGAAAACTGGAAATATACGCGTGCGGCTCAAGGTTTTGCAAAAAGCCAGCATGTAGAACTCCAGGATCTAATTATAAAACCTGTGGGGATGGTAGATTATGTCTTTGCTGTTAACAGGCAGGCGGGGCGTCCCGCGGCTGAAGTTTTGATGGAAATTTGCCCGGCCATAATCAGCTCGCTGCATTTTCCCAAGTCGATGCGTTGGGGGAAGGGTGAAATGCGGTTTATCAGGCCAATCCGCTGGCTGCTGGCGCTTTATGGAGAACAGGTAATCTCCTTTACCACCGCAGGTCTTGCAGCTGGCAATACTACATACGGCCACCGTTTTCTCAGCAACTACCCGATAACTGTTCAACATCCGGATGATTATTTTGAAAAAATCGGCCGGGCTAAAATAATAATTGATCAGGCGCAAAGGCGGAATGTAATTTGGGAAAGCATCAGGGAGCTGGCTGCCCGGGAAGGCGGGGAGGCAAAACCGGACCCGGAACTACTCGAACAAGTTGTTAATTTGGCGGAATACCCCACTGCAATAGTAGGAAGCTTTAATAAGGAATACTTGCAGATACCTCAGGAAGTACTAATTACCTCAATGCGTGATCACCTGCGTTGTTTCCCTGTTTTCGGCCCGGATTCATCGCTTTTAGCGCGTTTTATTGCTGTATCCAATAATGGCGGGAATGATCTTATCCGATCAGGCTTTGAGAGGGTCTTAAGAGCACGACTGGCTGATGCGGCTTTTTTCTGGAATGAGGATTTGAAAACACCACTTGTTTCGCGCGTAGAATCTTTAAAGCGAATTGTTTGGCAGGAAAATCTGGGTACCCTTTATCAAAAAAAGGAACGGGTAACTTCGATCTGTTTTTTTCTTTGCATGACGTTTGGCGCCGAGCAGGAAGTGACCGCAGATACATTAAGAGCCTCACATCTTGCCAAGGCCGACTTGTCCTCGAATGTAGTCTATGAGTTTCCGGAACTGCAGGGAATAATGGGCTGTGAATACGCTAAACTGCAGGGGGAAAAAGAAGCAGTCTCACAGGCTATCGCCGATCATTACCTGCCGCGTTTTTCCGGTGACAAGCTTCCTTCAGGAATGCACGGAATAATCTTGAGCCTGGCAGATAAACTGGACACCCTAGTGGGTTGTTTTGCATCCGGTATTCAGCCTACAGGTTCCCAGGATCCCTATGCGCTTAGGCGCCAGGCTTTGGGGGTTTGCCACATGGTTCTTGAAAATGCCCTTGTATTTTGCCTGCATGATATTCTGGCGGCTGCTTACCAGGGCTTTTTGCTAAATTCAAAACTGGAATTAGGGCAGGATGAAGCACTCAAAGAACTTGAGACATTTTTTGCCCAGCGTTTGAGAAATATTTTTAGTGAACGTGGAATTCCATATGACATATGTGAAGCTGTCCTTTCGGTTGGTGTTGATGATTTATACGGGGCCTGGCAAAAAGTGTCCGCGTTAAAGGATTTAAGCTCAGAACCGGATTTTCGGGACCTTTTGGTAGCTTTTCACAGGGCATATAACATATCTCTGAAACATAACCTTACCGAAGTAAACGAAACTTTGTTTCAGCACTCTGTAGAAACTGACCTGAACAATGTTTTCATGAACATTAAGGAGAGGGTGGAGCAGAGTGTAAAAGATCGTGACTTCCACAACGCAATTATGATTATGACCCAACTCAAACAGCCCGTGGACAATTTTTTTGAAGGTGTTATGGTGATGGCCGAAGACGACAAAATACGGAAAAACCGTCTTAGCCTTCTGAAAAATATAGTGAACCTGGTCTTTTCTATAGCTGATTTAAGTAAAATAAGTTAAAGTTCAGATAAAATTTTCCCCTAAGGGAATTTTATAATTAAGTGAATTGGAATCGAAACTTGTTTTTTAGGAGCATTTTAGTGGAATTAACCCGACGACAGGAAGCCATTTTAGAGATAGTCAAAAGAAACAGCCCTATTACAGGGGAGCAGATAGCAGAGCGCCTTTCCCTGACTAGGGCCACTTTGCGTCCTGATATGGCTGTATTGACAATGACGGGCCTTTTAGGCGCAAGGCCAAGGGTTGGGTATTACTACAGCGGAAAAACCCCGAACAGGGTTATTGCCGAGAAATTACACCAGATTAAGGTAGGAGATGTAAAATCGGTTCCCGTTGTTGTTCCGGAACATTGTTCGGTTTATGACGCAATAGTGACGATTTTTACCGAAGATGTCGGGACATTATTTGTTGTCAAAGAGGGGGGATTCCTGGAAGGGGTTATTTCCCGCAAGGACTTGCTGAAGAGTACAATGGGAAGTCAGGATATTCACAAACTTCCGGTGAGTGTAATAATGACACGCTGGCCAAATATAATTACCGTCGAACCTGACGAATCTGTCTGGGCTGCAGCCCAAAAACTGATTGCACACGAGATTGACGCCGTTCCGCTGGTCCGGTCGATACCTGACGGCAAAGGCGGCCAGGGAGTGGAGGTAATTGGCCGTTTTTCAAAGACAAACATTATTCGTTTATTTGTAGGTTTGAGTGAATAGAAGAAGGGAGGGGTAGTTATTAGTGCAGAGCAAAAAACCAGGCCGGTCATCTATATCATTTCAGATTCAATCGGTGAAACAGCCGAACTGGTGGCCCTGGCTGCAGCCAGCCAATTTAATTCCGGAAAAGCTAATATTCGCAAGGTGCCTTATGTAAACAACCCGGAAGAGATTCCGGAAATTGTTGCGGAGGCCAGCGCATTTTCCAGTATGATAGTATATACACTTATTCTGCCTGGTTTAAGAGAAATACTGGAAGCTGAAGCCCTCAAATACGGAATTCCAACCGTAGATATTATGACTCCAATGTTGGATGCTCTGGGTAAGATAGAGGGGAAACCTCCAAGGTTGGAACCGGGCCTTGTCCGGAAAGTTGACGAAGAGTATTTCCGAAAGGTTGAAGCTATTGATTTTGCTGTGCAATACGATGACGGAAAAGATTCCCGGGGTTTGCTCAAGGCTGATTTGGTAATCATAGGGGTCAGCAGGACATCGAAAACACCATTGTGTACGTATCTTGCCCATAAAAGGATTAAGGCCGCAAACGTACCTCTTACGCCCGAAGTTATTCCTCCTGATGAAATATTTAAACTACCGCCGCATAAAGTTATTGGTTTAACAATTCTTCCTCAGCAGCTTCACGAAATTCGTCAGGAACGCTTAAGGGCTTTGGAGTTAACCGCCAATGCCGATTATGTTAAAATGGAGCGTATTTTAAAGGAATTGGAATATGCCAAAGATATTATGGAAAAATTAAACTGCAAGGTAATCGATGTAACCAATAAGGCAGTAGAGGAAACAGCCAGCGAGGTATTGGAAATTTACTATAGAGGTGAAAGAAATGGCAAAGAAATACGTTTACCTATTTAGAGAAGGCAGAGCAGACATGAAGAGCCTTCTAGGCGGCAAAGGAGCGAACCTGTGTGAAATGACCAACATAGGGCTGCCCGTACCTCCTGGAATAATCATTACCACCGAAGCATGCAACGAATTTTACGACTATGATAGAAAATTCCCGCCCGGAATGGAAGACCAGGTAAAAGAAAAACTGGCCGTCTTAGAGCAGGACACCGGCAAGGAATTCGGTGACCCCAAGAACCCGCTGCTGTTAAGCGTACGTTCCGGCGCCGTAATCTCCATGCCCGGCATGATGGACACAGTTTTAAACCTGGGTCTAAACGACGAAACCGCAGCCGAACTAGCCAAAAGCACCAACGACGAACGTTTTGCCTTAGACTGCTACCGCAGATTCATCAACATGTTCGGCGGAGTCGTCATGGGCATCGAGCACCATAAATTCGAACACATCTTAGATGAACAGAAAAAGAAAAAAGAAGTCGCCTTCGACCACCTGCTCACCGCCGAAGACTGGCGTGAAGTAATCGCCGGCTACAAAAAAATCTATCAAGAAGAGACCGGCAGTTCCTTCCCCCAGGACCCCATGGAGCAGCTCTTCAAGGCAGTATACGCAGTCTTCAACTCCTGGAACGGCGCCCGGGCAGTCGTCTACAGAAAGATCAACAAAATCCCCGACACACTGGGCACAGCCGTAAACATCCAAATGATGGCCTTCGGAAATCTGGGCAATGACTGCGCCACCGGCGTAGCTTTCACCAGAAACCCCTCCACCGGAGAGAACACCCTCTACGGCGAATACCTGATCAACGCCCAGGGTGAAGACGTCGTCGCCGGAATCCGCACACCAATGCCCATTTCCAAACTCAAAGACGAAATGCCGGAAGTCTACCAGCAATTCGCAGACACCTGCTTACTCTTAGAGAAACACTATCAGAACATGCAAGACGTCGAATTCACCATTGAGCGCGGCAAACTATTCATGCTGCAGACCAGAAACGGCAAGCGCACCGCCCAGGCGGCCATGAAAATAGCCGTCGACATGGTTAAAGAAGGTCTTATCTCCAAAGAAGAAGGCATCTTAAGAGTCGAACCCGCCCACCTGGACAACCTGCTGCACCGGCGGATCGACCCCAGCGCCAAACTCGACGTCGTCGCCAAAGGCCTGCCGGCCTCACCGGGCGCGGCCAGCGGCAAAGTAGTCTTCAGCGCCGACGAAGCCGAAAAACTCGGCAAAGAAGGAGAAAAAGTAATCCTTGTCAGAACAGAGACCACCCCTGACGATATCCACGGCATCGTCGCCGCCCAGGGCATCCTCACCTCCCGCGGCGGAATGACCAGCCATGCCGCAGTAGTCGCCAGAGGCATGGGCAAACCCTGCGTCTGCGGCTGTGAATCATTAGCAATCGACTACACCGCCCAGGAATTCAAAGTTAAAAACACCGGCATCATCATCAAAAAAGGCGACCTGATCTCCATTGACGGCGCCGCCGGCCAGGTAATGAAAGGCGAAGTTCCCATGATCGACCCCGAGATCACCGGAGAATTCCAGGAGATCCTCGACTGGGCCGACCAGATCCGGACAATTGGTGTCAGAGCCAACGCCGACAACCCGACAGACTCCGCCAGAGCCAGGGAATTCGGCGCCGAAGGCATCGGCCTGTGCCGCACCGAGCACATGTTCATGGCGCCCGATCGCATACCCGTAGTCCAGGAAATGATCATGTCCGATACGCTGGAAGACAGAGAAAAAGCCCTGGCGAAGCTTCTGCCCGTACAGCAGGGAGACTTCTACGAAATCCTCAAGATCATGCACGACCTGCCCGTAACCATCCGGCTTTTAGACCCGCCGCTGCATGAATTCCTGCCCAACGGCGAAGAACTGGCCATCGAGCTTGCCGTACTGCGCGCAACAAACGGCGATTCCAAAGAAATCGAAGCAAAAGAAGTAATCCTTAAAAAAGTACGCGCCCTGCACGAATTCAACCCCATGCTCGGGCACCGCGGCTGCCGCTTAGGCATCACCTTCCCCGAGATATACAAAATGCAGGCCAGGGCAATCTTCCAGGCAACTGCACAGCTTACCAAAGAAGGCGTGCGTGTAATTCCGGAAGTTGAAATACCCCTGGTCGGCGACATCAACGAACTTAAAATCACCAAAGCTGATGTAAACGAAGTAGCCGCGCAGGTAAAGAAAGAGACTGGAATTGACTTTGAATACAGCGTCGGCACAATGATCGAAGTACCCAGAGCAGCATTAACCGCGGCTGAAATAGCTGAAGAAGCGGAGTTCTTCTCCTTCGGCACAAACGACCTGACCCAGACGACCTTCGGCTTCTCCAGAGACGACGCCGAGGGTAAATTCCTGCACGAATACGTAGAGAAAAAGATCCTGCCGGACGACCCGTTCGTAGTCTTAGACAGAAAAGGCGTCGGCAAACTGATGAGACTTTGCGTGGAAGACGCCCGTGCAGTCAAGCCCGGACTCCTCATCGGCATCTGCGGCGAGCACGGCGGCGAAGCCAACTCTGTGGAATTCTGCCACCTTGTCGGCTTAAACTACGTCAGCTGCTCTCCTTTCAGAGTGCCTATCGCACGACTGGCCGCCGCTCAGGCAAAGGTTAAGGAAAGCGGATATGTCAGCAAGAGCGCCACTGTGTAAGAGAATAAATAACCAAATTCAGGATCATGATAAGAAAACTAAATTAATAGAAAGAAAGGGGGGATTTATGCGTTTAAAGGTAAGAATGCTTCTTCTGACGTCTTTGATACTGTTTCTTTTATTTGGGTTCATTGGCGCTGTATTGGCACAGGAATACAAAGAATACAAGGGCGCTATAACAATACCTTCGGAAAAAATAATTGATGACGATTACTTTGCAGCAGGGAACAGTATCACAATGCAGGGTTCGATCAGCGGTGACTTTTTTGCGGCTGGAAGCGATATCTGGATACAGGGGAACCTGCGAAGGGATCTTTTTGCTGCTGGACGCAATATTTATATGGAAGGCCGGATCGATCAAAGTCTTAGAGCGGCGGGCGAGTCAATCAATGTTAACGGAAACGTAGCCGGAAATGCCATGGCTGCGTCAAGGTATCTTTCGTTTGCAAGTGGAAGTGTAACTGGTGGAAATGTACTGGCGGCCGCCGAAAATATGCGTGTAGACGGAAAAATATCAGGGAACTTCAGAGGCGCGGCGAATACAGTGACGATTTCCGGAGTCATAAATCGCAACGTTATTCTTGATGCCAACCATGTGACGGTTTTAAAAGGCGCTAAGATTGGCGGAGATCTTATTTACAGGTCTTCTGCTCAAGCCGACATAGAGCAAGGTGCGATCATAGAAGGCAGTGTAAAGCAACTTCCAGTTATTCCTCAGAAGGTAGAGGCTTCTCAAAACAGAGTAAAACAAGAAATTATTGGTTGGGTTTCATTACTGATTTTCTCGTTAATTTTCGCTCTCTTTTTACCGGGCCCCGTAATAAAAGGAGCGGAAATTCTTAAAACCCAGCCCGGGAAAAGCTTGCTGTTCGGTCTGGCTGTTCTTATAGCCGGCCCAATTTTAACTATACTGCTTTTCGTAACCGTTATAGGATCTTATACCGGCGGCGCCGTACTTTTCGGATATGGATTGTTTATTATAGCCGGAGCTTTTCTTGGAAAAATATTTGCCGGTCTGCTTATCGGGGCGTATATTCTGCGATTAATCAACAAGAGTATGAAAACTTCGCTGATTATATCTGTTTTAATCGGTGTTGCTTTGATTAAGGCTGTTTCCTATGTGCCTTTTCTAGGGAGTCTTGTTAATTTCTTGATCTTTATTTTTGCAATGGGAGCTCTCTTATATCTTGCTGGGCAGGCATTGTTGACTAAAAAAATCGATCTCAAAATTATTTATCCAAGGTAACTATTCAGGCTGTTAGGCTGTAGGCTGTAGGCTGTAGGCTGTAGGCTGTAGGAGGAAATTATGCGTGACCATACGAAGCTCAGAGCGTTTGAACTGGCCGACGAAGTGGCGGTTTTGATCTATCGGGCAACCAGAGGGTTTCCCAAGGAGGAGATCTATGGACTGACTTCCCA
>DFZT01000075.1:2056-2715 GCA_002382755.1 Firmicutes bacterium UBA4049 | reverse complement strand
CGACCTTGGCTCTGATCTTCCTGCTTATCGCCAAGGAACTGGCGGGGGCGCAGGATGTGCAGTTGGGAGGCAGCGGCAGCGTAAGTTATGCCGGGGCATTTAACAATGTCCTAAACGCTGCAGTTATACCCCTGCTTATTGTTTTTGGTTTTATCGTTGTAACTAAAATAATTGAGATACTCTAGTCGATTTAACCAAAAAGGCAAATAGTGGCAAAAAACCACCTAGCGGTGGTTTTTTTTCTTAGCTATGATTATGTTAAAATTGATTATGTTAAAAATTTATTTGATAAATTAATAGCGGTATTCTGCAGCCTGTACCAATCCCCGCAGCAGAAGTTTCAAGCCGTTTCCTAAAAAACGGCTCGCCCAGGGCGGCGCTAGGGAGAGCTTGGCGGCTAAACGCGAGTGATAGTCGAGATCGCCGTATTTGAGAATTATCTTCCGCCAGTATGGCTTGTTAAGGAAACCAATTAAAAATTCGATTTCCCGGTTGTCCATGTCCAGGAATGTTTCCCTGTGTTTCAAACCGCAGCTTATTTCCGGGCCGAAATCCTCGTCCCAGGCATCCTGGTATTTTTTAAGAAAAGCCCTGCTGAAATCATTTTTTTGCAGCGCTTCTAGAGCAGTCGCCGCGCAGAAGGACGCCCCCCTCAATCC
>DFZT01000075.1:0-1984 GCA_002382755.1 Firmicutes bacterium UBA4049 | reverse complement strand
GGGCTTCCCTTCCAATCATGGTTCATCTCATTATTCATCAAGGGAGAACGCCCTATTCCCACCCTGGCAATATTTTTTCTGACCGGTATCAGCCAGCCGAACCAGCCGGGAGCAAGCATGTGGTCAAGGAAGATGTGGGCAAGCTGGCCGTCAAAACCGGGAAGCGATGCCTCGGCGGCAAAAAGGCTGACTTTTTCCTGCGCCGGCGGCAGGTCCAGCAGTCTGGCCACTGCGGAATTATATCCATCGGCGCCGATTAGGAGCCTGCACGTAAAAGTACAGCTGCTGCCTTCTTTAGATGTTGTGTTTACTTTGAGTCCGTCAGTTAAGCAGTCAAATGAAACAACCCTTTTGCCGCAACAGATCTTTGCTCCCGCTCCGGCAGCCTGTCCGGCAAGGTCCCTGTCAAAAGCCCCCCTGTCCACAACAATTCCGTAAACCCTGTCTCCTTTAAGGTTGAGAATATTTTTGTTCGGGGCGTGAACAACAGCGCCTTTAAGACTGTTCAGGACCACATTGTGAGAAACACGCGATATTTCAAGCGCCCTTTCGCTGATCAAACCGGAACACTGCACCGGTTCCCCTATTTTCCGGTGCTCTTCCAGAACAAGAACTTGATAGCCCTTCGCCGCAATATCTCTTGCTGCGGAGCAGCCAATAGGCCCGCCGCCCGTTACGATAACATCATAATCCAACCCTGGTCCCCCGGTTTCTATAAAGCTCTGTAAAGCAATGAAAAAATTCTGAATGCTTTAAACTTTTTTTATAAGACATCGTTAAGGCTGTCCAATATATTTTGCGGCAGATGACAGGATCTGCTTTTCCCTGGCTGCTTTTGCTTTTTTGTATTCTTTTTCGGCATTTTCTGCGGCGTACTCAGGAAGGGAATTCTTTCTTAATTCGGCCTTGTATTCGTTGAGGATCGGATTAATTTCCGCATCGCACTGCGCTTCCAGCGCCCTTCCGGCAGATATATACTTCAAGGCAAGGCCAACCAGGGATGCTTTTTCCTTTTTTTCACGGACCTTGTTGTATTCGCTAATCCCCTCCGCTTCCAGGCTGTTCAGTTTTTGCCGGTAGCCGGATGCGACGGCGCTGAGCTTTTGTGTATAGTATGCTTCAATTTGTTTCTCTTTGTCTGAAGCGCTTCCGTTTAAGGCGCCGGAAGGTGTTTCATCCTCTGTTTCCCGTTTGACGGGAGTTGTATTTGTGTTCCGGTCTTTATTTGGTTGCAGCCGGAGTATAAAAGGGAGCATATTCTTTATACCGCCGGTTCCGGGTGTAACCGAAGGCTGTCCATTTTCCGGCAATATTTTATACCAGCATCCGGCATAAGCCAACAGTGACAGGAAGCACAAGATAACAACAAACAGTAAAAGCCTGCTTAACCGCTTCATTTTTTTTATACCTTAACACCTTACTGCAGTTGTTTAAAGCGAGGTGTAAAATGCAGTTTTTCAAGAAGTTTCGTATATTCTTCCGGTTTTATCTGATCCCAGGGTTTTTTAGAATTGATACCGAATCGATCCGCCCCGCTGACCATCAGAACCGGCGTTCCGGCAGGCAGGAGATCGGTGTTTTCTTTCAGGTAAGCTATTGTTTGACGCTCAAGAGTATTTTTAAGGCCGCTTCCGTCTACAACTGGGGTTTTTTGAACAGCCCCGGCCAGTTTCAGAGCGTCTTTGATGGCGTAACGTTTTTTGCCGGCGTACAGGTAAATGTCAATTCCTCCCAGGTCGATTGCGTCTACTTTGCCGTCCAGGTCTTTTAAGACACGGATTGCCTTTTTAAAATCACCGTCTGTTCCCAGCCTGCTGACTTCAAACTGTTCCCCGAGCAGTTCCGCCTGCGCCTTATGATCCCTCGTGGACGAACCAAGGCTCACGCTGACAACTGTCTTCAAAGCAAAAGCTCCATTTCTGTTATTTTCTATCATTTTAGCTCGAAAACTTGGAATTTGCAAGGTTTACACGAAAAATAACCC
>DFZT01000060.1:1809-20059 GCA_002382755.1 Firmicutes bacterium UBA4049 | reverse complement strand
AAGGCACTGTTGGCCAACTACCTTCAAATAGCAATTCCACAATACAGTATTCGCGCGCATGACCGGTACCGTTATCGTACCTGCTGTGAATTCTGGTATTTGATTTCATTGGCCTCGGCACCCGTATTTAAGGGAACCGGTTCCCAAACCATCCGGCCTATCCATATAGTTCCTTAACTGGAATTCGGGTTGTCCGGTGGTCCTAAATTCATTATACGAGGAGGATTAATATGAACCCGGAAGCACAAAAATTATTCGAGGAAGCGGAAGGGTTATTCAAAGATAAAAAATTTGCGGAAGCAGCCAGAATTTATTCGCTTTCCATAGCAGAATGCCACACCCTGCCGGCTTACCTTAACCAGGGCAACTCTTTTTTCTCTCTTTTGCGGCTGGATGAGGCCGAGGAGGCCTTCTTTCTGGGCCTGGAACTGGCCAGGGATGAAAAAGACAGGTGGTTTGAAGGAATTTTTCTGGGCAACCTGGGCTTTGTGGAAAGCGCCAGAAATGATCCTCAAGCCGCCCTGAATTACTACCTGGATGCGCTGGCGATTTTCAAAGAAACCGGGCACATTAAGGACGAGGCCGATCAGTTGTGCAGCATCGGAACAGTCCACCAGGACCTGGGGGAAACGGAATACGCCTTGAAGTACTTCGGACAGGCTCTTTTAAAATACAAAGAAGCAGGCTACAAAAGAGGCGTCGGCAGCCAGCTGAACAATATGGGGCTTATCCTCGCCCGGATGAACAGGAGCAGCCAGGCGGAAGGCTACTTTACCAAAGCGCTGGAGATTTTCAAAGAACTGGGCGATCAAACGGCAATCGCGGCCCAGTTGATGAACATCGGCAGCACCTACCGGGACAGACAGGAAAGTGAGCAAGCCCTTAAATTTTACGATGAATCAATGGCGCTTTACAGTCAACTTGGCGATATCTGGGGCATGGCCATGCAGTACAGCAACATAGCGTATATCAACGCGATGGATAACAATCATCAAAGCGCTTTAGAAAATTTCCGGAAATCAAAGGAATTATTCAGCAAAATAGACACACCGGACTGGCGGATGGAGTCCCTCGACCAGAATATTAAAAAACTGATCGAACTACTCCAGAAAAGCTAGATTGGAAAAGTGGAGGCACTTATGAAAGGCCTGGAACTTTGCGAGAAATATTTTATCAAGTACGGGCTCCCGATGATCAACCGGAAATTCGCCGGCTTCAAGGACAGGATAGCGGCGGGGCTTGTAGGGGACGGCTCGGAATGCTACGGATTTGACGACGAAATTTCCAGGGACCACGACTGGGGCCCCTCTTTTTGCCTCTGGCTGACCAAAGACGACTATGAACAGATCGGACAGCAGCTGCAAAAAGAATACGACAACCTCCCCGGAGATTTTGAAGGGTTCGAAAGGATAGTCAGCGAATTTGGGGAGGGCAGAGTCGGGGTCTTCGAAATCGGCGAGTTTTACAAAAAGTTCATCGGCATTGCACGCCTGCCGGAAAAAATAAACGAGTGGTTCAACCTTCCCGAAAGATACCTGGCAGCCTGCACAAACGGCAAGGTCTTTTATGATCCCCTGGGCGAGTTTACTTATTTCAGGAATAAACTGCTGGAATTTTACCCCGAAGACATCAGGCTGAAAAAAATGGCCGCCAGGTGCATGGCCATTGCGCAAAACGGCCAGTACAACTACATGCGCTGCGCCCGAAGACATGAATACGTCGCGGCCCAGTACGCCGAAAGCAAGTTCTATTCGGACGTAATTTCCCTGGTCTTCCTGATCAACAAAAGATATATGCCGTATTTTAAATGGATGCACAGAGCCGTCCGGGACCTGCCCATACTGGGAGAAAATATCTACCAGACGATCCTCAAGACGGTGACCACAATCGACAGCGCTAAAAAATACCGCCTGATGGAAGATATCTGCGAAACCATTATTGACGGGCTAAGAAAAGAAAACTTGAGCGACAGCAAGAGCGAGTTCCTGCTGGATCACGGCCCGGCCATCCAGTTCTGGATCAAAGATCCCCGGCTGAAAAACTTAAGCGTCTGGCTTGGCTGATCCTAATNNTAAAGCAGCCGGACCAGAAAATTGAAATTAAGGCTGGCCAACGGTATCGAGATCAGGGTGGCTCCAATCCCCACCACCTTGTAGCCTATCCCCTCCCCCGGGGCAAGGCGGCTGGCCAGCCCGTGCGCATCGGCAATAGTTGTTGTCAGAATGGCTATCCAGATCAGCACGCCGAGCACGGACTGCAGAATCAACCCCGCCGGTCGCGAAATAAACAGGACGGGCACCTGGCAGTTCAGCACCGACGGGTAGAACGACAAGCCCGCCAGGGTAATCATCCCCGCCGTAACCCCAAGGATCAGCCCTCCCAAAGCGCCTCCGGCGACGCCTGTTTTAAGCGGAACGGATCTCCCCAAAGAAGACAGCAGAGCGACAGGAACGACCATGTTGTAGGAAACATACAGGATGCTCGACCAGCCCCAGTTTGCGGCCACCCTTTTGTATTCCAGAAGCTCCGGAAAAGGACTGGGCAGGCCTCCCTGATGCTGGATGGCCAAAAACGACACTGCCGCGAGAACGACGATTTTTAAAGGGACGAGAACGAGGTTGAAATTCAATATCCCCGGCAGCCCTTTGATTAGAACAATGCAAGTTATTAAAACCGCCAGCATTGTACCCTGCCAGTTGGGCAGGCCTAGCTGTTCGGCAAAAACCGCCCCGCTGCCTGCAAGCATGACCACAAGGCCGCCCGGGAGCATAATCAGGGTAAGCAGATCCATCAGCCCGGCCGCCCGCTTTCCCATCAGGCGCTGGAGTAGTTCAACATAATTGGCCGTCCGCAGCTTCGTGGCCAGGAGCATGATCATCGCTCCCAGGTAGATAAACAGCACGGTGGCCAGCGCTATCCCCCACAGCCCCTTCGATCCAAAAACCATAAAAAACTGCATTAATTCCTGGCCGGAAGCAAACCCCGCTCCGATTACCGTGCCCGCATAGACCATTGCAATTTTAATCAGAAGCGGAAAATTTTTATTTTCCCTCAAAACAATCCCCCGGTTATGTATATGCAAAAAAGGAATATTTAAGGTTATCTTTGGAAATATTATTTAATAGTTTTGTTTTAAGGAGGAGCTTTTTTGGAGGGTCTTGAATTGAACCAGAAAACCGAAGCGGCAAATACCCGGACCAGGATACACCTGGAAGAACCTTTCGCGGCCATCAAATTCGGCTGGGACCTGGCAAGCAGGCTGAACGGAAACGCCGCCTTGAACAACTCCCCCAAAGTACTGCTTTGCATTGGAACGGACCGTTCTACCGGAGATTGTCTCGGCCCTTTGGTGGGGAGCAAACTTTCCGCCATAGAGCAGGATTATTTCGATGTATATGGCACGCTGGATAAACCGGTACACGCCAGCAACCTGGAGCAAAGGCTGGAAGAAATCCGGAAAACCTACGAAAACCCGTTTATAATCGCGATCGACGCCTGCCTGGGCAACCAGGAGAACGTCGGCTGCATTAACATTGGAAATGGTTCTTTACAGCCGGGGGCCGGGGTTAACAAAAACCTCCCCCCGGTAGGAGAAATACATATCACCGGAGTCGTTAACATAGGCGGATTTATGGAATACCTTGTTCTCCAGAACACCCGGCTGAACCTTGTCATGAGCATGGCCGATCTGATCGTTCAGGGCATTATGCAGGCGATTAACCATTGTTCGGGAGAAGAACTGGTCAGAGAAGTCAGCATAACCCAGGATAATTAAATACTGGTGTACCAAAAAGGAGTTAGGCGTAAAAAAGGAGTTAGGCGTAAAAACCTAACTCCTTCCTCCACATAAAGCTAAATCTTCAGTTTTACATCCAATCCAGTTCCCTTAAATTGCTTAAGATTTCTTCAGGTGTTTTTCCGTCCGCGTCAATTACGGGAGCTTCAGTCATAATATCCTGCATGCCCATCACATCGTCGTCCATTCCGCTGATTACGTATGCGTCCGCATCTTCCTGCCCGGTGAACTTGACTACCTTGTAGCCGGACTTTTCCAGGTAGTCCCTGACATTTCCCAGCGTGTCTTCAACAGCAATTGTCTTCAATTTTGCACCTCCAAAGGTAAGCTTGTTTAAACTAGCAATAGTATAAACAAAAGTTTCATTCTTATCCCTTTACTGGCGCAAAGCTGACAGTTCCCTGAGCAGCTGAATGACTTCTTCGTCGCTGACCTGTGAAAAATCCATGTAAAACTGCCCCACGGCGTAAAAAACCTCCGGCGTGAAAAGACAGATTACTTCATCAACTTCACTTCTTAAAACGTCCAGCGTGTCGGCGGGCGCCACCGGAACCGCCAGAATCAATTTTTTCAAGGAAAACATTTTTCTTACCGAACGCAAAGCCGCCATCACGGTATACCCCGTGGCTATGCCGTCGTCGACCAGGACCACCTGTTTGTTGTCATAGGACGGATAGTCTTCCTGCCCCCGGTACATTTTCATCCGGCGGCGGATTTCTTCAACCTGTTCGCCGATAACGTCCTGCAAATCATCTTCCCTAAGGCCCATCATCTTCAAAACGCTGTGATTGTAAATCGCTGTCCCGTCCTGGGCAACTGCGCCCACGGCCGCCTCCGGATTGTGAAAGGTCCCTATTTTACGGGGAATTATAAGATCAAGAGGAGCCTTCAGTATGCGGGCTACCTGAGCTCCGACCACAACACCCCCGCGGGGTATGGCTAAAACGACGCCGTTATTGAAAGAACTTTTCAGAATTGCTTCCGCAAGCATTGTCCCTGCTTCAATCCTGTCCCGGAAAACCATCGGCCCGATACCCCCCTTAAAATCTTTTATAAGAAAAGCTTATCAAATTAAGTAAAATAACCTGTGATATAGATTACAGCCAGAATAACAATCAGGCTGCCCAGGATGATAGTTATCAACCGCTCCGGCAGAAACTTCTGCAGGTAGGCGCCCGAGTATGTGCCTAAAAACCCGCCCAAACCGAATAATACTCCCAATAACCAGTCGGGCGCAAAATTGCCCTGCAGCCTTGTTGAAGAAAAAAAGAAATAATAACTGGCTATACCCGCTATTGATGTTAAAAAGTTGCCCGCCAGTGTAGACCCCGCTATCGTATAGACAGGCAGCTTTAAAACCGAAACACAAACAGGGGCAATAATGGCGGCCCCGCTAATCCCGTAAACGCCTCCGACCAGCCCCACTGCCAGAGCTATTCCAAAAAGCATTAAGGGGTTAAAAGAATATATTTCTCCCCAAAAATCATAATCAATTCTTTTAAATGACAGCAGGACGGTTTTAATCGCCAGCCCCGGAGGAATTCCGGACACTAATTTACCGCCCGGCTTATTTTTTATCCTTTCCAGGAACTTATTTTCCAATACACCCTTCCCGTGTCTCTTTCCGGAGTTAATAAGCTGGTAAGCGCCCAAACCAAGCAGCACAATGCCCATAAACAGTTTAAAAGTTTTCGCGTCAGGCAAAAAAACAACTCGAATCCAGGCGCCTGCAAATACCCCGGGGATGGTCCCCGAGACAATGACCCAGGTAAGAGGCCAGTTCATCCGCCCCTCCTTTATGAAACGAACCATCCCGCCAGGCGACGCCACAAGGTTGCAGATGAAATTGGTCGGAGTCGCAGCCGGGCTTGTATAACCCAGCACGCTTACCATAAAGGGCAGTATTAAAAAGGTACCGGCAATTCCCGCTCCTGTCGCCAGTGTAGAGATAGCAAAAGCTACCGCCGGTGGGACAAGGGGTAAAACATGGACACCGGACACGGGAAAATACATAGTTTGCTACCCCTGTTCATGGTCAAAGGCCAAAAGAAGTCTGGTTCCTTTTCTTCTCCTGGTGTTTTTCAAGAGCCAAATCGACGAGCCGGTCCAGCAATTCCGTAAAACCTATCCCGCTAAGCTCCCAAAGCTTCGGGTACATGCTGAAACGGGTAAATCCCGGTATTGTGTTAATTTCATTCACATAAACCTGATTGCTGCCCCGTGCAATAAAAAAGTCCACCCGGGCCATGCCCGCGCAGTCTATAGATTTGAAGGCGGCAACGGCCAGTTCCTGAATAGTCCTGGCTGTTTCATCCGGTATTTCGGCGGGCGCCTTCCAGTTTGACAGGCCGTCCCCGTACTTTGCTTCATAATCGTAATATTCCTTAAGAGAAAAGATCTCCCCGGGAACAGAGGCTATGGGATCGTCATTTCCCAGCACAGCTACTTCTATCTCCCTGCCGTCGATAAATTCCTCGACGATTGCTTTCCGGTCAAATTTTAAGGCCAGGTCAAACGCATCAACAAGCTCCTGGCGGTTGTGGGCTTTGGATATCCCCACACTGGAACCCAGATTGGCGGGCTTGATAAACAAGGGGTAGGCAAAAATTCTTTCCACTTCGCCGATTACAAAATCCCTTTTTCTTTCCCATTCGCCGCGCAGGCAATGCCAGAAACGGGGTTGCGGGATGCCCTCCTGGGCGAAAACTTTCTTCATGATAACCTTATCCATCCCTACGGCGGAAGCTAATACACCGGCCCCGACATAAGGCAGGTCCGCCATTTCAAGAAGGCCCTGGACAGTTCCATCCTCGCCATATGTCCCGTGAAGAACCGGGAAAACCAGATCAACCTCACCGGCCAAGCCGGCGCTTTCCTGAAAAGTTTCAGTTTGAACCAGCCCTTTTACAAAAGGGTCGCCAAGCAAAGCTACCGGCATATCATTATCCTTATTGTCCAAAACATCAGGAGTGCCCGCGCTTATGAGCCACCTTCCATCCTTGTCGATATTGACGGGAATCACTTCATATTTTTGCCTGTCCAAAGCGTTTAATACAGCAGAACCGGACTGGACGGAAACCTCATGCTCCCCCGAACGTCCGCCGAATAAAACCAGCACCCGCAGCTTTTTTCTGTCTATTCAAAACGCCCCCGTTGTTATTATTATTTCTAAAAAATCTATTCACATCTTCTTGTTCTAAAACTTTTTTAAAAAATGATTACTGCATGTATACCCAAACTTGTCCCGATAAGATTGACCGTGGTAGAATATTCTATAGGTTGGCCCGTCCTTTGTATTAAAGAAGAAAAAAAGTGCAAAACTGTTTAAATAGGCCCCTTTTTCTTAACAGCTGATAACCGCATTCAGATACACTCTCGGAAAGGACATGCGGCATGCAGGTTTACCAATTTCCTTCAGTTGAAGATCAAGAAGTAATCAGGACGGCAGTTGAAGTTTTTTTAAATACGCAAACCGGTTCGGCAAGAAACAGAATGCTGAAAACAATACGCGCTGTCCTTGACCGGTACCGGATATCACGGTTCGGTTTCTCTGATTATACCGTGGAAGCGACAAAAATGCCAGGATTTTGTACCGTTAAGGCGAGAAATCTCGTTTCCGGCTACAACTGCCCCTGGTGCGGAGAAATGCTTTACGGCCTGCAGAGCAAGGTAAGAATACTTAGCATCCAGGAGCGCCTGAACAACCACCTGGTGACTTACGGCTGCAAGTGCGGAAAAATATTTGCCAAGTACGAAAACCTCGACTGATCTCCTTAGCTAAGCCCGCCACTATGTTGACAACTATTTTTTGCTATGGTAGCATCATAAGTGCATGTTTGAAAAAGATGCGCCGAAGTGGCGGAATTGGCAGACGCAGCGGACTCAAAATCCGCCGGTGGCAACATCGTGTGGGTTCAACTCCCACCTTCGGCACCACAATTTGTCCAAAAGCCCTTGTGCCTATTGCTGTCTCGTTAGAATCTTTTCAAACGAAAGTCATAAGGTGTTGGCTTAATTATTTATATTATTTCAATATAACCTGTACATCTTTCCCAAGGGAGCGGGCAATCTTGGACAGAAAGTCCAGTGACGGATTGTACGTTCCGCTTTCCAGGCGGCTGATGTTGGATTTCTGGGTCCCAACCCGAAGCGCTAATTCTTCCTGGGTAATATTTTGGCTGGTTCGCGCTTCAATGATTTGCGAAATGACATCATAGCGCGGTTTCAGCTTTTCATACTCTGCCTTGAATTCTTTATCCTTCATTAAAAATTCTCTCACTTCGGAAAACTTTGCTTCTGCTTTACCCATTGTCACACCTTCTTTCATAATCTGCCGGTATGCAAAATAGAATACCCTACTAACGTTCGACGCGAATTTGATTCTCAGTTCAAAAAGGTCCTTACCCTTTATAGGCTTTACGTATGGTTCACTCATCAGCATGTTATCATATACGATAACATGAATCAAGGAATTTTTTTATAAAACAATTAAAAAAACAAGCCTCCTACTTTTCTAATAGAAGGCTTGTTATTCGTGGCCGGCTCCGGTGACCGACCGATTGTAAAGTTATCGTTACTACTCAGGTTGTTTAGGCTGTAGGCTGTAGGCTGTTAGTCACGCATTGACCGAATCAAGGCGCTCAGAACCTTCTCGGTCTCNNCCATTTTCGAGTCGCATTCGGGAACATCCAACTCATTTGTATAACCCAAGCGGCTGGCCAAGCCGAACTTCTACAGGCTACAGCCTACAGCCTAATTGCCTACAGCCTACAGCCTACAGCCTAACAGCCTGAATAGTTACAAGTTATCAGCTTAAAGGTTACAGGTTAAACAGCAAATCTGCATAGGTGGGGAAAGGCCAGAGGTTTTTGTCAACCATGGTTTCAAGATTGTCGGCGTCAATCCGCAGGGTATTAATTGCTGCAAATACGGAATCCCTGTAAAATTGAGCCTGTTTGTATACGTCGCCATGCATTTTTTCGGCCTCAGCCTGGGCCTTCTCAAGGGCGTTTATATTCTTCTTCAATGACGCCAGGGCGGAGGAAACTTCTTGAAGCAGTTCTCCCTGAGCGCTGGTAAGGACCTCTATCCCGGTTGCTTTCACGGAGTTAATAGAATCGGCCAACCTGGAGGCGAATGTAATACCGGCGGGCAGAATCTGCCGCCTGGCCATTTCCAGGGCAGTCAAGGCCTCGATATTTATGGTTTTGATATAATTTTCCAGTACTATATCCCTGCGTGCTTCCAGTTCAGTCCTGTTTAAAACTCCGTGCTTTTCAAATAACTTGACGTTTCTATCATTTGTCAGTGTTGGAAGAGCCTCTACTGTGGAAGTGAAATTGGGAAGACCGCGCTCTTCAGCAATCTTAACCCACTCACTGGTGTAATTATTGCCGTTAAAGACAATCCGGCCGTGATCCCTGAAAATTTGCTGCACAATTTTTTGAGCTTCGGCATTGACAGCATCCTTACCTTCAAGCTTATCGGCAATTTCACACAGGGTTTCCGCAACAATGGTATTTAGTACGAAGTTGGGTCCGGAGATGGATTGTGACGAACCAACCATACGGAATTCAAATTTGTCGCCGGTAAAGGCAAAAGGAGACGTCCTGTTCCTATCGGTATTGTCTTTCGGCAGAACGGGAAGGGTGGAGACCCCAAGCGTGAGCTCGTTTCCTTTTTTACTGCTGACCTCACCGCCATGGGCAATCTTTTCTATAATTTCGGTTAGTTGATCGCCGAGGAAAACAGAGACAATAGCCGGCGGAGCCTCATTTGCGCCTAACCTGTGGTCATTGCCGGGGCAGGAGGCGGAAACCCGCAGCAGGTCCGCGTAGACATCGACAGCCCTAAGTACAGCGGCCAGAAAAACCAGAAATTGGGCATTTTCATGGGGAGTTTCCCCGGGTTCGAAGAGGTTTTCACCATCATCCGTACTCATAGACCAGTTATTATGTTTGCCGGAACCGTTAATCCCGGCATACGGCTTTTCGTGAAGCAAGCCAACCAGGCCGTGGTGAAGCGCTACCTTCTTAATTGTCTCCATAACCAGATGGTTATGATCGGCGCCGACATTTACATCGTTGAAAACGGGAGCGAGTTCGTACTGTGCGGGAGCAACTTCGTTATGCTTAGTTTTGGCGGATACGCCCATCTTCCAAAGTTCAACATCCAGTTCCTGCATAAAGGCGGAAACACGCTCTTTAATTACTCCGAAGTACTGGTCTTCTAATTCCTGGCCTTTGGGAGAAACAGCGCCGAAAAGAGTCCGGCCGGTTAAAATCAGATCCCGGCGCTGATTATATAGTTCTTTGTCAACAAGGAAATATTCCTGTTCCGGACCTACTGTGGCGATAACCTTTTTGGCTGTGGTGTTGCCAAAGATCCGCAATACCCGCAGGGCTTGTTTCGATAAAGCTTCCATAGAACGCAAAAGGGGAGTTTTCTTGTCCAGAACCTCCCCGGTATAAGATACAAAAACAGTAGGTATGTACAGGGTCTTATCCTTAAAGAAAGCGGGAGACGTAGTATCCCAGGCGGTATAACCCCTGGCCTCAAAGGTAGCGCGAAGACCGCCGGACGGAAAAGAGGAAGCGTCAGGTTCCCCTTTGATCAGGTCCTTGCCTGAAAATCCAAGGAGTACACGGCCGTCGGGAAGGGGAATAATAAACGCATCATGTTTTTCGGCAGTAAGCGCAGTCATTGGTTGAAACCAGTGTGTGTAATGGGTTGCGCCTTTTTTGATAGCCCAGTCTTTCAAAGCGTTAGCCACAACCTCGGCCACGTTAGGATCCAGCGGCACACCTTCGTCAGTAGTCTTCTTTAGAGCCTTGTAAACTTGCTTGGGCAGGAGTTCCTTCATAACCGCGTCACTGAATACGTTGGAACCAAACAATTCGTTTACGTTTTCAGTGTCTGTTGAGATTTCTTTATTTGCTTTGCCAATCATGTTTCATCCCCCTTTTTTTAAAAACAAAAAAGGCGCATCCAAAATATGTTGGAACGCCTTTGTCCAATCCCGTTGAAACACCTTTGTTAGAAATATATTTGTTAGCTTTTAACTCTATTATATGTTCTTTCTACAAAAATAACAAGACTCCTTTAATCGCAATATAATTTTTTAAAGAATTTTAGAAAGTTTTAACATGGGGATAGAAAAAATTTTTACCTGAAAGAAAAAATGCCGCGCCAGTTTATTCCGGCAAGGCATTTTCTAAGCGCCTTTCTTTCTAATGTTAAACTAAATTTATTAACATAATATGGTATTTTATATATCGGAATTTTATAAAATTATAAAATATTATTAATTAACTGTTGACATAAACAAAAATATAAAGTATTATAATCATACCCTCAAACAAGGGGCCACCTGAGTAAGAGGGGTACCTCTGAAAAACCGGCGAGCTAAGCCGGGGCTGTTAAGAACCTGTTGTGATAAAAGCTTTTACTTGGGGAAGTCGAGTAGTTATCTACCGGTAATCTGAAATTCGGAGGGAAATTGGGAAACCAAAACCAACCTGAAAGTAAGCAAAGACCCCTTAAGAAGTAGAAGTTTCAAATAAACAGGTATTAAAAGCCACGGCGAAAAACTTGTAATAGACGGAGGAAGTACTTAACAAAGTTATTTTTCGGCGGCTGTTACAGGAAGCAGCCGGTTAATCTGAAAAGCGGTCCTAAGGGCGGCGGATCAGAGGTAAAGGGGTAAATAATAAAAGGAGGACGTGCTGAATTGCACTACGCTCCTGGAAAAGGGTAGGCTCCAATCCATCTGGGACAACGGACCTGCCCTTTTTCGTTTACGGCCGGAACATCAACGTGTCCAGTCCCGCTACGGCGCTAAAAAACAGCCCCGTTTCTACCGCCTAATACCTCTTATTTTCCAAATTTATTTACATTCTTTCAATGTAAAATTAATCTTCCTTAAACAAATTGCAACATTGAATTAATAATTTAAATTTACAATTAACCTGATACGTCAACTAACAGGAGGGGGGAAGTTGAAGTAGTCCGGATAGCCGTATTGTGATTATTTTCACAATGAAATGAATGGAGGATGATTAATGAAAAATCGCTTACTGGTTGTTTCTTTGGTTGCAATTCTGACGTTATTGTGTGCACAGCTTGCCTTTGCAGCGGGAAATATTTCCGTGCTGGTAAATGGCAAGGCTTTATCTATGGATTCGAAACCATTCGTTACACAGGGCAAAGTTCTTGTGCCTATGAGGGCGATTTTCGAAACTCTCGGGGCTTCCGTTAAATGGGACGGTAAGGCGCAAAAAGTAACCGCCAAGAAAGGCGACGTGGAAATAGCTTTATGGATGGGCAAAAAAGAAGCCAATGTGGGCAGCAAGTCTGTAACTTTGGACGTGGCCGCTGCTGTAGACAAAGGGCGCACCGTTGTTCCCTTAAGATTTGTAGCCGAGTCTCTGGGAGCCGAAGTTGACTGGGTAAGCGACAAGAACACGGTCGTTATTACCACCGGCGGGGGTGGCGCCGCAGCAGCAAAACTTACAGGTTCTTTAAAGATGAGTGGTTCCACGTCCGTGCAGCCTCTGGCGGAAGAACTGACGCAGACTTTTATGAAAGAGAATCCCAAAGTACAGATTACAGTGACCGGCGGAGGTTCCGGCGTTGGTATTAGTGATGCGGCGGACGGCAAGGTAAATATAGGCAACGTTTCGCGCGCGCTGAAAGATACTGACCCCAAGGGTCTTGTAGCTACGACCATTGCCAAGGACGCCATTGTGATTGTTGTCAACCCGAAAAATCAGGTCGGCGCACTGACTACGGAACAGGTTAAAAAAATATTTACGGGAGCGATTACCAACTGGAAAGAAATCGGCGGTAAAAATGCTCCGATTCTAGTTAATTCCCGGACTGCACCGTCCGGTACTTTTGATTTCTTCAAAGAAAAATTTTTAGGTGAGGACAATGTTGTCTCCACTGCCAAGCAGCACGCGTCAAACGGTTTAGTCCGCCAGGCGGTGGCCGCCAACGAAAACGCCGTCGGATTCATTTCCATGGGTTTTGTAGATTCGAGCATCAAGGCGCCAAAATTGGACGGTGTCGAACCTACCTTGGAAAACGCCAAGAACGGCACATACAAGATAGTTCGCCCCTTCGTCATGGTGACAAAAGGCAGTCCCACAGGGCTGGCCAAATCTTTCCTGGATTTCGTCTTATCTTCAGAAGGACAGAGTATTGTTAAAAAAGAATACATTTCTATCAAATAAAACCTGCTCCTCATGCAAATCCCGCCTGTTTTTTTAACAGGCGGGATATTTTTGATAAAAGAAAGGAAGGGGGAAAAATGGAACAGGAAAATGCTTCCGTACTTATTCCCCAAAAGACATCTCCTATAACAAGCTTTTATACTAAACCAAGGAAGCCGTTTAAAGAAATAATTATCGAAAGAATACTCCTGCTGCTGACCATTCTTAGCAGCATCCTTATATTCTTTGTGATGTTTTTCGTGATCAGCAAGGCTGTCCCCGTATTGAAGGCCAGCGGTTTTAACTTTGTTTTTTCAGGGGGTTGGGATGATATCTTTTCAAAGGCGTGGCAGGCCGGCGCTGATCAACCCGTATGGAGATTTGGAGCTTTGCCTCTAATTGCCGGAACGGTCTTGGCCACTTCCGGGGCTCTAGTTTTTTGTTTTACATTTGGCCTGGGTTGCGCCGTTTTTATCGAAGAAATATGTCCGGCTTGGCTGAGAAAGCCTCTAAAATCTACCGTCAGGCTCTTAGCTGCCATCCCTTCCGTAATTTACGGTTTAGTCGGTTTAATGACGGTAGTTCCTTTTATATCCAAATATCTGATCAGCAATGAACTTTCCTTAAGGATGATCAAAATTTGCATCCTGGATGGAACAAGTCTTTTGGCCGGAATAATTGTGCTCAGTATGATGATCGGACCAATTTTTATCGCCATGGCCGGCGACGCGATAAAATCCGCGCCGAAAAGATATAAGGAAGCTTCTCTGGCATTAGGGTTATCCCACTGGCGCACAATAGTGAAAATTATACTTCCGGCGGCTCGTAACGGCATCGTTGCCGGCGCCATACTGGCCGCGGGCAGAGCCATAGGTGAAGCAATTGCTCTTTCCATGGTCACCGGCAGCGTAGCTAACCTGCCCAATCCGGCGCACGGGCTGGTTTTCTTTCTGGAGCCCGTCCGCACGCTGGCTTCCACCATTGTGGACAACGCCGAAGGTATGAGTGTCGCAGCCTGCGAATCGGCTTTATTTGCCTGCGGTTCTGTCCTTCTTCTGACATGTGTGCTGTTGAGCTTATTTTCCAGAATTGTTTCGGGAAATTTGCGGCAGGGGGGCGCTTCGAATAATTAGAACAATTAAAGGAGAAAATGCGATAGGTCATGCGGCCTGCTGGTTATCCGGTCTGCTTACACTGTTTCTTTTGTTGTTTATAGTAATATTTCTTGTTCTAAAAGGAATTCATGCTATAAACTGGGATTTCATAACCAGCGATCCCAGGCCGAGTTTGAATCAAAACCTAACCGGAGGAATTCTTACTCCCATTATAGGCACATTTTTACTGGTTGTCCTGGGAACTTTATTTGCCCTGCCGTGGGCTCTGGCTACGGCAATTTATCTTGCCGAATACACCGAAGGAAATTTATGGGTGGGTCCTATACGCATGGGTATAGACATTTTATCAGGAGTGCCGACTATTGTTTTCGCTATTTTCGGCCTGGCCATTTTTACAAATCCTCATCTTTCATTTTTCAGCACAATGGTTGAGGAAGTCACAAACGCCAAGGCTTTTGGCCGCAGCTTTATGGTCAGTTCGATTACTATGTCTATGATGGTGCTGCCTTTCATTATTAAATCCATTGAAGAGGCTATCAGGGCCGTGCCGTCCGCTTATAAAGAGGCCGCTTACGGGCTGGGGATCAGCAAATGGAGAACGATAAGAAAAATAGTCTTGCCGTCCGCCATATCCGGGATAATTACCGGCGTGGTTTTAGGCATAGGAAGAATTGCCGGCGATACGGCAATTGTTTGGCTCTGCCTTGGCGGAAGCATGACTCTAACAGGCACACAGCCCTGGTGGCATCCGCAGAACTGGCTCGCTACACTGCAAAATACGGGCAGCACGCTGACTACCTATATTTTTTATTCCTCGCCCGCCGGTGAAGGAAACTCACCAGATAAGGCCTTTGGCGCAGGATTGATTTTAATCGTGATTATACTTGCCTTGAATTCTCTGGTTGACCATTGGGGCCGTTACAGAACCTTAAGGGAGGAATAAAGAGGCGATGGAAAATAACGGATGTAAAATAAAGGTTAGAAACTTGTCAGTCTGGTACAAGTCATTTCAAGCTTTGAAAGAAATTAATATGGAAATCTACCCGCAGTCAATTACAGGTTTGATTGGACCTTCGGGATGCGGCAAGAGCACGTTTTTAAGATGCATGAACAGGTTGAATGACCTGGTCGCTTCCTTCAGGCTGGAAGGCAATATAGATATAGATAATCAGAATATATACAAGCCGGAAACTGATGTGGTCATGATCCGCCGCAAAGTCGGCATGGTTTTTCAGCAGCCCAATCCTTTTCCCATGTCCATTTTTGACAATGTAGCCTTTGGAGTGCGTGAACATAATCCGAAAATTAAAAAAAGAGAACTGGAAGATATAGCGATAGACAGTTTAAAACGGGCCAATCTCTGGGATGAGGTAAAAGACAAACTGAATGTGTCGGGCTTGAGTCTCTCAGGCGGGCAGCAGCAGCGTTTATGCATTGCCAGGGTACTGGCCGTTTCGCCGGAAATAATTTTGCTTGACGAACCCTGCAGCGCCCTTGATCCGGTTTCCACGTCAAAAATTGAAGAACTCCTATTTCAGTTGAAGAATTCCTATACGGTGCTGGTCGTCACCCACAACCTCGGACAGGCGAGAAGAATTTCCGATTACCTTGGTTTTTTTCTTAACGGAAAGCTGGTTGAATACGGAAAGGCCGCNNTTTTTTTCTAGAGGATGGGCAATATAAAGGCGCCTCCCATCCTCTAGATAAATTCTTTTAAAAAACGAAAAGCCACTATCTTGGAATTGATTGAAATATAATTCATCATCTCATCTGTAACAATAATAGGACAGGCCTCCAGGATTGGGTAAAATCTAATGATATTTAACATAGTTCTTTTACAAATATTTGAAACGGAGAAAGGATAGTTATAATAAGCGTCCGTGAACATGTTAACCAAAATAAAAAGGAGATGATGTTATTGAAACGTTGCAGATTACTGTCGGCAATGGTTGTCCTAATCATAGGCGTGTTATTGTTTCTCTCCGGCTGCGGGAATAAACCGGCAGAAAATCCCGCGCAAAACGCAGAACCGGCAGGTCAAACGCTCAAGCTATCCGGGGCGGGCGCAAGTTTTCCTTACCCGCTTTATTCAAAATGGATAGAACAGTACAAGCAGGTCAAACAGGATGTGAAAATTGACTATCAATCTATCGGCAGCAGCGGCGGTATTAGAGGTATTACCGAACAAGCACTCGACTTTGCGGGAAGTGATGTTCCAATGAGCGACGAGGAGATCAGCAAAGCGCAGGGTCCCATAATTCATCTGCCTGTTACATTAGGAGCGGTTGTGATAGCTTATAATCTCCCCGGCAAACCCCAGTTGAAAATGGATGCTGAAGTTATAGGAGACATCTTTATGGGCAAAATCAACAATTGGAACGATTCTCGACTGGCTTCCCTTAACCCGGGCGTCAACCTGCCGGATGAAAAAATAGAGGTAATCCACCGTTCCGATGGGAGCGGATCTACCTATGTTTTCACTGATTACCTCAGTTCAGCAAACAGTTCTTGGAATAACAGCCCGGGTAAAGGCAAGCTGATCGATTGGCCGGTAGGAACAGGCGCCAAGGGGAATGAAGGAATTGTAAGTCAGGTTGCTCAGATTGAAGGCGCTATTGGCTACATGGAACTTGCTTATGCGATTAAAAACAATCTTCCCTATGCTAAAGTAAAAAACCCCGCCGGCAATTATATTGAGCCGGCCATCTCAACAACAACGGCTGCTGCGGCTGGCGCCGCAGACAGTATTCCACCCGATTTGCGGGTTTCAATCGTAAATGCCCCCGGAGCAAACGCTTATCCTATCGCTGCTTTCAGCTATCTATTGATCTACCAGCGCCAGAAGGACCCTGCCAAAGGCAAAGCCCTGTCAGACTTCCTTTTATGGGCGGCACACGAAGGGCAGCGGTATTCCGCCGAACTTTTTTACGCTCCTCTGCCAAAGAATATCGTTAATTTGGTCGATAATAAGATAAACGGTTTAACTTTTTAGAAAGCCTCTTTACCTATAATAGTAAATTGCTGTGGCTGCAACTACCTCAAGAAGATGTTAGAAGTTCCCCTTTGTCGATGATAATGAAATTTTCTATGAAATATTCTCGTTCAATTGGAGCGCTGGGACATAGATGAAAATATATCGCGCCGCCAGTATCAGAACCTATCTCGTTTTCCTGGTGTTGCTGACCATTTTGCCGAGTATGGGATTCGCTGTTTACGAAGCTGTGGTTCAATACCGGATGGCGAATGTTGAGGCCCGCACCGAGGCTCTGCGGGTAACCAGGATGGCCTCGGCCAATTATGAACAGCTGATTGAGGGGGCCAGACAGCTGCTGGAGGTTATGTCTCAACTTCGTGAAGTTCAGGAGAATGATACCCCTTCCTGCTCTGTTCTGTTTTCCCGTACTTTGCGCAAGTATCCCCACTACTCAACCTTTGGGCTGATCAATCTCAAAGGAAATCTAATTTGCAGCACCCCGGAACGCAGACTTCCTCTTTCCCTGTCTGATTTTAATTTCTTCCGCATTGCTTTTCTAACCGGCAGTTTCGCTATTGGTGAGTTTAAGATAGACCCGATCACAAATAAACCCGCTTTACATTTCGCCTATCCGGTATTAAACCAAAACGGGGAAGTGCAGTCAGTCTTGTTTGCTGCGTTGGATCTGGAAAGCCTTGACGCGCTGACCCGCAGAATAACCCTGCCCACTGACAGCGTTCTGACCCTGACTGACCGAAACGGGATCGTGCTCTCACGGTTTCCTGCAGAAAAAAATTTTATCGGACAGATGATGCCTGAAACCGCGGTGGTTCAGAAACTGCGAAATCAGCAAGTTGAGGGGGCTGTGGAAATAAGCGGTAAGCCGTCGATGTTGTGCGTTTTCACATCACCCATCGGAGCGTCTCTCGGAGGGGATGTTCATGTTTCACTCAGCATGCCGAACACAGTTGTCTTTGCTCCGGTTAACCGTTTGTTTGCGGTCAACCTTGGCCTGCTCGGCCTGGTAAGCATATTAGCCTTAATTGCGTCTTTTGGCGGCAGCAATTTTCTTCTGCGCCGGCATATTCAACCCTTATTAGCGACTACCAAACGCATTGCCGGCGGCGATTTTTCAGCGCGTACCGGTTTGGCG
>DFZT01000060.1:0-1702 GCA_002382755.1 Firmicutes bacterium UBA4049 | reverse complement strand
CGGACCAAGGTTTAAAATTTCGCCAGATTCATCAGGAGGATAGCCAATGTGTTCTTGACGCATATAACCAGACCCGGCGGTCCGGAAAAATCCTGGATTTATCCTTCCGTATGATAACGCAATCAGGTCAGATACGCTGGGTACGCGAGAAGGCTCAGCCGATTGCAGGAAATGAAAGGGGAGTAACTATACTTCAAGGCATCATGTATGACAAAACAGCACAGGTTCAGGCGGAAAATGACAGGAACAGACTGGTAGAAATACTGGAATCAACTACGGACCTGGTCGCGACAGTTGATCGCGGCGGCAGACTGCTTTATTTGAATAATGCCGGCTTGAAAATGCTTGGATTAACACCCAACCGTAAATTTTCAGATTTGAACCTGTTTGATTTTCGAGCGCCCCGGTCCCTTTCCCTTTTAATGTCAGAGGGCATTCCCAGGGCGGAACGGGAAGGTGTATGGACCGGTGAAACAGAATATCTGAACGAAAACAGGGAAAGCATCCCGGTATCGGAGGTGCTTATAGCGCATCAATCACGGGACAGCGGTAATAGCTGCCTGTCTTTTATGGCCCGGGATATAAGCGCAAGAAAAAGAGCTGAGCAGCAGATCCAAAATCAACTGGGACACTTAAGCGCTTTACATAAAATAGATATGGCCATAACCGGCAGCCTTGACTTGCGCCTTACCCTTAACATTGTGCTGCATCAAATAGCCGCTCAATTAAAGATAGACGCTTTGCGGATATTGTTGTACAATCCGCAAACCCGGATGTTGGAGCACGCAGCCGGGTATCAGTTAAGCCCGAATGGGATTTCCCGGAAAATTACCCTGGATGAAGGTCCGCCCGGTAAAGCTGTTTTTGAACGCCAGATGGTAGTGTCTTATGCGTCAGAAACAGATGACTATTTGAAGCGCCTTTCCCCCGGAAACGGGTATAATACCTACTTCGCAGTCCCCCTAATAGCCAAGGGGCAGGTAAAGGGAGTGATGGAATTGTTTAGTTCCGAGCAATCCCTTCCAAGCGAAGACTGGTTTGATTTTTTGGACGCTTTGGCCACACAGGCGGCAATTGCGGTTGAGAACACAACCCTGTTTAACGAACTTCAACGGACGAACGACCATTTGCAGCAAGCTTATGAGGCCTCTTTGGAAGGATGGGCGGCTGCCCTGGAACTCCGCGACCACGAGACAGAGGGGCATTGCCGCCGAGTTACCGATTTGACTGTGGAACTGGCGCATTCTCTGGGAATTAATGAGTCCGAAATAATCAACATACGCAGGGGCGCCCTGCTCCATGATATCGGTAAAATGGGCATTCCGGACAGCATTCTGCTAAAACCCGGGCCCCTGACTTCCGAAGAAAGATCCATTATTCAAAAACATCCCGTCTATGCGCGGGAACTGCTGGCTTCGATACCATATCTTAACGCCGCACTGGATATACCATATTATCATCACGAAAAGTGGGATGGAACAGGTTACCCGGCAGGACTGGCCGGCAATAATATACCGCTGGCGGCTCGCATCTTTGCAATTGTTGATACGTGGGACGCATTGAGACACGACCGCCCCTACGCAAGTTCCTGGCCGATAGAACAGGTGAAGGAATATATTTCGGAGCAGGCGGGAAAGCAATTTGATCCCCAACTGGGAAGGGCTTTTCTAAAATTGGATTTAACAAATTATTAATTTTTAAA
>DFZT01000061.1 GCA_002382755.1 Firmicutes bacterium UBA4049 | reverse complement strand
CGGCCTATCCATATAGTTCCTTAACTGGAATTCGGGTTGTTCGGTGGTCCTAAATTCATTATACGAGGAAGTTGTCAATGAAGAATAAAAGACAAAAGAATACTCTTAAAATGTGCATGATGGAAAAATATAAGCTTTGCGACAATTGTTGCGAGTGTTTTAAATGCAGTTTGGATGATAAAAAAGTATGCGATAATTGCGGTCTATGCCTGGAGGCCCCCGATTATGGCGTTTTTTTAACAGTTGCGCCTGCAATTATGGAAGAGGCAAAAAATAACAAATAGGAGAAAGGTACTTCTATCAATTAGTTCCCATAATAGATATTATGTAAACTTATAAAATTATAAAACATTAATTTTCTACTTTTCCCCGTTAACTGGTTACTTTTTTCACTCCCCCCCCTGCAGCAGTACTTCCCGGTAGGTATCAATCAGTTTCAAAGCGCATCGCCTGGAGGAAATCCTTGCTGCATTTTCTTTGGCCATTTCAGAGAACCTTTCTCGCATTTTATTATCTTTTAAAAGCAGGACAACCTTTTCAATGAACGAATCATGGTCCACATCCGTAAGAAAACCGTCCTCGCCATTTTCCACCATCTCACTCACACCGTTTGCTTTAACTGCAACTGATGGTATTCCGGCTGCCTTAGCCTCAGCAATTACCAAACCCTGAGTTTCCGTTAAGGAAGTAAACACAAAAAGATCAGAACCCGCATAATGACGAGCCATTTCGCTTTTATCTTTTTTCCCTGCAAAAATTATATTTTTACTCAGTCCCCGATCAATGGTCCAGTTCTTTAACTTCTCCTCCTCCGGCCCGCTTCCAACCAATATCAGAAAAGTACCGGGAAGTTTAGCTAATATTTTCTCAAAACATTCAAGAAGGAAATATATGTTCTTCTCCTGACCCAACCGGCCGACAAAAAGAAGGACTTTACACCTATCAGGAATGTAATATTGTTTCTTCAGCCAAAACCTGTCCTGATCTGAAAATTCACTCAGCCTAATACCGGTAGGAATCTTTTTAATATGGGTAGAAACACCCATTTGTAATAAATGTTCCCGGACAACTTCAGTAGGCACTATGACAATATTGCTCCGATTGCAATAATTTCGCGAAATACTTCTGACAACATTTTTGGTTATCTTCCGGGCAACAGGAAAATAATGAACATATTCATCGTAGAGGGTATGAAATGTAAAAATAAGCGGTATTTTTAAACGCCTGGCGCAAATGGATCCGACATGTCCAAGTATAAAAGGGGAATGAGCGTGGATTATTTCAGGTTGCCATTTCTCCAGAATATTTCCCAAATAAAACGAATAGGGGAAAGCCAGCGCAAAATCACGGTTTGTTGGCGCGGGAAGCGAACTAAAGCGAAATACGTTTTTCGGATCATCCTGAATATTGGGATAGCTAGGGGCAAAAATAAACACTTCATGGCCCAAAGCAACCAATTCCTGATTAAATGTGTCTATTGAATGGACAACCCCGCTTGTATATGGGAAATAACTATCTGTAAAGAAACCTATTTTCAACGGGACAATTCCCCTTCACTATCTTGCGACCAAATATACTGGGCGGAGCAAATTCGCCAGCCCTGTTTTGTTTTTATAAAAATGTATTTGGCCTCCCCTGCCCTGCTCTCACCTGTTAATAAATCATAATCTTTTAAGAGAGCAACCACTTCCGCCCGGGATTTATCCTGATGTATTATTTTTATTCCAGTTAAAGAATCCTGACAGTACCAATCGGTTGGCTGCTGAATAAATACCCAGCAATCATGACTTAGTTGATCCAGTAAAGGACCTGTGTAATAACGGGATAAAATCGTTTTCACTTCACTAAGGCTTTTTGCGTACCACCAACTATTGTCTCCTATGCCCCCCTTAATGACTTCCGTCAACGCGTTTTTTAAAGCAGAAGTCTTGTCAGCAGGCCCCCTGCCCAGACAGAACCCCGACGCAAAAAAGCTGCAGATTAAAAAGGCTAAGAACAACACAAATAAACTTTTATTAAACCAATTTCTAATACGACTAAGATTAGGTATTTTGTTCATAAACATCTACCCCGCAATCTTTATGGAACATATTCGACGGCGTGGCAGATATTACCTTGTTAATATATGGTATTGTTTTGACGGTTTTTAGCTTAAATTAGTCACCCATAGAAATTCCCAACATACGTGCGGAATAAATTAAATCACTGTCCAGGGGAACCTGGCGTATCTTTCCTGCAGCTTCCCTTAAAGGCGCCGATGAAATAGCCGCGCCGGTTAAGCAAACCATTTCTCCGAAGCGGCCGTCCATAATCAACTTGACTGCGCCAGTGCCGTAGCGCGTTGCCAGGATACGATCAAACGGCGTTGGAGAACCACCCCGCTGGAGATGCCCTAAAACAGTTACCCTGGATTCTTTCCCTGTCAGTTCTTCAAGCTGCTGGGCCAATATGTTGCCAATTCCTCCAAGCCGTATAGGTTCAAAACTGTCTTCGATCCTTTTCTGCACAACCATTTCGCCACCTACCGGCTTCGCTCCCTCAGCCACCACAATAATGCTGAACTGTTTTTCCTGGCGGCTTCTCTCGTTGATTTTATTAACTATACTTTCTATCTTATATGGTATTTCGGGAATAATAATGGCGTCCGCGCCGCCGGCGATACCAGAAGTAAGCGCAATCCAACCTGCATAACGACCCATAACTTCCAGCACCATAACGCGATGATGAGATTCAGCCGTAGTATGAAGTTTATCTATGGCTTCGGTTGCAGTAGCCATTGCGCTGTCAAAACCGAAAGTCTGTTCCGTTGCCCAAAGATCATTATCAATTGTTTTTGGCACACAAACGACCGGCAAACCTTTTTCATGCAGGTCCCTTCCGATGGCAAGACTTCCGTCGCCGCCGATTACAATCAGCGCATCAACCTCTTGAATGCTTATATTCTCAAAAATTCGATCGGACACATCCACATAAACTTTTTTACCATCCTTTATTATTGGATAAGAAAAGGGATTATCCCGGTTTGTTGTTCCGAGAATGGTCCCTCCGCGCGGAAGGATTCCCGCCACATCCCGCTCAGTTAACTCACGCGCCTGGTTTTTGATTAATCCCCCAAACCCGTTTAAAAAACCAACAACACCTAGACCATATAGTTTGGCAGTCTTAACAACAGCCCGGACAACAGCATTGAGACCAGGCGCGTCCCCGCCGCCGGTAAGCACTCCTATATTTCTTATCTTGCTCAGTTAAGGCAACCCCCTTTTATCCCAAGTAATTATTTTATTCTACCCCTCACTTGTCCTTGGTAGCCAGCTCATTTAAAGCATCTTTTAACTGCTCCATCAGATTACCATACCCTGCCCAGTCCCCGCTGGCAATCTTCTTTTGCGCATTATCATAGAGTTGGTTCGCTTTTTGGACCAGGCTGGAAACCGTTGCGCTCTGTTCACCGGCAAGCTGTTGGTTGGAAGGTCCCATAATATCCTGCTCTCCGAAAATCTTTTCCAGTGACTCTTCAAGTGTTCTTTCCATAGCTACATGATCTCCATGCGCAACGATTACACGGCTAAGTTCGGGCATTTTCCCCTGCTGCGCCTGAAGGTACAGAGGTTCAACATAAATCAGGGAGTCCTTTACCGGAATTACCATCATATTGCCGCGTATAACCTGAGAACCCCTTTGGTCCCACAGGGATAACTGCTGGGAAATAGTTGTGTCCTGGTTTATCCTGGCCTCAACCTGCATAGGTCCAAAGACCAGTTCCTGTTTCGGAAATTCATAAACTAGCAGCTTGCCATAATTCTTGCCGTCTGAGCGGCAGGTGAACCAGGCAATCATATTCTTCTTGTTGTGCGGCGTAAAAGGTATAATCTGTATATATTCAGGCTTTTCTTCTCCAGGCAGTCTGGCAATGGTATAGTAAGATTCCATGGTCTGTTCATCACTGCCAAAAATTTCAGTCGGCAAATCCCATTTATCCTCCTTATTGTAGAAAACACGGTAATTCTGCATGTGATAAATCATATATTTGTTGGCTTGAATTCTAAATAGATCTTCGGGATACCGGACATGCTCCTTTAGTCCGGAGGGCATTTCCGAAGTGAAAAGCCCGGGAAATATTTTCTGATAAGTCTTCAGCACAGGATCCGCGGAATCCGCAATATAAAATGTAACTTTGCCGGTATATGCGTCAACCACAACTTTTACAGAATTCCTGATGTAATTCATTTTGTTTGAAAACGGTTCGGAATAGGGAAACATATTAGTAGTTGTGTAGGCGTCCCACATCCAGTATAGTTTGCCATTATCAAGCACAAGATAGGGATCCTTGTCATAAAGAAGAAAAGGAGCTATTTTAGGAACGCGCTGGTATAGACTACGATAGTAAAGCGCCTGGCTTTCTCCGCTTACATCTCCTGAAAGCAGAAGCTTATAATCATTAAAGGTTAGGGCAAAAATCAAACGGCGAATAATCGAGCCCATTTTAACGCCATCTTTGCCCTGATATGTCGACCAGGCGTTATCCTCACCCATGGGATAATTAAATTCCTGGCTGCGGGTATTGACAATGACATAATTATTAGTCAGTTCGCCAAAGTAAATTTCAGGCCTGTTTACTTTTAAATTCGTACTTGTTGTTGGCGGAATGTCTTTGATAAGCAGGTTCGGGAGACCTTCACCTGTAATTTCGGTCACCGGACTCATAGCAATCCCATAGCCATGCGTATATTTCAGATGCTGGTTAACCCAGGTTTTGGCCTGGTCCGGGAGAAGCGCCTGATTTAGTTCCCGTGCCGCCAGCATTACCTGACGGTATTGGCCGTCAATGTTATAACGGTCAATATCAATGTCCCTAAACTCATAATAGGTGCGCATCTCCTGAAGTTGACTGTAAGTTTGCTGTAGAGGTCTATAATCCCATAAACGAATGTTTTTTATTGTATCCTCATTTTCCTTGACGTCAGAAACACTTAATGTTTTTCCTGCAGGAAACAATTTCTTGTCGATTGATCCAAGGTTATAAGCAATACGCGTGTATTTTATGCTGTTTTCAATAAACGGCTTCTCCTTGTCCATTTCACTGGGCAGAACGACAAGTTTTTGAACTAATGTCGGATAAATCCCATTTAAAACAATAGAAGCGGTAATCATAAACCCGATGGCATAAACAATCAAACGGAAACGCCGCATGAAAATATTAACCAGGACTATAACACCTGTAATTGCAGCAAGGAAAAACATGACTTTGTAAGCCATCAGGTTTGCGTGAATATCCGTATACCCCGGGCCAAAGACAACACCCTGCGCAGAATTCAGCAGGGAATACTCCTGCAGCCTGTATCCCCATGCCCTTAAAAGAAAGAATACAGCCGCCAGAATAGAAAGGTGATAACGGGCTGCTGAAATATTAAAAATTTTTTTTACATTGAGGTTCCCGCTTGCAACACTGGCTAAAAAATATGCCAGAGCAACCCAAATGGCAATTAAAATGATTAGCGAAACAGACAATTTATACAGGAACTGGAAGAATGGCAGCTGAAAAACATAGAAACCTACATCCTTATTAAAGATCGGATCGTTTAAACCAAATGGACTAGGATGAAAAAATTTTTGAAGTATTACCCAATCCCCTGTAACTGAAGAACTAACCATCAGGCTCATTAAAACGCTCACTAAAAAAAATACGATAGTAAGTGTTTTATTGTTTACAAACTTAATCAAAGGAGAACTCTGCAGGGTTACTACACCCCCTTCTTCAACCTGTCTAGATGACTGTATTGAAGAAGTAATTGTCCTGCGTGTCAGCATAAGATTCAAAAACAGAAGCAAAAAGGCCAAGATAAATACCGCCACGCTAAGAAGTAATTCGGAAGCATAACGAGTGATGTAGACAAATTGATAATTCAGGCTTTTAAACCACAACCAATCTACATACAGATGCCCGCCCCATTTAGCAAGTAAAATAAACAGAAAAAGAAATACCACAATCCCTATTGTTAGCGGACGAAATGAACGCAATAAAAAGGCCTCCTTATATATAAATATATAATCTGTTACATGGGTTTAGGTGATTTCTGCGACTCATCCGCCTCATGACGCAGTTTGGCCTGGCACAACAGGCAAACACTTACAGATTTTTTGGGGATATCATCCTCATCATCATCATATGGATCAGGAGCCGCTTCCTCCACAGCAAAAAGGCGCCCGCATAACATACACCGCTTATCCAAAAAAATACCCCCCTAAAATAAATAATACATTTTTGAGTATTTATTCTTCATCAGAGGGCTAAATTCCTGCACTTCTCTTATTTTTTAATGGGAGAGTCAGCAGCCCACTTGACATGTTTATTAAGTTTATCCTATAATTAAATAGCAAAAAAATAGGGGAGTAGCTCAATTGGTAGAGCAACGGTCTCCAAAACCGTAGGTTGCGGGTTCGATCCCTGTCTCCCCTGCCAAAGAAAAACCAAGCCCCGCAAGGAATTGCGGGACTTCTTTTTTCTTCCAAATGCCTGTTCCTAATTCATTACTCTTTCCCCTTGCCGGCGAAGAGCTTGTCCAGCTTCGCCGCTGCTTCCTGGTCCACGCTGCGGAGCGCGTGAGCGAGGGAAAAGCTGCGGGCAGGCCGTCAAGGAAAAGTTTTTCTTTTATCACACCTAACAACGCCAGACTTCAAAAGATATGCTTTTTTAAATCCTTGGCTTTTTTTGTTGCTACCCAATAGTACCGAGGGTTCACATAAACAGACGCAAAACAGATCAGCTCTAAAAGATATTTTTAGACTTAAGGGTACCCCATATTTTTTATACTGGTTAACGTATTGTTTAATGAAAGCAAAAAATTTCAAAAAGGAGGAATTGATCATGAAGAAAATCTTTGCGCTATTGTTAACGCTGGCCTTTCTGCTCACCGTCAGCGTTGGAACTGCGGCAGCAAAATCTGCCAATGCCAAAGGGAAGGAAGCCGGCTTGTTGAAGAAGCAGGCGAAATTCTCGGACATGCAAGACCACTGGGCAAAGCAGGCAATTGAGGAAATGCAGGACAAGGGCATTGCTGGCGGATATGAAGACGGCACCTTCCGCCCCAACAATCTGTGTACCCAGGCGGAAGTAACGGTGCTTATCGACCGGGCTGTATCCAAAATGTTTAACATTCAGACAGAAGACGGGGACCTTACTGAAGACGATAATGCGGTTGACAAAGACAGCGACGTGCCGGCTTGGGCGAAAAACGGGGTAAAGCGGGCAGTGAAAAACAACTTTATCAACCTCAAACGCTTTCACTCGAATGTACAGATGAGCCGCCTGGAATCATGCATTCTGCTGGCAAAGCATATGGAGAAGTGCGGTATGCTGGAACCGGTATCCTTATCCGAACTAAATTTCAATCCCTTTAAGGATTGCGGACTAATCTCTGATGAGGACTACGGGTATATCCTGGCCCTTTATAAACTGGGGATTATTAAAGGCAATCCAGGTGGCAACTTTAACCCAAACGGCGCCATCAAGCGGGTAGAGATTTTTATAATCATTTATAATCTGGACAATGATGATGAAACAGTAACCGATGATGTATACGCCCCCACCTGGGATAACGACAGTGAAATTGTGGCGACTGATGTCGGTACTGACACCGTAAAACTTAAATGGGACCCGGCCGACGATAATGTAAAAGTTACCGGTTACAAAATAACTTACACGGTGAACGGGGTTAATAAGGTAAAAACGGTTATTTCAACACTCACTGCTAAGATCACCGGCCTGGATGCCGATGAAGAATATGAATTTACAGTCCAAGCACGGGACGCGGCTGGAAACTGGAGCACGGACGGCCCTTCTGTCGAGGTAACTACCAAGGAAGCAAACGACACCACGAATCCAACCTGGCCCTCAGGAAGTGAACTTGAGGCCAGCTCCATAACTGAAACAAGCGTCACTCTGGAATGGCCCGATGCAAAGGATAATGAAGGAGTAACGAAGTACAAGGTCTACCAGAATGGCGAGTTAAAGGCAACTCTGGACGCTGATGAAAATGAAACCACCATATCGGGCTTGGAAGCGGGAACCGAATACACCTTTAAGGTAAAAGCGGGCGATGATGCGGGCAACTGGAGCAGTTACCTGAGTTTGAAAGTTGAAACCGACAGTTAGTTGAGGCAGAAAGAACGGTTCTTTTAAATAACTATAGCGGTCAAACCGGTTAGTTTCAAAAGATAGCAAATACATTAATATTCCAAGAAAAGGGTTGGCGGTTTCCTGAAAGAAACCCCTACCCTTTCTTATGCTTACTTGCCCAATTTTTATATTATATTATGTAAAAAAAATGAGCAGTTTATTAAATACTGCTCTAAAGACATGGAAGTAGGGAAGAAAACTTGAAAAAACCAAAAAAGCGAACAGAACAGCTTTAATAAAACCA
>DFZT01000042.1 GCA_002382755.1 Firmicutes bacterium UBA4049 | reverse complement strand
TCGCTTTCTTGAAATAGCCTTCGGTTCCGCAAGGGAACTGCATTACCAGTTCGGCTTGGCCAGCCGCTTGGGTTATACAAATGAGTTGGATGTTCCCGAATGCGACTCGAAAATGGCGGAGACCGAGAAGGTTCTGAGCGCCTTGATTCGGTCAATGCGTGGCTAACAGCCTACAGCCTACAGCCTAAACAACCTGAGTAGTAACGAAAAACAAAGCGAAAACTAAAGACCTGCGGACACCTGTTTGAAGAAACGTCTCTCAAATTCCATAGTCACTACCTATTTGATTAAGCGGAACGGTGTTCATATCTGCCGTGGGAATAGGCGCCGCAGCAAGTGCAAGACCCATGGATCTCAACGAAGTGTATATCATAATGCTCAGAAAGCTTGTCTGAAGATTTAGTGTATGCAATTCCCGGGCGCCCCGGCAGGTTAAGGACAAACCACAATAAAACATAATAATTTAGCGCCAAAAAGGAATATGCGGCAGGAGCCTAGAAATAATATTCGGAAGTTCTGAAATCAAATTCTTTATAAAGGAGCGGCAGTGTGAGCAAAAAACACAAACCGGATAAACAAAAATTGGATGAACAGAAACCAGACAAACAAAAACCGGATGAAGAAAGTGAGTTTCTAAAAGCCTTCGTTATTAATTCCAGGATATATTCGGCAGTTATTATTGTCGTATTGCTGGTTCAAGGATTCACAAAATGGTTGACGGAAGACATATCAAGACTCTTGATCATCTTAATGGCTATTTTTATTTTCCTCGATTCTTTTAAACTGTACCTGAAGGGGAAAAAAATCAGGCTATTGTTTTATGTGTTGTTAATGGTCCTGTTTTTGTGCGCGGCATTTATTTTCGCAAGGCAGAAATAGTGTTTGAAGATATTTTTTCTAATCCTGCTTGTAAATCCTGCCATACACGGTATGACGGTGCAGCTCTTTTCCATTCAGGCTTGTTTTTCCGTTGTACTTGTGAATATGGCCTTTTATATACGGAATGGCTTCGCCTGTTTTTATATTGAACCTGTGCGCATGACCGTTGTCAAAACTTGTAGTCACCGCAATTTCATGAGTATGGCCATTTTTACCAAGGGAACCGGGCCGGGAAACGCCTTCAATTTCATGTGAGTGACCGGCCTCTTCCGCTGTTCTGACAATGTATTTATGAGAATGTTTCTCGTCCATTCCTGCACCTCTATCCTGATTAAAAACTTTACCCTAATTTAAAATATGAAATAACCTTTTAGATGTTAACAGTTACCATTTATTCCTTATAACGGCATATAAAACAAATTTATTTTTTATTCTGCAGGATTTAGCCATATTTTGTAGAAACATTAAAATAATTTCTCGTTATTTCCCTTGGATTGGAAAGAAGTGATTAGTTTAAGAAATAATGATCCCAAAATATATTTAAGAAAGGGAAAATAAGATGAGTGAAAACGGTGCGGGAAAAGTCCCAATTCAGGTCATCGCTGTAACTATTTTAGGAATCTGCTTAATAATTTGCACTATGATTTTTACAAGCGCATTCGCCAGGGTAAGATCAAGCTCAATAATAACGGTAACCGGTTCAGCGGAAAAAGTGCTTAAATCCGACCTTATAGTCTGGGACTGCAGTTTTACCAGGAACAGCGCCCAGTTGACCGAAGCGTACGCCGCCCTTCATGCGGACCTGGATCAGGTCGACAGTTATTTAAAAAGTAAAGGAATACCTGACAGCGAAATCACAATAATGCCGGTCAACGTCAATACACTTTACGCCGTGGACAATTACGGGCGGGATACAGGCGAAATTAGGGGGTATAATTTAACCCAAACAATAGAAGTGCGATCAAAACAGGTCGATAGTATAACCAACGTTTCCAGAGAGTCCAGCGAATTGATTAACAAGGGAATAAACCTGCAGTCAATGCCGCCGCAATATTTTTACACAAAGCTCAGCGATATAAAAGTCGATATGCTGGCGGACGCTACCCTTAACGCAAAGAAACGAGCGGAAAAGATAGCCGTCAACGGAGGAGGCAAAATCGGCCCGCTTCGCTCCACAAAGATGGGAGTCTTTCAAATAACCCCCGTCTATTCCACCGAAGTATCCGACTACGGGATGAACGACACTTCGTCTTTGGAGAAAAAGATTACCGCAGTGGTTAATGTTGAGTTTTATATCAAATAAACCTGTTTGTTAACAAAATTAAATATAACCCGTATCTTGCCCCCGGCGCCGCCGGGGGTTTTGTATTTAAGCGGCCGGAACCGCAGTTAGGCACATCCGACGAGAAAAATTCATAAACTGATTAAAGCATGCTAAAGAAAGGATGTATTTAACTATGCCGGTCTATGTAGTACAGCCGGGGGACACTTTATATATTATTGCTCAGCGCAATAATACAACCGTAGAGAAATTAATTGAATTAAACAGTGATATCACTGATCCTGACAAACTGGAAGTGGGGCAAAAAATACAAATCGGGGAACAATCCGGAGCTGTTGAAAGTACCGAAACGGTTATACAGGAAAATGATCCTTCCGCAAGCCGCCTGATCGACGGGTTCAGGTACACTATCACGACAGACCGCAGGAATTACTCCCGAGGTGAGCCGGTACGCCTAAGACTAGTTAAAATAAATATCACCGGCGCCCCAATAAGTTTAAATTACCGGACAAGTCAGCGCTTTGATTTTGTCGCTTTCCGGGAAGGGGAAGAAATCTGGCGGTGGTCCGATAACCAGGCTTTCAGCCGGGCTGTAAACAGAATAATTATCCAGCCGGGCGGAAATCAAACCTTTAACGCTGTCTGGGACCAACGGGATAATACAGGAAGGTTGGTCCGGCCGGGAACTGCGACCATCCGGGGATACAATGTCGCGCGTGAATTGCAGAACAGATCAGTTTCCATAACCATTAATATAACTCCGTCCGAAATTCCCGCGCCGACCCCGGAATACCCCAGCGGTAATTTATTAAGAAACCCCGGACTGGAAGAATGGAGAAGTGAAACTTCCCCGGTAAACTGGAGCGGCCGGAATATAAACCGCACTCGTTTGTCTAAATCCGGTGAATTCGCAGCCGAACTGGGATCGGTTAGGACTTCCAGCGCGCTGCTTACGCAGCCGGTGAACGGTGCCCCCCGGCGAAATTATAGATTGAGCTTCTGGGCTCGTGAAAATCAGAAAGCCCCCTCAGTTGGTGACTTCACTCTGGGCGCCGAAGTTTTCTTCTATGACAATGCAGGAAGGTTTATCTCCCGTGCCGATCCCGTTTTCAACCAGAATACTATCCCGGAAAGATATACCCTTTTCGCTCTTACAACAGGTTTGAGCCCCTTGGGAACGGCAAGAGCAGAGGCGCGCTTTCTCTTCACACCCGCATCGGATAATAATAACACTGTATTAATTGATGATGTAGACTTCAGGCGCATTTAGGCTGCAAAGGGTATAATATAACCCAGACCTATTTTACTCTTGAGAACATTTGTGACAAGTGATAGAATTTACCTTGCAAAAAATAGGATAAACAGGGAATAATGAGTGACTTTTTAGCAACTAATCATGTTACCCAGGCTTTTTTGGCAACCTGTTTTGTCTGGGCGATGACCGCCTGTGGGGCCGGTATTATCTTCTTTACCAGGAATTTAAGCAAAAAAATCCTTGACGGATCACTTGGTTTTGCCGGCGGCATTATGTTGGCGGCTTCTTACTGGTCTCTTCTCGCGCCGGCCATAGAAATGTCCAAACAAGATCGAATCACCTGGTTTGCCCCGGCTGTTGGTTTTTTAGCCGGCGGAGTTTTTTTGTGGGTCGTCGATAAAATCTTGCCCCACCTTCATATCGGCCTTTCCGAAGAGGCCGAGGGCGTAAAAACATCCCTGCAGCGGGCACAACTGTTTATCCTGGCAATTATTTTACATCATATTCCCGAGGGTCTGGCTGTTGGCGTTGCTTTCGGCGCCATTTCCTCCGGTTCGTCATCCGCCACTTTGCCTGATGCAATTGCCCTGGCTATTGGGGTTGGGATCCAAAGCCTGCCGGAAGGTCTTGCGGTGTCAATGCCCTTGCGCAGAGAAGGCATGTCCCGCCTGAAAAGCTTTTGGTATGGACAATTATCAGCGGCTGTCGATCCCATTGCGGGTGTAATTGGCGCATTATTCGTTCTTCATGTAAAAACCCTCCTGCCATACGCGCTTGCTTTTGCCGCAGGGACAATGATTTTTGTTGTTGTTGAAGAAGTTATCCCGGAATCCCAGCGCGGCAGCAATACGGATCTGGCCACCATCTTAACTATTTTGGGGTTCACACTGATGATGGCGATGGATGCAGCATTCAGTTAAAGCATCACTTTTTATAAAAACCATATAAAAACGGCAGAGGCAATTTGCACTCTGCCGTTTTTATATATCCTGTTCTTTAAGGCATCCTTCTGACTCCGTCCGCTTTAGACCCGCCGGAGTCTTTTGTGGCGTATGTTTTGCAGCAAGTGGACATGCATGTGCCGCCCGCGGGAGACGGTGAAAGCTGTTTGGCCATCGCGGCGTCTACAGTATCGGGCTGACTGCTGCTGAAACTGTCCGAGGTAACAAGTATCTCGTTGGCTTTGCACATGTTTCCCTGATTCCAATAATGACAATCGTTCACAAGACAGTGGATATACTGCTGGCTCATTTTTTCAGTCCTTTCCCTTAAGGAATTATTTTTAGTTACTACTCAGGTTGTTTAGGCTATAGGCTGTAGGCTGTTAGTCACGCATTGACCGAATCAAGGCGCTCAGAACCTTCTCGGTCTCCGCCATTTTCGAGTCGCATTCGGGAACATCCAACTCATTTGTATAACCCAAGCGGCTGGCCAAGCCGAACTGGTAATGCAGTTCCCTTGCGGAACCGAAGGCTATTTCAAGAAAGCGA
>DFZT01000007.1:39415-54441 GCA_002382755.1 Firmicutes bacterium UBA4049 | reverse complement strand
AGAAGAACAGTTGAACCGGGAATTGGGTAAAATAAACCAAAAGGAGGCTAGTTTAATTATGCAAATTACTACCAGTTGGCATGAAAAAGGAAAGATTGAAGGGAAAATTGAAGGGAACATTGAAGGGAAAATTGAAGGGAAAATTGAAGGGAAAATTGAAGGGAAAATTGAAGGGAAAATTGAAGATATCTGTAAATTTATGAACCGAAGATTTAATACTGACCCCGGTGGAGTAAGAGAAAAAGTCCAACAGGTAGCCAGCCTGGAGGTACTGGACAATCTTTTAGAAGAACTATTTGCCGCTAACACTAAAGAAGAAGCGCAAGCTATTATTGATCATGGCATTGCCAGAGTTCTTCAGTAGCAGACAAGGTTTATAGCGGTTTTTGATGCGTCAGCACTGAATTTATTCGGGACGACCTGGTCAAAAGCATAGCCGATACTTTTATAAATATTTCCTTTGGTAAGACTATTTACCGCTACCACATTGAATTTCAAACCACCTATGATAAAAATGATAAAAATATAGTGATTAGAATGCTCCGCTATAGTTTTGAAAAAGCTAAAGAAACCCTGGACTTAACAGACTTAACCAGATATGGACATTGACAACATTGCCAAAGCAACAGGGTTAACCAGAGCAGAGCTTGAGAAGCTGCAAGAACAATTGCGGTTCCACTGAGGAAATAAGGGGACACAATACCTATTTCCTTCTTCTTTTACAGATGATCAAGCGGTAATCATCACCCGCTGCTCGAACAACTACAGGCCATACCAGTTTCCCGAAAAGCTCATTCCTTTGGGGTCGGGAATGGTAGCCCACGGGGCAGCCCGAGCAGGTGCGCGTCCACGACTTCAAGATACCTGAACTGGGCAAGGTCAGCCCCGATCTGTTCTTCAGATAACATGGTGCAAAAGACTAACGTCCAAGCCCTTCGGGCTTCTTTTGCACCAATACCGTTATTGTGTAAAAACCCTACCATTACCATACCTTCAATAGTATAATTGTGCAAGAAAAACTTCTAGGCGAAATGCATGAAGGAGGCTATGAGAATGAAATCAGAACAGCTTGAAATTTTATTAACCCAACTTTCGATTTATAATCCCAGAATCCTTGTTACTCCTACATTCCTTAATTTATTTTGGTCACTACAACCTTGATCCGGCTAATTGACGCCTCCTTTTAAGGGGGTCTTTTACCCCAAGAAGACGATAAATTTCCAAGCGCTCCTTTTCCGGCATGCCGGAAACCCGGAGATGATGAATTTTATTGTCCGCGTCGGTAAAGATCACTGTGTTTCGCTGATGGGTTGACAATTGTTCTCTAAGCGTTGACCAGCGGCGGTGATCATTATGGCTGCGCAAAGCGTGCTCAATACTGACCAGGAGGTGGTAAGCCAAAACCGAAATAAGTAAATGCGCTTTTGTCCGTTCAGCAATTTGATGACAAACCGGACGCACTCCGAGATCTGTTTTTAGAGACCGGAATGCTCCTTCCACCCTGGACAGGGTCATGTAAGATTCCCATATTTCTTTTGCCGTTAGCTCCTGGTGGCTGGTTTCAATCACGTAACACCCGTTTAAATCATCTTGTTCAATTCGGCAACATCCATTGTGATATCGTAAAGACGTGACACTGTCGGATATCGCTCTTTGAGCCTGCCAATGCGCAGGGCAACTTTTTCCGGGAGTAAAATATTTCTTTTGGCAACTGATTTTTGGAGACTGGTGAGCGCTTCTAAAAAACGATTTTCCTGGAGTGTGCTGATGGCCCGTTCTTTGTACTCTCTGCCCTCGCTGCAGCAAAGAACCCGGCAGCCTTCGTCAAAGAGAATCTTCTTTATATAAACAGCCTGCTTGTTATCCGGCGAGATTTTCTCAAAGGTGTCCCGGACGGATTGAAATTCATCAGGAAAGTCTTTTTCCGCCGGTCGCCTTTCTATTGCAATATATGGGTAATGTTGAGACCTCAATAATTCAATGTTTTCCTTGGTGGCAATGCCTCGATCCATTACAATTGTCGGGATATGTTCTTTGAATAATTCTTCTTTTTGAGAATAAAGCTCATTTAAAATCTCTTTCAGTGTCTTGGGTTCGGACTGGGTGACCAATGGACAGTCGGAACGCTTTTGCTTCGATTTACCCCGCTTGGCCAGTGTATTTTTTAGGCAATTACCCTCGAAATAAGTGTTGGTCAGATCATAAAAAAACAGGGTGGCCTTAAAAGAAAACAATGTTATTTTCCGATCCCGCAAGGCTCTTTCCAATAGATCTTTTTTTGTATAATCAATACAATATTAATAGTACGCAAATATATTAGGTCACTATTTTTGAATTTTCAAAACCAGGTCCAGTGTTATCAAGGCTTTGCGGTCCCGAAAGGTCAATTTTTGGCCTTTTTAGGAGCGATTTGCCGAAAGATGGGCTAGAGATCTTATTCTGTTAATCGGCCGGCTTGCTTTGGATTGGCTTTTTAAAAACATTTTCTTGGTGGACCCTCGAAGGCCCCCTGTGGCGGCGCCGTCAGGGAAGCCTTGACGGACGTGGGTCCCCCGCATGATATAATGGAAGGAGCGAGGGGGGGTGTTTATCTTCTGTTGACATTTTCCTGGAGCCACCCCCGTCGGCGCTTTTGATTAACCATCGATCTTTTTTATTTGCTTAACGTACCGACTTTGGTTAATCTGTTTAAATCCAGCATGCCTTTACCGGATTGGTGTGGTGATTTGCTCATAATTGCAGTTGCGTCCGTCCCAGCAAAACATTCAGGGCATTGTTTATGTACGCCATTCACAAAATCCTTTGAATTACTCACGTCATAAACAATCCCGTTTGCAGCAATATAGGCTGGGTTGCCATTCTTCCCATTGTATTTTGCTAATTCTTCTAAGGTAAATACCTTTTCAGTTGTTGCGCTTTGTTTTGAGCTGCATCCATCGACTATAGTGACCAATAACATGAGGATTAAAACAACTGCTAATTTCCTTTTCATATCATCTTCCTTTCGTGTTCTTTTGTTGGAACTCCTTGAGACTTCCGGCCAGTGGGCGTGTTTCAATAAGAACAGATTCATTCGCTGCCCGCATGCTCGTCCTTCTCTTGAGTTGCCCTTATAGCAACGTCGCCGCCGAACCCCTGGAAGAATTATCGCATAAAAGTCTCCAAATGCACAGCCCTTTTTTCTTTAATCGTAGTAGCCGAAACCGCCCAAGGCAGACGAATCCGGGGAGCATGAGGAAGCCGTTATGATGTTGTCAAGGAACTAATGTCTCATCGCTGTAGTACTAAACGGTCGTTAGAAAGGGCTACCCTATGCGTGTAACGACCAAGGTAGCCAATCACATTTTCAGCCCTTTTAAATGGGGGCTTACAATAAACCACCCACTCTTGATGGTAAAGGTCGGTCAATAACTTTTTAAAGGCAGGTTCTTCTTTTAAATGGGCGATGTTACCCTGGAATACCAACCTACCTGAATCGTACGCCTTTTTCAGATAATCAAGGAATTTCCCTCGAAACAATCGGGAGAGTACCTTGACCGGCAGGAAAAAGTCCTTTCTCACAGAAATCCATTGCTCCTACTTCGAAAAGAGCCGTAAAGGCTCTTTTTATTGTTTAATAAAATTGGTAACCATATTTTACCTGCAACAATATCATATTGTAAGCTATCCTCCCCCTTTGGCAAAGCCCCCGCAAGGGGGCTTTTTACTATAACCAGAAATTAGCTTTTTGGCCACCATAACTAAACAATCTTTTTTGTTCGTCCATTTTCCAGTGCTATTCACTCGCAACTTCTTCTGCCAGTTCTTTTTTATCTATTTCTACCCCAGTATTTACTTTCATTATTGATGCTGTTAAAAAGGAAATTTTTTGATTAATTAAAGCGCCACAAAATAAAATTGCGGCAATACCCCAATAAATTGCTACTGGTTCAAATATTCCAGGCAGTAACTGACCTGGCAGTAATTGTTTAACAACTTCAGCGGACGGATACCCCTGGGCTACATAATGGGCGACATTATTTTTAAATAATATGATATTGTCTGCCAAAAGTGCGATTCCAATTAAAAAAATAAGGGTAGCGGCCGCATAGATTATTTTTGTACTGATCAGAATTCTGTTATTATCTTCCTGCTTCATAAATTATTAAATTCCTTTCTGCCAATATATGGCTATAATATCTAATCTATAAATGATTCTATCACTAATCATAACGGATAATACTTAAATTTAACTAAAAAGAAGAAAAAATAATTCAACGACCAAGTTTAATTGCCTTGGTCTTCAAGCTGAGTCAATATCAACGGGAAACTTTTGGAGGTACTCGTCCTTCCTGGTATTAGCCAGGTCCCTTAAGATGCCGGCTAATCGGATATAATCTTTAGTATGCTAAATTATTTTACAGTAACCAGCTTTATCTATATAATTTATTATATTAAGCTTTCTATCAATATAAAATAAAGGGGAATTATTATGCTCAATATGACAAATGGTGTTGTTGCAGAAGAAGATGGTTATAAATTTGTTATTGTACCTGTAAAGTATCAAATAATAAGGAACAAACCTGAAGCAGAAAAAGCCCGGGAAAAATTAAGTATAGAATACCCTGGCATGCCAATAATCTTAATGGCTATGGGAGTAAACGGTATACCGGAATACTATGGCCAGGAAGAGATAATAAATTGCCTAAAAAACAACCCCGCCCTGTCGCCGTGGAAGTTATATAAATTAAAGTAACTTTATCATCAACCTCTTTAAGAAATTTTTCTACATCTTGATAGCAGTATCAACTACAGCTGCAGAGATAGATGCAAATCTTAAAGCATAAGGGTTGAATTTCGTCTTGTGCAGCAGACTTTCTATTTCTCGGCAATAACACGTAGAGAATGGACCATGTCCTTTGCCATAAAGATAAAAGGTATTGTTAAAGCTATGGATGCAAGGATCAGTATGCCCCACGTTCCGCAGCAGCATTTCTCAGAATGCATTTTATACACCTCCCGGTATTACAATGAATTATGCAGAGCCGCGAATCGTTTCATTTTTCAAACATGGCGCAATCGGTAAATATTGCGCAAGGAGGTTATCAAATTGAAACCGGAACAAATTCTTTCAGATCTAATCAAAATAAATACAGTTAATCCGCCGGGTAATGAAACAGCCGCGGCTGTTTACCTTAAGCAAATTTTTGATGCCGCCGGTGTTTCAAATGAAATAATCGAATCTGAAAAAGGACGCGGCAATTTTATCGCCCGCCTTGGAGAAGGCGGCAAAAGGTTGCTTTTTTTATCTCATACGGATGTTGTGCCGGCCGGTGACGACTGGGATAACGATCCTTTCTCAGGCAGTATTTACAACAACACAGTCCATGGGCGCGGCGCTATGGACTGCAAAGGCCTCACTGCCGCCCAGGCAAGCGCAATGCTTAATCTGGCGCGGAATAAAACACCCCTGAATGGAACGCTGATTTTTGCGGCAACCGCTGATGAGGAAAAAGGAGGCGACTTCGGTGTAAAAATGCTTATTGACCGGCACCCTGACAAACTTCGCAGCGACTTCGCCATTAATGAAGGCGCGGAAGAACCTGTGTTTTTAGGTTCGAAAACTATTTTCTTTATCCAGGTAGGCGAAAAGGGCACTGCCTGGAGCAGGCTAACTGCAAAAGGCAAATCATGCCATGGTTCAATCCCAACTTTGGGTGAGAACGCGCTTATAAAAATGGTTTCCTCAATAAAAGCTCTTTCCGGCTATAAGCCTGAGACAGTTCTTATCCCCGAAGTCAAGTACCTGCTGACGGAACTGTCACGGATAAAAGGCTTCGGAGCGCCGCTTAACCAGGAAACTGCGGAACAGGTGATTAATTCTCTCGGAGATAAAAACCTGTCGGAAACATTAAGGTCAATGACCAGAATGACCGTTTCTCCAAATGTGATCTCAGGCGGTGAGAAAATTAACATAGTTCCCGACACGTGCCAGGCGGAAGTGGATATAAGGGTTCTTCCCGGCCAGGACCTGGAATATGTAATGAACGAAATGCGCAAATTTGTGGGCGGGGAAATTGAAATTGAAGTATTTAACTATCACGAACCTACTTTTTCAACATCCGATACTGAATATTACAGGCTTATTGAAGAAACAACCGGAGAAGTAGCCGGCCCGGGAGTAATCTGTCTGCCTTATATCTCTCCGGGGGCAACAGACTCCAGGTATCTCCGCCTGGCCGGAATACCATCTTACGGGATCGGGCATATGGCAAGCGGATATGACCAGAGTGTTAAAGAAACTGTACATGGCAGAAATGAAAGGATTGATATCCCAAGCCTTAATCTAAGGACTGATTTTTTGATTGCCCTAGCCAGGGAGTATCTAACTTAATCTTACCGAACAATAAGCCATTTTTTTGCCTCATGCCTTACTGCATAAATAAGCCGCTATATATTTTTCTCGGTACTGTATTTTTTCAATGTTAAATCCGGCCTTTTTAAGAAGCCCCTCCATAATCCAGTCGAGAGTCGAATATTCATCTTTAATATGGTTTTCCAAATCTCTGGCAAGCCTGTCACCAGCGTATTGCTTCATATTATTTACCAAAGTATCAAAATAAAGGCTGTAATCCTCAACATCTGACGAATAAACAATATCTCTTATAAACAGACGCCCCCCGTCTTTTAACAGGCTGTAAATCCGTTTTAAGGCGATCAGTTTCCAGAAATCAGGAAGGTGATGCAGGGCAAGCTGCGAGACCACTGCATCAAGCTTTTCACTTTTATGGTGGTACGTTAAAAAACCCGCATGATAAAATTCGATATTGCTGATGCTTTTTATTTTAGCTTTGACATGCGCAGAACTGAGCATTACAGGAGATATATCGACCGCGTATACTCTTTTGCAATATTTGGCTGCCTCAATCGCAAGCTCCCCTGTTCCCGATCCTATTTCCAGAAATACACTATCTTTGGATATATTCAACGCTTCAATTATTTCCTTGTTTTCCTTTTTAATATTCCTCAATCCCTGCATGCGCGAATCATATTCCTGAACCTCTTTTTTATCGGCATAATTGGTACCAATTTGCTTGAACTCGTTATAAAGCACTTTATTGCTGAAATTCATCTTGCACCTCCGTTGTTTTGCGCTAAATTTTATTATTCTTTGGATTCTATATTTTTTCCTGCACGGGAATTTTACAGGAACATTCCGGGTGTTCCGTTCGTCTATTGTATATAAACGTTGCAAAGGGGTGTTTGTACCAATGAAAAAATTTTATCTAATTTGAAGAAACAAATAATAAAATAAACCGGGAAAACAGAAAAACTGTAATCCGCAGATTTTCCATCAAAAACGGCGGAATAACTTACAGCTCTCAGGGCGAAATTCCGGGTTGCGTATTAAATCAATTTTCTATGGACGAATATGAGGGATTCTTCAGAGCAGCTACAACCTCTCAAAGATTTACTTTTGGCGAACCGTTATCGACATCCAACAACATTTATATCCTTGATCAGGAAATGAAGATTGCCGGCAGGTTGGAAGGTCTGGCCCCTTCGGAAAAAATTTATTCGGTAAGATATTTTGGACCCAGAGCATATCTCGTTACTTACCGGCAAATAGATCCATTATTTACGGTTGATTTAAAAGACCCTTACAACCCCAAAGTCCTTGGAGAGCTAAAGATTCCGGGTTATTCGGATTATCTTCACCCTTTTGATGAAAACCATCTTATTGGAATAGGCAAAGAATTATCTGCTACACAGCCCATTCCCGTTGATGAAACTCTGGAAAAACAAACCCTGACTATGCCTGTTCCACCCCGAACAGCAGAACCATATCTAAAAATAGGGTTATTTGATGTAAGCGATCCTTCAAATCCGACACTTAGCCAGCTTGCCGTTCATGTGCGAAAAAACTGTGAAATAGAAGGGTTCTGTTGTCTTAGAAAAGTTAACAAGACTGCCATTAAACGAATTCTTGATGAGCAACCAGTTCAACCCCATAAAACAAACTACTATCTGGTTCGCAAAGATCCAGAGTTCGATACCAAAATGGCCCAAGTGCTTGTGGTTTACCAAGAAGTAAATCAATTCAATGATGATATCAATTTATACTCTGATCATAAAAAGGCAACTGTCAGTTATGATGAAAAACCGGGAATCCAAGCGATCGCTGGGATAGCCAAAGATCTTCCGCCCGAACCAGGTAAATATAAGAGTTGGGGTAGAGATTATGAGTACCGTAGACTCGGCACATTATCCCTGCTGGCTGGAATAGATCTACATGATGGTTTCATACTATCTCTAATACGCGAGCGTCACAGGAGTCTAGAATTTACCGAATTTCTGCAAGTCCTACACGAACACTATGACCCAGCTTGGCAAATACGGGTTATTCTTGATAACCATTCTGCTCATGTATCGAAGGAAACCATGCAATGGCTGAAGCAATATCCCAACAGGTTTGAATTTGTATTTACTCCAAAACATGGCTCATGGCTCAATATGATTGAAATGTTTTTTAGTAAAATGACACGCTCTTTTCTTCGGTCTTTGCGAGTCAGCACAAAAGAAGAATTAAAGCTGCGTATTAACCAATATCTCGATGAAGTTAACGCTGACCCAGTTATTTTTAAATGGAAATATCGACTGGACGAATTAACAGTATAATTGGCCATGTAACGTTATTTATGATACTGTATAGTAGTTACCCTTCCTGAGCTGATTCCGCAAAGTTGCGGAATCAGATAACCCCGGCTGGGCTGTACGCCTGGACGGGGGTGTTTTTTTGGCCTTTTATATAAATATAAGTTATTTTTATTAAATTATTTTTAAATTTTGTTCATAATAATAGGAATAAACCGATTAAGAAAGATAGGGGAACCATGAAAGAATGATTAAGCGAATATGGGCTTTTACAGTTAAGTGGTTGTCCCTCTATACTAAGAGTAATAGGAAATATGATAAGGAGGGGGCGCTTAATATGACTACTAAATTTGTCAAGAAAATACAAGATATTGATCTGCCACCTCATCAGCTAAGGGAATTAGGTTTAACCAGGGATTGGCAAAAGAATGTTTCAGAACAATATATTGATAAAGTTGTTAAAACAGCAGAACGCTTTAAAAAGGATTTAAAGGAGCTGTCCAAGCGTTAGAGATGTAAAATACCTTGATGTAACGGAAGTTTTGGTTATTCATTTTGTTGTTGCCAATGCCTATTTTAGTGAATATTATGATGAAGGAAAAAAGGAAACAAGGGGAGTGATGAACTCCTCTTTATTATCTTCTTTTATTCCCGGTTGATAATTAGTTGAAAATCCGGGTGTTATTTTTAAAATTTGGCGTCCCAGGAGGGATTCGAACCCCCGACCAACGGATTAGAAGTCCGTTGCTCTATCCAGCTGAGCTACTGGGACAAAAAAATTCTAATTAGTATGTTAAACTATTGTTTCTGAAGTGTCAACCTGACGACTACAAATAAGGGATTAAAGCCTATAAAAAATTTACTGGGGGATTTATTGTTTATCCTCCTGGACATTCTAAATGTTCAGGAGGTCTTTAAATGACAGAATGGGTAATGAATTATATTGTCGCTCTTGGATTGGGCGGGATTTTTTTGGGGGTTATCATCGAGTCGATGGGCATCCCCTTCTTCCCGGGCGGCATAATGGTTATTCTTGCCGGTTTCTTGTCCAGCCAGGGTAAATTTCCTTTGTTTCAGGTTTTTCTGGTCACGTTTTTAGGTTTAAATATAGGTTCTGTTATCGCATATTTAATAGGCATAAAGATTGGCGAACCTTTTCTGTTCAGGTTTGGAAAGCTTCTTCGGATTACGCCTCAACGCTTAAAAAACGCTCAAGTCTGGGCGGAGCAGTCGTCCGCTGCTTTTATCATTTTCGGGAGATTTATCCCTACGGTAAGTAATCTTACACCTTATTTAGCGGGTATAAGCGGTCTTGGCATATTGAAATTTACAGGTTTTAATTTAATCTTTGCGGCTATATGGTCACTTTTTAATCTGGGTATAGGTATTTTCTTTGGTCATAACTGGAAGCATATTTTGCATTTAACCCGTTTTTGGCTTCCGGTGCTCGCCGGCTGCCTGCTTGTGTTAAGTATTTTAGTATTGATGTTTAAAAAAACACGTTTGAAAATATAAAAACTATATTATGAGATGATAGGTACTAGTTTAACATGCCCGCGGAACGCAAGTATATCGCCCATAATTGCCAGGGCCCCGTCAACTCCATCTATACCAAGCGCATAATCTACTGCTGCAGAAAGATCATCTTTATTACGGACCAGGTTAGCGGAGGCAGTAGCAACGGCATCTGCCAAAGCGGCGGATTGGGATAGAATTATCACTGCGTCGGCAATGCCGAAGCTTAATGAGTGCCCGACTGTGCCGGATGATGTGCAGATCCCCAGGGGACTTTGCTTTGGCCGTATCTCAAGGGCCAGTTTTTGACCTAATGTGGATTTGCCTGCAAAAATTCCTATATATCTAATTCGTCCTGTACGCAGATAGATATCTCCGCCGTTTTCTACAATAACATCCCTTGAATATTTCGCCAGTGAATTTCCTACGCTCTGTGCTATTGCTCCGGCAACTGAAGCCATTGGCCCAACTCCGGCAAGACTGGCAGCTTCAGCCATTTCGACAACTATTTGCGGCGCATCCGGTTTTGGTTCATAAGGAGTCAGGGCCTTTAAAAAGCCAGGATCTTCTTTAATATAATTTTCCAGGGAAACCCGGCATTGTTTGATTATTTGCCGGGTTTTCTCAACCAGTTCAGTTGTATATTGATCTTTGCGAACACCAACATCCAGATCTGTTTCCTTTAAAGCAACCTTGAAATGCACAAGGTCATCCTGCCTGTAAAGTTCACGGTAAGCGCGATCAAGATATTGCACTTAGAAGCGGACCTCCATAGCATGCATAGGACAGGCTTTTACGCAGAGCTGGCAGACAATGCACTTGTCATCATTAAAAAACACTTCCATACTGGGACGCTCCATATATAAAGCTTTAGTAGGACATATATCGGTGCAGCCTCCGCACATTGTACAAAGCTGCTCGTTTCGTGTGATTCCCTCAATCAAAGGCTGGACCGATACCCCTTCCTGACGAAGGTATTCAAGCCCCTGCTGATATTTTTCTCCCGTCAATTCTAAAACTAAAGTTCCTTCCTTTTGCGGGTTGATATTTGCTTTTAATATATTAATTACCAAATCGTAATCCCTAACCAAACGGTAGATAACCGGTTTTTCAGTAGTATCAGGAGTGAAACGTAAAACGATTCTTTCAGGCGCCATTTAAAGACTCTCCTTTCATTCTAACCTTTTAGCGAATTGGCTGTAATTTGATCATTAACATTAGGAAGCAATTTGACAGGTTCTGTTATCAAAAAAGTCCCGTCGGAAATCCATTGCTTTAGTATGCCGGCAATTTCTTTTGCCCTGGGGTAGCTTGATAAAGGGGCTGTTGGGACATGTTTGCCATTGACAGTGATTTCGCCTGTTTTTAGTTCGGCATAGCTGACAAATCCCAAGTTGCCGGGTTTTCTATTCGGGTATGCGTCGCTGTAATCAACAATTGGAGCATATAAATCTTTGTCTTTTACCGCGGCAAATTTTGTTATCTCTTCATTAAGAATAGGGATGGGCAAACCGATTCCCACAGCCAGAGTTGCTCCGTAGCCAAGGAAACTGGCGCCTTTAAGCCATTTAGAATTCATTTGTTTTAAATCACCGATCAGAGATAGAGTCCCTCCCGCAGGTCCCAGCTCACGGCCAGTTGAATCTTTTTGAATGGAGGGGAAGTGCTGTGTTCCATTCCAGGCTACATACCCTACACCCCCGCCCAAGAAGATTCTGGTCCCAATTCCGATTGTCTTGAAATAAGGATCCTTGAGCAGCGGGCTAAGCTGCCCCGCGCTGCAATAATGCGCATTGGAAAGGTTGGGTTTTAGTACGCCCATATATGTGTAAATTGTACGCGGACTCAGGTTGACCGCACAGTTATAATTCTGGTATGCGTTGCGCGGGTTAAACAAGATCGCCTCGTTAATCTCGTCTATGGTAAAGTAAGTCTCTATTTCCTGTCTGGGATAGCAGTCGGTACCATAAGAAGAAGCCTTCAATCTAACACGCTTTCGTTCAACAAGTTCTTGAATCAGATGTCCGCCGCCATATCTAAATTCTCCGGGATAATTGCTGTTTAACGGATCATGTTCGGGGACTTGGGTTGCGCCTATATATGCATCAACAGCCGCAAGGCCTGCATAAGCCTCTATATCGTTTAACCAGACGCGCTGCATTCTTATACGCGGTTCGGAATGCCCGAAGTTTAGAAACGCTCCCGAAGAACACATCGGGCTAAAAGTTCCCGTTGTAACAACGTCAACTTCCTGTGTTGCGCGAGAGAACCCTTTTTCTTCAACTAATGCGATAAGTTCTTCAGCGGTCATGACTACTGCTTTACCGTTCTTAATTTTTTCATTAATCTCGGCGTAGGTTTTTTCTGTGCTCATTATTATTCCTCCATTGCAGTGCCCGTTCCAGGAATTACAAAGCCCCTTCCGACATAGAAGAGGCTTGTATTTTCAACTCCCTCTTATCTGTCAGAAGATAATTTTCCTCTGCAGGAATTGGCACCATTCCTTAAATTAAAGGCGGTTGCCGGGTTTCATCGGGCCAGTCCCTCCACCTCTCTGGATAAGAACACTATTTAATTAGTTATTACAATTATTTAACAACAGCTTTTTAGTTATGTCAAGCCTTTTTTGGAACAGCCCTTTTGGGAATATTTAAAATGCATTTTGCCGGTGATTAAAAATCATTTTGCCTTTATAATAAGTTGAGAAGTCCGCAGTTTTATAGTAAAATCAACCTATATTAATATAGAAACAGGGTGGTCTAATGTTAGTAAGAGATGTAATGACAAAAGTACAAAACTGCCTTGTTCCGGAACAGTCACTTGATGAAGCTTGGAATTTGATCAGGCAGTTGGAAGTTGACGGATTACCTGTTATTGATCAAAAAGGCAGCATAATTACGCTGGTTACCAAAGATGAACTATTTGGTTTTAAACCGGTTATTTTCGGTGATTTTCTTAAAGTAAATCAGATCATAAACAAGGACTTTTTTACGCTTACTGAAAACACTCCCCTTGTTGAAGCATGGTCACTGCCTCAGAAGATATTTCCTGTTATTGATGAAGAAGGTAAATTTGTTGGAATTTTATCAAAAGAAAAAGCTGGTTCAGCACTATTCGGAATGGCTACCAGGATGTTCGCGGAGATAGAAATACTTCTTGATTCGGCTCACAATGGAATTATTGCCATAAATACTGAGGGTGTAATTACACTTTTTAATAAAGCCGCCGAAGAAATTACAAGGCGGAAAAAAAGCTATGCTTTAGGCAAACATCTTTCTGAGGTTATAATTCCTCAAGAATTATTGGAAGCCTTGAAGGAAGATCATTTCCAGCCTCAGTGCAAGATATATGTGGACTATTCGAAAGGAAAACATATATATCTGACCAATCGCAGCAAGGTGGTAGAAAATGGTAAAGTAGTCGGCGCGGTCGGTGTATTTCAGGATGTTTCAGAAATAGAATTTATATCCGAAGAGCTGCAGTCAGTTAAACAATTATATAAAGAGCTAGAATGTATTGTAGAATCTTCTTATGACGGAATTCTGGTTACCAAACCGGATGGTGAAATAATCAGGGCAAACCATGCCCATGAGAGGATTACAGGTTTTCCCGGTGATAACATTATAGGGAAAAATTTTAAGGATCTTGTTGCCGCCAACGTCTATTCAAGTTCAATAGTGGAAGCTGTCAAGAAAGAAGGGAAGTCGGTAAATTTAGTTGTCAACAAAGACAAAAATCAGTTATTCATTACAGGTAACCCAATTATGAATCAGAACAATGTATTAACACACGTTGTGATCAATATTCGCGACCTCACGGAATTGAATGATCTGCGCAGCCAGTTGGAGCAAAGCCAAAGATTAAGCGAAAAGTATTATGATGAATTGAAACAGTTAAGAATGAGGCTTTTAAGCCAGGATGGTATAATCCTTACTTCTCCAAAGATGCAGGATTTATTGTCTATGGCTCTCAGATTGGCGCAGGTTGATTCCACAGTGCTCATTACCGGAGAGTCGGGCGTCGGCAAGGAAGTTATAGCAAAAACTATTCATAAACACAGCAAACGGGCCAAGGAACCATTTGTAGTTGTAAACTGCGGCGCTATTCCGGAAAACCTTCTCGAGTCAGAACTTTTTGGCTATGAAAGAGGGGCTTTTACGGGCGCAAACAGGGAAGGGAAGGTTGGTTTAATTGAAATGGCCAACAACGGGACTCTGTTTTTGGATGAAATAAGTGAGCTTCCCCTCCCGTTTCAAGTAAAATTGTTAAGAGTAATTCAGGTAAAAGAAATTATGCCGGTTGGCGGTAAAAAGCCCCGTTCTGTAAATGTCCGGATTTTGGTGGCTACCAACCGTAAACTTGAAGAAATGGTTCAAAAAGGTCTATTCCGGGAAGACCTTTTTTTCCGTTTGAACGTGATACCGCTTTATGTTTGGCCTCTCAGGGAGCGGAAGCAAGAGATTATTCCGATGGTATATGCATTTAGGGATAAGTTTTGCAAGGCTTACAATATTAAAAAGGATTTCGCGCCGGAAGTGTTTGAAGTTTTCCTTGAATATAAATGGCCTGGTAATGTACGCGAATTAGAGAACCTTGTGGAAAGGTTAATCGTTACTTCTCCGGGCGTCCTTGTTTCTTTATCTGATTTGCCTGATTATCTTTTTGAGCATAATGATTTTTCGCCGGGTGTTTTAGTTAAGGGTGTGCTGCCTATCAAAACTGCGCTTTTTGAACTTGAGAAGCAGCTCATTAAAAATGCCTTGCAGGAGTTTGGAAGCACTTATAAAGCAGCCAAAGCGCTCAAAATAGACCAGTCTACACTTGTCAGGAAGATGAATCGTCTTAAGAACAACGACTACGCTATTTGAAGCAATTAA
>DFZT01000007.1:0-39299 GCA_002382755.1 Firmicutes bacterium UBA4049 | reverse complement strand
CATCGTTGAGGGATGTGCACGCGAGAGTCAGGCGGAATACCTTCGCTTTCTTGACAGCCTAAACAACCTGAGTAGTAACAAAAAACAGGTCTTTTTAAGAACCTGTTTTTTTGTTGTTGGTTTTGTTCTTTTTTGTCTATTTTTCATTGCGCTTCTTTAGAAAGTCTAACGCTACTTCCGGGAAAATAGCCACCGAAAGTATATCTTCTTCCTGCCGCATGTACGGTTCTGCCAGTTTGCGGGCTTCTTCCAAGCCGGGCGGAATTAGATCTGCCGGCCTGCAGGTTATTGGCTCTTCATCGCCGATGATCATTTCTTTAGCTTCTTTATTAATTGGCGCCGGGGGTTTGCCGTATTGACCGCGTACATAATTAGTGATTTCCTCAGTGTTGAATACCCAGCGTCCGAATAAAACATTTAGCACTGCCTGAATACCCACTATTTGGCTTGTTGGAGTCACAAGCGGCGGGTAACCAAGATCCGCCCTGGTATTAGGAAGTTCCTGCAATACCTCCGGAAGCCTGTCAAGAGCGTCCTGTTCTTTTAACTGGGAAATAAAGTTAGACATCATACCGCCGGGAATCTGGTACAGAAGCACGTTTACGTCTACGCTCTTTGGTGAAAGATCGAAATTAGCGTAATATTTTTTACGCACTTCATCGAAGTACTTGGCAATCTCTGCCAGAGGTTCTAGCTCTAGTCCCGTATCCCACGGTGTTTCTTTAAGAGTAGCAACCATAGGCTCTACTGCAGGTTGAGATGATTGCAAGGCCATCGTTGAGATAGAACAGTCAATAACATCGACTCCCGCCTGGCAAGCCCTTAGATAGGCCATCGAAGCCATGCCGCTGGTATAGTGGCAATGAATCTGAATAGGCACCTTCACAGTTTCTTTCCAGCCTTTCATAATCTGGTAGGCTGCTTCGGGGGATATAATACCTGCCATGTCTTTTAGACAGATAGAGTCGGCTCCCATTTCTTCCAGAGTTTTAGCAAGCTTTACAAAGTAGTTAATATCATGCACGGGACTAATTGTATAACTTGCTGTCGCCTGGACGTGCGCTCCTTCTTTTTTTGCTGCCTCCATGGCTTTTTGAAGATTTCTAACATCGTTTAATGCGTCAAAAATACGAAAGATATCTAAACCATTATATACGGTCCTTTTGATAAACTCAGTCAGAACATCATCAGGGTAGTTTTTATAACCGACAATATTTTGTCCTCTCAAGAGCATCTGTAACTTTGTTTTTTTACAGTGCTTCCTAATCGTTCTTAACCTTTCCCAGGGATCTTCGTTGCAGTAACGAAGACAAGTGTCAAATGTAGCTCCGCCCCATACTTCCAGAGAATGATAACCTATATTATCTATCTTTTCAAGAATAGGTATCATGTGCTCGGTCTTCATCCTGGTTGCCAGCAGAGATTGATGCCCGTCCCGCAGTGTTGTGTCGGTAATTTTTACCAGTCTTTTAAATTCTTCAGCCACTTATATTCCACTTCCTGTCTGGTTATCTTTAATACAACGTCATAATCTTTCAAATATTAATTTAGGGAATTATTCACACCGTATTTCTTTTTCAGTTGTTTCTTGCATATTTCGGGGAAGGCTATGCATATAGGCAGCCTCTGTCAGTAGCTCATAGGATTAAATTGTGCAGGAGTACGGACTTTCAAAGGGGTTTTTCTTCAGTAACTGATATGCGATAATCTGTAATGTCAGCATTTATAATGTACTGCTTTGAAGGGCCGGGAATCTCTAAAAATTAGCGAAGCCCTATAAAAAATCAGGTATTATTTTATTCCAGTGTTAATATGGCAATTTTGGGATTGACGGGGTCTCCTGGTTTGACATGAATTTCTTTAATTGTTCCTTCAATTGGAGCAAAGATTTTTATATTCATTTTCATTGCTTCCATGGAACCCAACACATCATTCTTTTTTACCTGATCTCCCACCTTAACGTCGATCGATACAATCTTACCTACTAGTTTTGGATTAACCGGTGTACCCATTAAAAATATTCCACCTCCCTTTTCTTATAGTTTAATAAACTTTTAATGAATAGCTTTTTTATTTTCCTTGAGGAAAGTATTTGTTATTTGCAGCAACTCGTCTTCTGTTTCTTCTTCTAATATATCCTTTATTTGGAGCATGTGTTCGTTTAATTTTGGCATGAGAAAAACTGGCGCCGAGGCGCGTAAGGCTAAAGCAATGGCGTCACTCGGCCGCGAATCAATAACCATTTCCTTATCACTCAAGAATATATGTATTTCAGCATAGAAAGTATTTTCATGCAAATCCGTAATTACTATATGTGTGATTTTTGCTCCTAAATTTGTACAGATATTCTTAAGAAGATCGTGTGTCAAGGGCCGGGACATTGTAATGTTTTCAAGAGCTACAGTGATAGCACGGGCTTCCAATACGCCTACCCATATAGGAAGAACCTTTTTATCTTCCTGATCGGTGAGTAAGATAATTGGATTGCCGGATGCGTCGTATGCAACGCCCTTTATATTTACGGGTATCATATTATCAACCTCCTCGGGCACTTAAAAAGACGCAAGATCGTTTATATGTATGCTATTTTATCATCAAGCCCTTGTTTGTCAAATTATTTATGGTATGTATACAGTATGGAATCATTGATTAATTAATAATTAGGCAAAAAATTTAGTTTGACTTTTTTAAGGAATTTTTGTATACTAACTTTTGCTGTAATTTATGTGGAGCTGTAGTGTAGGGGTTTAACATGCCGGCCTGTCACGCCGGAGATCACGGGTTCAAATCCCGTCAGCTCCGCCATTTAAGCCACGGTAGCTCAGTTGGTAGAGCAGCGGACTGAAAATCCGCGTGTCGGCGGTTCAATTCCGTCCCGTGGCACCAAAATTCTAAAAATCCATATGGTAAATTGTGTTCACCATTAGATTTATAATGCGGAAGTAGCTCAGCGGTAGAGCATCGCCTTGCCAAGGCGAGGGTCGCGGGTTCGAATCCCGTCTTCCGCTCCATTTGCACCGTGGCGGCATAGCCAAGAGGCTAAGGCGACGGTCTGCAAAACCGTTATTCCCCGGTTCAAGTCCGGGTGCCGCCTCCAATAAAAAAGCAGTAATGGCAAGGGTTTCAGAAACGAAGCGCCTTGCCATTTTTTCTTTTGTTTTTAAAAAATCATGCTGCATTATCTTTCGTACTGACCATGCGTGTATAATATTGTCTTTGAAAAAACAAATTAATAGTAAAATACATGATGTGTTTTTATTTCAAGTAAATATTTTCTCCAGGAAATATTTCTTAGAACAGGGGGTCCCGGGTTTTGGATCAGGCAATCCATTGTACTGTTAATGACTGTATCTATTGGGTAGAGGGCAACGTATGCTCGGCAAGAGATATTCTTATATCCACGGATGAGTTTGGCAAAACTCATAAGGGCGGATACGATATTCTTGAAGAACTCTCAGCAACTCCGTCGGGTAGTTCAGGCATTTTAACCTCATGTATGACATATAAAGATCATATGACCGGAAGTGAGTTTAGATATAGGTAAGAAAAGCTTAATAGCTGTTTAAAGATATTTTATGCAATTATACGAGGGGAAATATTTAAGGGTTAACATTAATTATATGGAAATATTAGTTGCCCAACAGGTTAAGCTGCTGTATATTTAGAATATAATAAATTATATAACACAAAGGAGGCTGTGGGGTTATGTATAAAAAAATATTGGTTGCTTTTGACAACGCCGAAAAATCTAAAATAGCTGTAACAACTGCCATGGAGATTGCTAAAGAAAGCAAGGGAGAAATCTGCCTGCTGACCTCAGTAAAAATGCCAAGTTTTATATCCGCCGCAAGCCCTAGTATGATAAAGTCTTTGGAAGATGACAGCCGTAAGCTCTTTACGACTGTTTTAAAAGAGTATGAAGATATGATTAAGAAAGAAGGCATCGCGGTAAGTTCGGTAATCCTTGACGAGAGTCCTGGCAAAGCTATTGTCCGTTATGCGGAGAAGGAAAAATTTGATTTAATTGTAATGGGTTCAGGTAACCGCGGATCTGTAGAAAAAGTGCTGGCAGGTCTGGGCAGTGTTTCCAATTACGTACTGCAGCACGCCAGGTGTCCGGTCCTGATTATTAAAAACTAAAGAGCGAAATAAAATGTTTTAATGTTTTAAAGAAATAAAATGTTTTAAATAAGAATAAAGAAATAGTTTGCCAACGATAAGCGTTTAAAAGAGAAAGAGCAGTTTCAAAGATAATAAGTAATTCTTGCGGAAAGGGCGGAGATCAACTATTCTCTGCCCTAATTATTTACCTGTCAAGCGCTGCTTTAATATTGCAGTGTCGCCAACCGCGTTCCCTTATCACAACCCTTATATTTCCACTATGCAAGTCAAGAACCATCCCCACTTGCTTCAGGTAGTTTTTTAAAGCTTGCCCTGAATAGTATCTTATGATATAAATTTCTAGAACACACTATTATCGGACATACAACCTCGATCAGAAATATTAATGAAAGGACTGGGAGTTATGTTTAAGAAGATACTCGTCGCTTATGATAACGGTGAGAGAGCAAAAAAAGCCATAAAAGAAGCAATTGAGATTGCCAAAAGCAGCCAGGGAGAAATTTGCCTGCTGACCTCAGTAAAAATGCCTGGTTTTATCTCATCCGTAGCTGCCCCTGACTTGGTTAAGGGACTGGAAAATGACAGCCGCAAATATTTTGAAGACATCCTAAAAGAATACGAAGATGAGATTAAAAAAGAAGGTATCATGGCAAGTTCTGTTATCATAGATCAGAGTCCTGGAAAGGGAATTGTCAGTTATACAGAAAATGAAAAAATTGATTTAATAATAATGGGTTCTAGTAACCGTGGATCTGTAGAAAGGATGCTCACAGGTCTGGGCAGCGTTTCCAATTACGTGCTGCAGCACGCTAAGTGTCCGGTCCTGATTATTAAAAGCACAGAATAAATATTGTAAAATTATGCGTTGAAGCGCAGATTTCGAAAGCACTTTTTTGTATTGCCCAAAAGACTAGTCTTTCCTTTGTTGTCCATATTTTTCACGCAGTTTAGCGATGGAGCTTTTAAGGAACTTGTAAACAAACAAGATTGCAAAAAATATTACAGCGTATTTGAAAACATGTTTTAAGAGATCTACAAACAACATAAACCTGTCAGACAAGAAATCAAGCATAGATATACCTCTTTGTTTTTTTAGATTTTCAACTATTTTAATTCCTTTTTTGTGTATGGGCAAGTGATCCATTGCTTTGCCCAACTGAAAATCTACGGTTGTGATTTAAGACCTTAGAAAATATTGGTCATTTCGACATGCTATTCAATCGATTGATTTAAGCTGACTGCATAATTGCAGTCGGGAGGGCGGAATTGCAGTCGTTATGTCAGTCTATTGTACTGGCTTTACTGGCTAAATACCTGGCATGATTTTTGCATCATAAGTTAGTAGGAGAGTTTAGTAGGAGAGTGTTTTTCCCTGTCTGAAGGTTTTTTTGTAGTAAAGGTGGAAGTTTGAATGGGTAAGCCAGTAAATGCACCAATGGCTGGTAAAATTCTAGAAATTTTCGTAAAGGTAGGTGATCGCGTCAAAAAAAACGATGTCATTGTTATGATGGAGACCATGAAAATGAATGTGCGGATGTTTGCGCCTGAGGATGGAATTGTCAATACAGTTAACGTATCACCAATGGAAAATGTAAAAGTCAATACGACGCTTATTACTCTGGCATAATTAGTAAACAAAAAAACGTTTAATTTTAGAAAGGGGAAGGAAATAATGGCTGAAAAGAAAATTACCGCGCCGCTACCGGGAATAGTGAAAAAAGTCCTTGTTAACGCGGGGCAGAAAGTTGGAGCGAAGGACGCCGTAATCGTTATCGAAGCTATGAAGATGGAAAACAAAATTCCCGCCAAGTCAGCAGGAACAGTAAAGGAAGTTTTCATTAGCGAAGGCCAGAATGTAAAAGCGGGAGACAAGCTCTTTACAATCGACGCCGACTAGTTGATAAAATGCCAAGAAACATAATAACCTTGCAGTAATCTACCGCAGTACCCCTATATTAAAAATTAGGGGTACTTCATAATACTCAAGAAACATGAGGTGGTACTTTTGACAAGTGACACGGTTATGACTATCCTTAATGGCATATTGGCAGGCTTTGAAGCCCTGACCTGGCAATATGCGGCAATGATCATTATCGGATGCGTGCTTTTGTGGCTGGGTGTGAAACATGACTTTGAGCCATTGCTGCTGGTCCCCATCGGGTTCGGCTGCATCCTGGCCAACCTGCCTTTAGCCAATATGATGGGCGACGAGGGCTTACTGAGGCAATTTTATAACGCCGGAATTATAAACGAAGTTTTTCCATGCTTAATCTTTTTGGGTATAGGCGCGATGACTGACTTCACGCCTTTGCTGGCCAACCCGAGAGTTCTTCTTCTGGGCGGCGCGGGACAGTTTGGAATCTTCCTCACCCTGCTGCTTGCCCTGGCGTGCGGGTTCGAGCGATTGGAGGCGGTCTGCGTAGGAGTGATCGGCGCCTGTGACGGTCCTACATCCATCTATGTAACGTCACAGTTTGCTCCCCAGCTGCTCGGCCCGATTTCAGTGGCTGCTTACTCGTATATGTCACTGGTTCCGCTAATCCAGCCTCCGCTGATGAGGCTCTGCACCACAAAGAAAGAGCGCACTATGGTGATGGCCTATACGGACCAAAAACCGATTTCCCAGACAGTCAGGATAATCTTCCCCGTGGCAGTGACAATTATAACTGTTCTTATTGCTCCCATGGGCGCTCCGCTGATGGGCACCCTGATGCTGGGCAACTTCCTTCGTGAGTGCGGATGTGTTGACAGGCTGAACAAAGCGGCCCAAAACGAGATCTGCAACATAGTTACACTGCTGCTTGGTTTAAGTGTCGGCGCGACTATGAACGGAGAGATATTCCTCACAACAAAAACACTGATCATCTTTGTTCTCGGAGCTATTGCCATCAGCGGCGACACCATAGCCGGGATTTACCTGGCGAAACTGATGAACCTGTTCAGCAAGGAAAAGATCAACCCGCTGATCGGCTCAGCAGGTATTTCCGCATTCCCAATGGCGGCACGTGTATCCCATAGAGTAGGGCAGGAAGAAAATGAAGACAACTACCTGATCATGCACGCGATGGGTGTTAACACTGGCGGGCAGATCGGTTCGGTCCTGGCAGCCAGCATTATGCTAGCCGTCCTTGCAGCAATGGGATATATTCATTAATTGGTTAGGAAAGGAGATTTTCTTAAATGGAACTTACAACGTGGCAGTACGGCTTTTCGTTGATGATCTTCGGGATGGGACTGACGTTAGTTACTCTTTACATACTGGTCTGGGTGGCGCGTATTTTACCTTCGATTTTCAAGGCCGAAGAAGAGGAGTAATCAAAGCTGCCCTGTCGGATAAGGTTGCCTTTTGATTCTACGGCGCCTGTAAAAGGCGGTTTGTCAACTGCAAAGTAATGGGCGGCTGCCCCTGGCAGTATAAGAGCAGCCGCCTAATACGAAACAAATGGATGACATTGTTTATATTCGTTTCAAAGGCTGAGAGGGTTTTTAGGAGTTAAAATTTTAAATTATCTTTTCTGATAATATTTGTCAAAAAGGGAGGGAAAATTGTTGACAGACGTCCAAACTCTTACTTTAATAATCTTTGTAATTGCAATAGGTCTTGTTGTCAGCCGGGTAATCAGCAGTGTTGTCGGCGCCGTAATCGGCGTGGTCGCCCTTGTGGTAAGTGGAGCGATCAGTGACAGCACTGCCTTCGGGCTGGTGGACTGGAACGTTATTGTCATACTTTTAAGCATCTGGCTGATTGCAACCTATTTCGGCAAGACGGGGGTGCCCGAATGGCTGGCTCAGAAGATGCTGGAAATGTCCAAGGGAAACCTGGCCCTGTTTGTGGTCGCCCTGGGTGCGCTGGCCGGAGTTGTTTCCATGTTCATAGACAACGTGGTGATCATCCTGATGTTTGCCCCGGTACTTATACAAGTAAGCCGGAGGTTCAAGTTCGCTTCCTTCGCCCCCATTCTTTTCCTGGGGTTGTGCGCAAACTTTATGGGCACCGCCCTTCTGCTGGGAGACCTGCCGCCGCAGCTGCTGCACAGCGTTTCCGGAATCGAATTTTCCGGCTTTCTATGGCTGAACGGCAAGCCTTCGTCCTTTATTATGCTTACAATTACTTATCTGATTGTTGTAACTACCTTCTACTTCGTTTTTAAAAAGTTTTTCAAAAACAGAAGGGTTAAAGTAACCCGTGAAGAGGGAGCGGAAAACCCAATCAAGAACCCGAAATTTGCTTTTTTGGTCTGCTTCATGTTCCTGGCCACGGTTTTATTGATGGCCTTCAGGCAGTTTACCGGCCTGCACCTGGGCTTTTTAGCCTTTGCCGGGGCGGTGACTCTTGTCTTGCTGATTGAAATATTGAAAGGACCCTGGAATATTGATGTTCCCGGCTTTGAAGAAATACTCGGCGAAATTTCCTGGGACGCCATATTTTTCTACTCTTCACTGTTCTGTTTGGTCGGAGCGCTGGACCAAGTCGGCATTATCGAGATCGTAGCCAACTGGCTGTCTCCGTTCTTCAAGGCTTCTTTACTCGGCGGTGTAAGCCTTTTATACTGGATCACGGCGCCGATTGTCGGCGTGGTGGAACACGACGCTTACATCCTGGCCATGCTGTATATCATCAGGGATTTTGCCAACAGCACCGGAATAAGCGCTTGGCCTTTTTACTGGGGCCTGCTTTTTGCCGGAACGCTGGGCAGCAACCTGACCATCGCGGGCGCGCCTGCTTTGTACGTCGCGCTTTCCATGGCCGAAAGGGAAGACGGCCGGAAGGTGCCGCTGGGAGAGTTTTTACGCTGGAGCGCTCCTTACGTGTTTCTTTCGCTGGCCGTATGTTATGTCGTCTTGCTTATCATCTGGGTAATCCCGGCAATGCATTAAAAAGATTTTTCTTAAGATAAGCGCTGAAGGCCACTGGCAATACCGGTGGCCTTCAATAAGCCTTTGGTAACGGGTCGCTAAACTTTTTTAAGTTTAGATCTGTCTGTGTGTGAGATGGCTATGTAATTGAGATCCAATCAAAGGGATAAAGAGGTGAATTTATGTATTTTTTCGCGCTGGCGATATTCCTGCTTACCTACGCGGTTATCGTCTCTGAAAAAGTCCACCGCACGATTGCGGCTTTGATCGGCGCCGGTCTGCTGATGCTCTCGGGCGTTCTAACTGTTGAAGACGCTATTGAGTATATTGACTGGAACACTATCGGCCTGTTAATCGGCATGATGATTATTGTAGGTATTACGCGCAACACGGGAGTCTTTGAATATCTTGCCGTAAGAGCGGCCAAGATGGTAAAAGGAAATCCCGTAAAGATCATGATGGCCCTGGCTACAGTCACGGCTGTAGCCTCCGCCTTTCTGGACAATGTAACCACGGTTTTGTTAATTGTACCGGTAACCTTCGCCATTGCCAGGCAGTTGAAGGTCAACCCCATTCCTATCCTGGTGGCCGAGATTATTGCCTCCAATATAGGCGGTACTGCCACGCTGATTGGCGACCCGCCGAATATCATGATCGGCAGCTCGACCGGCCTCGGGTTTATGGACTTTGTGTTTAATTTGGCGCCCGTAATAGTAGTAGTCCATGTAATTACGATTACCCTGCTTATCCTGATTTACAGGAAACACCTGGTAACAACACCGGAACTGCAGCAGGGTATAATGAAGATGGACGAGAAAGAAGAATTGAAAGATATTTCCTTGCTTAAGCAGTGTTTGGTTGTGCTGAGCCTGACTATTTTAGGATTCGTCATTCACCAGTACATCCACCTGGAATCCTCGGTTATTGCCCTGAGCGGCGCCAGCCTGCTTTTACTTTTGTCCAGCCGGCATGACCCGGAACAGGCCCTGCATGCCGTTGAATGGCCGGTAATATTTTTCTTTGCCGGTTTGTTTTTGGTTGTCGGGGGCATCGAGAAAGTCGGAATCATTGAAGCCATTGCCCGCTTTACAATTGACGTTACACATGGGCTGATGGTTCCTGCCGGTATGCTTATCCTGTGGGTTTCGGCAATTGCCTCGGCTTTTGTAGACAACATACCGTTTGTTGCCACCATGATTCCCCTGATTAAGGATATGGGCCAGCTGGGAATGTCGGGCGACATAAACTTCTTATGGTGGTCATTGTCCCTGGGCGCCTGCCTGGGCGGCAACGGGACGATTATCGGCGCCTCGGCCAATGTGGTGGTAGTTGGGATGGCGGAAAAAAGAGGGGCCCCGATTACATTTATCGGCTATATGAAAGTCGCTTTCCCGGCCATGCTCATTTCAATCGTCATCTGCACGGTCTACCTGATCTTCTGGTACCAGTTCCACGGACTGGGCCTGATTCTGGGCACCTTGGCGTTGGGTGTTGTCCTTGCAGTAATTACGGTTCCGTTAAACAACTCCTTGAGCAAGTCGGCAGTTAGTGAAAAGAGGCCTGTAAAAGAGAACCAGTAGAATTCTTAGCCAGGTTATAAGAATAAAGCGCCGTATTAAGAATCAAAAACGGCGCTTTCATTTTTTGAAGCGCAAGTCTAAAAAGTAATTATCTGCGGAGGAATCAAACTATTAACCGGCGAATAGAAAAAAGAATGATCTAAAAAATAAAAAAATGAATGATCTCTTTTTAAGATCTCAGGGAACCCCCTGATGTGGCTGAATTTTTTATTTGGGACTTGCCGGATGAAAGAAGTAAGGAAAAGTTACCTGGGTGCCGCAATAGGATCAGCGGCTGCAAAAAAAAGCGGCCGGTATTCACCGCATACCGCATCCATCAACAGGTAAGTTAACGGTGTATAAGAGCGTCAACCTTTTGCAGGCCGGCTTTTTTCTTGACATAAAAACGGTATTTTTTGTATAATTGCCTCTAGAAAAGCACTTTAAGTATAAGTAAAAGAAATCAGGAAATGAAGGAAAGCCGGCAATTGCTCTTTAAGGGCCGGCTTCATGTTTGGAGGTTAATTGATGACGGGGAAGGAGATCAGAAATAAATTTTTAAAATTCTTTGAAGAGCGCGGGCATCTTGTTCTGCCGAGCGCCTCTTTAATACCTGCGAACGATCCCAGCATTCTCTGGACAGCAGCGGGTATGGTACCGTTTAAACCTTATTTCACAGGCGCAACTACTCCCGTTGCCCGGCGGATTACTACCTGTCAAAAATGCCTGCGCACACCCGATATTGAATCCGTCGGCATGACATCCCGGCACCATACTTTTTTTGAAATGCTGGGCAATTTTTCTTTCGGGGATTACTTTAAAGAGGATGCAATTTCATGGGCATGGGAATTTGTGACTGATGTATTAAAGCTGGACTCTTCAAAGCTATGGATCAGTATTTATCTTGACGACGATGAATCTTATATGATTTGGCGCCAAAAAGTCGGAGTTCCTGCCGAAAGAATCGTCCGGATGGATAAAGATACAAACTTCTGGGAAATAGGAGTAGGGCCGTGCGGCCCTTGTTCGGAAATATATATTGACCTAGGCAGGGATCGGGGCTGTGGCTCTGATAACTGTGGGGTAGGGTGCGATTGTGATCGTTTTTTAGAAATCTGGAACCTTGTCTTTATCCAATATTTCCATGATGAAGCAGGGAATTATACGCCTTTAGCCATAAAAGGAATCGATACCGGGATGGGTTTGGAAAGAGTAGCTTCAGTATGCCAAAACGTTTCTACGAATTTTGATACAGATTTATTTCGTGAAATAATAGATTTTGTAGCTTTGATAGTGCAAAGGAAGTACGGCGCTGATAGTAAAACTGATTTGGCGTTAAAAGTAATTGCCGATCACAGCAGAGCGGTTACCTTTGCCGTGGCTGACGGGGCTTTCCCCTCAAATGAGGGCCGGGGGTATGTTATAAGGCGCCTTCTTAGAAGGGCTATGCGCTTTGGACGGCTCCTCGGTGTTGAAAGGCCTTTTTTGTCACAGGTGTCGGAAATCATTATCGGCCAGATGCACGATATATATCCCGAGCTTGCAAAAAACAGGGATAACATAATTTCAATAATTCTCCAGGAAGAAACCCGCTTTGCGCAAACTCTTGTCCAGGGCCTTGATATATTAGAAGGTTTAATCCGCAAGGCCAGGGCGGCCAACATCAGTTCAATCGGCGGGGAAGATGCGTTTCGGCTTTATGACACTTACGGTTTCCCGTTTGAACTTACTAAAGAAGTGGCTTCAGAAGCAGGTATTGATATTGATGAAAACAATTTTTACAAAGATCTTGAAGAACAGCGCCAGCGGGCGCGTAAGTCCAGACAGGAAACGGAATATTTATCAGAGGACAAGGCTTTTTACAAAACAATCAGGGAGCGTTTTGGGGAAACCGAATTTGTGGGATACGAGTTATTAGACTCTGAAAGCCGCGTTTTATCGCTTGTTAAAGAAAAAAGGTCCGTAAAGGAAGCGTTTAAGGACGAAGAAATAGAGCTGGTCCTGGATGTGACACCGTGTTATGCGGAATCAGGCGGCCAGATTTATGACCTGGCTGTAATTACAGGCCCCGGCTGCAGTATTGAAATTTTTGCTGTTCAAAAGCCCGTGGAAGGTATCTGCGTGCATTACGGAAAAGTAAAAGAAGGAGTAATCAAAGAAAATGATCTTGTAAGTGTTCATGTAGACAAGACCAGGCGAATGGAAATTGCCAGGAACCATTCAGCCACACATCTGCTTCATAAAGCTTTAAGAACTGTGCTGGGAGATAATGTTAATCAGGCGGGTTCGCTTGTCCTGCCCGAACGGCTCAGGTTTGATTTTACATATCCGCGTTCTGTGTCTGAAGACGAGTTGGCCCGGGTTGAAAATATTGTAAATGAAGCTGTTTTATCGGGCCTGCAGGTTGAGACATCAGTTACTTCCTTTGACGAAGCCAGGTCTTTAGGCGCCACGGCATTGTTTGGCGAGAAATACGGCGCCGAAGTACGGGTGGTAAATATCGGCGGATACAGCCTTGAGCTGTGCGGCGGCACGCATGTTAAAAATACAAATGAAATCGGGTTATTTAAATTATTAGGCGAAAGCAGTGTCGGCGCCGGAATCAGGCGTGTGGAAGCGGTCAGCGGAAAAGGAACGTTTCAATATTTGACTGCCTTAAACGATCAGACAAACAGGATCAGCGGCATTCTTAAGACGGCGCCGGGAGAACTGGCGCACAGAGTTGAGAATGTGATTGCTGAAATAAAAGAACTTGAGCAGCAAAACGAGCGGCTCCGCGCGCGCCTGGCTTATTACGAAGTTCAGGCAATGCTTGCAAATGTTAAGGATCTTAATGGGATCAAGCTTTTAACAGCCAGAACTGAAGCAGGGGATGTGGACGATTTGCGTTCTATGTCCGACCTGCTGCGCGATAAGCTGCATTCAGGCGTAATCGTTTTGGGAAGTCACTCGGGAAACCGGGTAAATCTGGTTGCTGCCATAACAAGGGATTTATTGCCCCTTGGTTTGCATGCTGGTAAACTTGTCAAGGAATTAGCTTCCATTATAGACGGCGGAGGAGGAGGAAAACCGGAAATGGCGCAGGCCGGCGGAAAAGATCCTGCGCGGCTTCAGGAAGCGTTGGATAAGGTTTCTTTAATTGTTTCAAGGCAATTAAACATAAAAGCATAAAGGTAATTAAAGGGAGGCGCAAAAGATATGGCCGAGAAATTTTCCGAGCACACAGTAATGTTTAACAAGGCCAAAGTTGAAAAAAACAAGGCGAGGGAAATACTGTTCAAGGTATGCGAATCACTGAAAGAAAAAGGATACAACCCCATAAATCAGCTTGTGGGTTACCTGATTTCCGGTGATCCGGCATATATTACCGGTTATAATAATGCCAGGAACCTGATCCGCCAGCTGGAAAGGGACGAACTGCTGGAAGAACTTGTCAGGCATTACTTGGAGTTATAGTGAAAGGATTGCCGTCTTGGAGTATCGCAGTTTAGGAAATACCGGAATCCTGGTTTCCAGATTATGCTTTGGGGCGCTTACGATAGGCCCTTTTCAGGCTAACCTTCAAATTGATCAAGGCGCTCGAATAATCCGTCATGCGCTTGAATCAGGCATAAATTTCATTGACACCGCTCAGCTGTACGCCACTTATCCTTATATCAGAAAAGCTATTGAGGGTATAAAAAATAAAGTTGTTATAGCTACAAAATCATACGCTTATACAGCTGACGATATGCGCGGCAGTCTTGAGGAAGCTCTTCGTTCAATCAACCGTGATTATATTGATATTTTTTTATTGCATGAGCAGGAATCAATTTTAACAATGAAAGGCCACTGGGAGGCCGTTGAATATCTTATAAAAGCCAAAAATGCAGGGTTTGTAAGGGCAATAGGCATATCCACACATTCAGTTGAAGCTGTCAAGGCCGCTTTTTTGATTCCGGAGTTCGAAATTATTCACCCTTTAATAAATATGTCGGGTATAGGAATTAAAGACGGAACGCGGGAGGAAATGCTGGCTTCTATTGAAGAGGCGGCATCATATGGCAAAGGACTGTACGGGATGAAGGCCTTGGGCGGAGGAAACCTTCTGGATCAGGTGGATCAAGCGCTGAATTTCGTAATTTCAATACCCCAACTGACTTCCATAGCAGTGGGAATGTCCAGCATTTGGGAAGTGGATTTCAATGTATCTTATTTTTCCGGCAGAGAAATAAGGAAAGAACTGCGTGAACGTGTGAGCAGACAAAAACGCAGGCTGATGATTGAAAGTTGGTGTACAGGCTGCGGGCAGTGTGTCAAAAAGTGTGATCTCGAAGCAATCAAATTGGTTGGGAATAGACCGGTTGTCAATCAGGAAATCTGCCGCCTGTGCGGGTACTGCGGGTCAGCATGTCCGAATTTGTGCATCAGGGTCGTTTAATGGAGGATTACTCTTTGCGCATTATGGGCCTGGATGTAGGCGCAAAAACTATCGGTGTCGCAGTAAGCGATCCTTTGGGCTGTATAGCCCAGGGGATTAAAACTATCATACGCGGCGGTTCTGAATTGGAGGATATCAAAAACATAAAAGAACTAATCAGGCAGTATGATATTGAATTAATCGTCGTTGGTTTGCCCCGCAATATGAATGGCACTTTAGGTGAGCAGGGGAATAAAATAATTAAGTTTGTGGAGAAGCTAAGGGATAATCTCAATATTCATATTGAAACCTGGGACGAGAGGTTAACTACGGCAGCAGCGGAAAAAATACTGCTATCCGCAGACGTCAGCAGGGCAAGGCGTAAAAAAGTTATCGATAAACTGGCAGCGGTAATCATACTGCAAAATTATCTCGACTCCCGTTATAATTTCCCGATAGCTTAAAAATATTCTATATCTGGCATATTTTCTTGACAAATGTCCGCCACTAAGAATAAGCTTACAAAAAAGGAGTGATCCGGATGACCAATGGTGAATCGGAAGAGGAACGCATCATTACCCTCGTAGACGAAAATGGTGATGAAGAAGATTATGAGGTAATTGATATTGTAGAAATGGAAGATGCCCAATATGCTGTTCTCCTGGCAGTTGAAGAAAATCCCGATGAAGAAAATGAGGGCGAAGTAATCATCTTAAAATTTGGCAAAGACGATACCGGCAGCGACATCCTTGTAACTATTGAAGACGACGAAGAATGGGAAAGAGTAGCCGACGCCTGGGAAGAAAAACTTGTTGATGAAGCTGAATAAAAACTGTCGCAGATATAGCTGTTACTTAAAAAGACTAAATAAAAGCCGAATATTTGTAACTATTCAGGCTGTTAGGCTGTAGGCAATTAGGCTGTAGGCTGTNNTAGGCTGTAGCCTATAGCCTAAACAACCTGAGTAGTAACGAATATTTTAGTTTTGCTTATGAAGTCCTGTTTTCCTTCGGGGGATGATTCGGGGAATGAAAAGAATGAAGCTTCGATTTCCCGCGATTTTATTGCTGATTGTGATAACAGTTGTAGTAATTGTTCTGGGAGCGGGTTATGTTTTTGCTGGAACAAACAGGATCATCCCGGGAGTAAAAGTGCGCGATCTTGAGCTGCAGGGACTGAACCACGAAGAATGCGCAAATGTGTTAGAGCAACTACAGAAGAAAATGCTTGCAACATCCATAGTACTTAACTGCAAGGAACAACAGCTGGTTATTCCCCTCCGGGATTTGGACTTCAGTATAGACATTCAGCCAACCGCAGATGACGCCTTCAGCGTTGGCAGGACCGGCCCTATTTTTAGCAGGTTGAAACAAAGGCTAATAGTAAAACAGCACGGCTACGAACTCCCCTTAAGATTGATCGTAAATAAGAATAAATTTGAGCAAAAGGTAAAGATCCTAAATTCAAACATTGGCAGCCCTGCAAAGGATGCTGCCTTTCGCGTGCGCAAAGATGACTGCATAGAAATTATTCCGGGCAGTAATGGTTTAGGAGTGAGCTCTGACATTGCCTATAGGCAGCTTGTGGATTATCTTGTTAAAAATAAAGGCAGGCCTGAGCTTGATTTAAATCTGGTTACAATCAAACCTGAACGCACGACCGAAATGATTGAAGCAATGGGGCTTAAAGGCCTGCTTGCTTATCATACAACCTCTTTTGACCAGGGCAATGTTGAACGGGCATATAACATAAGGGTTGCCGCCAATGCCCTTGACGGCCTGCTGGCGCCGCCCGGCCAGGAAGTGTCATTTAACAGAGTTGTCGGACCCCGAAGCACTGAAGCCGGGTATAAAAACGCAAAGGTGATTATTAATAACGAATTTGTTGATGGTGTTGGGGGAGGAGTCTGTCAGGTAAGCACCACGCTCTATAACGCCATAATACTCAGCAACCTTGAAATTCTTGAACGTACAAATCATTCGCTTCCGATCACGTATGTCCCGATTGGGCGTGATGCAACTGTCGCATATGGCTTGTCAGACTTAAGGTTCCGCAATAACACAGAGAGTTTTATATACATCAGATCCTTTGTCAGCGGGGGTTATTTGACTTTCAAGGTTTATGGAAACACCGATTATAAATTGCCGGTCAGCATAAGCACAAAAATTGTTAAAGTATATGAGCCTGAAACGATTCTTAAAGATGACCCCAATCTGAAAAAGGGGGAACAGGTCGTTAAACAGCAAGGATCTAAAGGATATGAGGTGGTCACTAACCGGGTAACCTGGGAAAAAGGCGTTCAGAAGACAGAACCTTTACCAAAGAGCGTTTACCGTGCTGTAAATAAAATAATTGCGGTTGGTGTCAAAGAAGAAGGTGAAGTTCCGGTTGTCTTACCGCCTGATACGAATCTGCCTGAAATCTATCAGCCGCAGCCGTCAGACCAGGATCCGCCGCAGCAGTCTCCGGACAGCAACAGTCCTCCGGCGGGAAACAGCCAGGGTCAAAAGGAGATAACCAGTGGTTAGTTTTGAGGATAGAAAAAGAGAGAAGAATCAAATCAGGAAAAAACTAAATTACCGAAAAGCAGCCTTCTATTGTTTATTGTTGACATTTTTAATATTAGTGTCCGTTGATTTGATAATTAAACACCTTTTATCGCCTGTTGGCCCGTCTGACAAGACCGGACAAGTACAAATTACGATTCCCTCAAACACCACAAGCGCCAATATTGCTAAAGCCCTGTCTGAAAACAGGCTTATTAAAAGTTCCTTTGTTTTCCTATTATATACGCGTTTAAAGGGTCTGGACGGCAGCCTTAAAGCAGGAGACTATCTCTTGAAGTTTAATCAGTCTACTCCTGAAATCATTAATCAGCTTGTTGCCGGAAAAGAAACATGCCATAAGTTAACCATTCCGGAAGGGTATAACATTAAACAGATCGCTGATCTTTTAAGCAAAGAGAAGATAACTGATCAGGAAGATTTTTATAGCCAGATTAATTCCGGAACATTTGATTATGACTTTTTAGCTGATTATCTGAATGTACAAAACAAACTGGAAGGTTACCTTTATCCTGATACCTACTATTTCACAAAAGGAATCTCCGCACATACTGTTATAGATCTGATGCTCCAGCGCTTTGCTGAAAAAATGCAATCTTTAAACTATGGACGAAGAGCGCAGGAAGAAGGATTTACGCTTCATCAGGCCTTAACTATCGCGTCTATGGTCGAAAAAGAAGCAAAATCGGCAAAAGAACGTCCGATCATAGCAGGAGTAATTAAGAACCGCCTGCGCGGGAATATGCCTTTACAGGTTGATGCAACAATTCAGTTTGCTCTTGGCCGTCAGGAGCCAAAAATATATTATAAGGACCTTAAAATTGATTCCCCTTATAACACATACAGGAACGCGGGACTGCCTCCCGGACCTATTGCCTCTCCCGGGGAGGCGTCACTAATGGCTGCAGTGAGCCCGGTAAAAACTGATTATCTTTATTATGTTGCTAAACCAGACGGTACGCACGCCTTCGCGAAAACCCTTCAAGAACATATAGCAAATATGAATAAATATCAGCATTGATGTATATAACCAAATGTTTTCTGGCTATTCTGTATGTTAAAGTACGGAATAAAAAAGGAACAGAAAATGAATCTGTTAACCGAAAAACGTGTGGTTTTGGTCTTTTATTTTATATTAACCCCTTTTATTTTACTTTTATTCCGTTTGTGTTTTATTCAAATTGAAAAGGGAGATTATTACACAGCCAAAGTAATCAGGAGTGAAACACAAACTGTTCCATTAGAAGAATTTCCCCGTGGGGATATCCTGGATCGAAACATGCTTTCTTTAACCGGGCCAGTTGCTTCCAACAGGCTGGTTATTTTTCCGCTTTTAATAAAAGATCCTGATTTACTGTCAAAAGAATTGGCCGCAGTTTTAAAAGTCGATCGAGACAGCCTTCTACCCGCCCTAAGTAAAAATCCATGCGTACTTCCATATAAAATTACACCACCCGCCGCGGAGGTTATCCGGCAGATGAACCGGCCGGGTATATTGATCCTGCCTGTAACACAGCGTTATGGGGCGGAGCCGTTAGCGGTTCAGGTAGTTGGACATCTGGGCAAGATCCAAACAAAAGAGGAGATTGGCTTAAAAAACAAAGACGGTTTCAGGCTTGATGATTGGGTGGGAAGGACCGGACTTGAACTATATTACAACAGTGAATTGATGGCCGGCGCCGCCGGCGGGTATGCAAGGATTTATCTGGACGCGCGTTCTAAATTTCTAGAAGGGCTGGGTATTGAGGTTAATTACAAAAATGCTGACGACAACAGGGTAAACGTTATCACAACTATAGACTCAAATATGCAGCGGGTTGTCGAAAAAACAATGAACGAACATATAAAAAACGGCGCTGTTGTTGTGTTGGACGTCAAAACGGGCGACCTTCTGGCAATGGGAAGCCGTCCGGAGTACAATCCTGAGCCGCTTAAAATTGAGGAGTATTTAAAAGGAAACCCGGAGGCATTTTTAAACCAGTGCACAATGCTTTTCCCTCCGGGATCGCTTTTTAAAGTTGTTACCGCTTGCGCCGCTTTACAAAATGGCTGTATGAAAGAGAGTGACTATTTTTATTGCCGCGGTATAGAAGAAAAGCCTATATCTTGCTGGAACAAGTTTGGGCATGGCGGAATATCTTTCAGCAATGCCTTTGCTCAATCCTGCAATCCTGTCTTTGTCAAGGCCGCTGATGAATTGGGCGCGGAGAAGCTGATCGCCTGTGCGAGAAGTTTTGGTCTTGATAATCAAAAAATTATAGGATATGAAATACCTTATGATAAACGACAGAACCTGGACCTGATTGCTTCCCCATATAGCCTTGCCAACAGCAGTGTCGGGCAGGGTCCAGTATTGGTAACACCGGTGCAGCTCTCTGCTATGATGAACACTATTGCCAACGATGGTGTCTATATGCAGCCAAGGTTGGTCAGGGAACTAAGAAAAAATAACGGGCTAATCGAACGTTCTTTTCCTGTCCAGGGGGGCGCCCAAAAAATTCCTTTGCAAGTGGCTTTGAAGATGAAAAAATTATTGAATCTGGTTACTGCAGAAGGGATAGGCAGGGAAGCATATGTTAACGGATACGGCAGCGCAGGTAAAACAGGGACGGCACAGTTAGGAGGTGAAGGAAAGGGTGTTTATTCCTGGTTTTGCGGTTATGCCCCTCTTGACCAACCAAGATATGTGGTTACTGTTTTGGTAAAGGAAGGAGTAAAGGACGGACAAACCGCCGCTCCTGTTTTCAGGAAAATTATGAGCCTGATATTAAAGCAATAGCAATTGTTTACAGAATGGTTTCATGTTATAATACATTATTTATTTGAAAGGGAGACTGCTGTAATTGGACATATTTGATCGCACAATTTCTAATAAATTAGAAGAATTAATTAACGAGGTTGTCTCTTTGGAACCTGATAAAATAATAAAATGGGAACTTATTGATAAATTACCGGAACCATGCATAACAAACTATGAGGGCAATGAGTTTATTCCAAAAATCATTATGACAAAGAATTTACTTGATGAAAACAGCGAGTGTTTGACACCGGAAGCTGAAATTATGCTTGCGCATGAGTTATTTCATATATCACTTGGAAGAAAGAAGTATCCAAGAGCCTTTTCTATAAATGCCATAAATAATCCGATAAACCATATTATGGCGGATTTGATCTGTGATTTGGTAGAAAACAACCTGGTTTTTAAAGAACTCGAAAATCGAAACTTTAACCTTGCTTTATATAAAGACGGATTTAACAAATATTTTTATGACTGGAAACTGGAAGATCCCGCCGACTCAAGACTTCATATAATAAAAACTTTTAGAATAGCAATATTTTGCCTTTATCTCAAGGATGATGAAACTTTTGCTTACCTGAAAAATAATTTTCCAAATACGGTGCAAACTGCTTTAAAAATAACAGATATTATGCAGCTGACAAATCCGCAGTCGCCTGACAATTGCAGAAGATGTATGATTAAAATTATACGGCTGGTAGATGACTTGACTGCAGCAATACCACCCTTCGCAATGAGATTGGGAATTGATTTGGTGCTGTCTGAACGTCAGCTGGATTCCTATGCTTCACAATATATAAGATGTCAAAAAATACCGGTAGGTATGATTGGAAACGCTGTTGATTTAATCCTGTTATTTTTTGTAGACGGTTTCTACTTCAGTTTTATGGCGCTTGATGACGATGCAATTTTAAAAGATCTCATCGAAGAGACCAAATTGCATACCTTAAGAGATTTTTTAGATACATTTAATATAAATTATGCTTTAAGATAAACCTATATGCTGCTAATGCAGCGCCGTCAGAAGGATGAAAATAAGGATGAAAATTCATCAACAAAGACGTGCTATGAAAAGCGAACCCGAGGATAAGCGGGGAAAGTGTTTGAGGCGTGTAAGCGCCGGGTTTTGACTGAACCCGAGGGTTTAAAGGACGTCGTCGTTCAACAGGCGCACTCAAGGTTTTTTGAAAGACTTTGTGATGTCAAAATTCAATGACTAAACCACTCGTAAAAGGCTCAGCAAAGCAGGATGTTATATCTGCGATGGGAACTCCTACAGGAAATATATTAGTCGGGAAATTCCTTTGCCAACCAGTCGAAGAAGGTCTCCCAAACTTTTTCGTAATGCTCGGTATACTCGTGGTTTGCTCCTTCTATGAAAACTATTTTTTTCGGCCAGCCGGCGGAGTTATATATTGTCGTCGCTTCGGTGGGGGGGACTACAAAGTCGGCAGTTCCCTGAATGACAAGAAAAGGGCGCGGTGAGATCTTCGAACTTAAAACAGTTAGGTCATATTTTTCCACATCATATATAAAGTCTTTTTTCAGGTAAATCAAGTCTGGTTTTTGGCCGAGAATAACGTAATCACCTTTAATTTCGTCTGCAGAATTTTTACCCCTGAGAATTAGATTTTGTATTTTAGCGGGAGAGGACCATGTGCAGACACCTTTAACCCTATTATCACCGGCTGCCTGGCATATCGCAGTGGTTCCTCCAAAACTTCGTCCCTGAGTTACTATTCGTGTAAAACCCTTTCCAATACACCAGTCAACGGCGCAGGTTAAATCATCGATCTGTCTTGTAAGGGTCATCTCTTCGAAAACACCTTCACTGTCGCCAAGCCCTGTGAAATCAAATAAAAGAACGGACCAGCCTCTTTCGTTAAGTTCTTTCCCCATCGCTACCGCTTTTCCGCCGCCGCTTTTAGTTCCGGAAAGTCCATGGCAGGTTATGACAATTGATTTTGAATCCGTCGGACTGTTGCAGAGTAGACCCGATAATTTCAGATTCCTTGAATTAGTAAACTCTACTTTTTCTTCGTACATGCTTAAACCTCCTTTTTATTATACTTCTACATACTTTAACTATTTTCCTTTTACCATGAAACCTTGTAAAAATATCGTCCAAAATATTTCCTTTCTTGTCTTTTTATTACGCCTGTGTTATAATTGGTTCGTTTAGTTGTTCCGCCCTGCTCTATCTGGCAAACGCAACTAATAGGTCTTAAAATCAAAATGGATAGGGCCGCTTAGTCCATAGGGAGGTGTTAAAAACGGTTAATTACGAGTCTCTTTTTATTCTTCGGCCTGATCTTGACGAAGAAAAGATTGCGGAAATGATGGAAAAGTTCAGAGGCCTCATCGAAAGCAACGGCGGGGAAGTAACCAAGCTTGATAAGTGGGGCAGGCGCCGTCTGGCCTATGAAATTAAGCGCTTGCATGAAGGACTATACATCATACTGCAGTTTAAAGCTAATCAGGCTGTCGTAAGGGAACTGGATCGTGTGTTTAAGATCACCGATGAAGTAATTCGCCATATAATTAAACGAGAAGATTCATAGGGGTAAGTTCAGGAACAGAAAGAATTAGGGTGGTTGGAAATGCTAAATAAGATTATCTTAATTGGAAGGCTTGCCAGAGATCCGGAACTGCGTTATACACCCGGAGGTGTAGCTGTCGCGCATTTGGTTCTGGCCGTTGATAGACCATTTACAAACAGGCAGGGTGAGCGGGAAACAGATTTTATTGATGTGGTAGTATGGCAAAAACAAGCTGAGAACTGCGCGAATTTCTTAGGAAAAGGACGGTTGGTCGCCGTTGAAGGGCGGCTGCAGATTCGTTCATATGACGACAATCAAGGCGTACGGCGCAAGGCGGCGGAAGTAATTGCAGACAATGTGCGTTTTCTTGACCGTGCAAAGGACAGCCCTTCCGCAGTTAATTCTCATCTGCAGGAAGGCGCTCTGGGCGAAGAAATATCTTATAACGAAAAAGATATCCCATTTTAAAAATAGATACCTGGAGGTGTAAAGGAAGAATTGGTTGTTAAAAGAGAAAAGGGCCGCAAAGCAAAAAAGCGTGTCTGCAGCTTTTGCATGGATAAAGTCAATTCCATAGACTATAAAGATGTGCCTCGTTTAAAAAAATATATTACTGAACGCGGAAAAATATTGCCCCGCAGGGTTTCGGGGAATTGTGCCTGGCACCAGAGAATTCTGACGGTCGCCATTAAAAGGGCCAGGGTGATGGCATTAGTGCCGTTTACTGCGGAATAGCATTATAAAAACGGTTTTATTAAGGGAACTTCAGGCCGATGACAAACGCTGATTGTTCCCTTATTTAATTTATTTGGCAGTACCTCCAAATTTATTGGAGCAGGAAATAATAAAGGGTTGACGAATTAAATCTTTAAAAGAGATAATTATAAGGGGTGCAGGTTTTGGTTTCGATTAACCAGGAAACAGGCATAGCTAGAAATATAAGAGTTATTGAATGGCTTAAGGCGGATTTGCTTACCTCATTAGCCGCTCTGTTTAAAGGTATGCTCCAGGATAGTGAAGAATACTTGCTGGACGCGCTTGCCAGCATAATCATTACTTGTTATGTTCTTGGGCGGCGTCTTGGCCTTAGTTTTTCGCGTCTGGATTTGACGCTGGAGTCAAAACTCCAGAAAAATATCCATGAAAACCACGAACTTGAAAAATGGTATTCTGACTTATCCCTTTTGCATGCTCACTTAACCGATAAAAAGAGGTGATTAATTGGTTCACCGCTTAAAAAGCAGGATTTTCATTGAAGGGTTTGCGGGAGGCGCTTTAGTGGCGTTTTTTGAATTACTTGCCCTGATACCAGCTTTGACCCTTTTAGGCAACGTGATTGCCCCTTTGCCCCTTGCCATTGTTGTTAAACGCCGGGACCTGAAGACAGGAGCGCTGGCTTTCCTGGTGGCCTGTCTATTCTTTTGCTTGATATCCCGTGCGAGTTTGCCGGATCTTATAATGATTCTGCAAACCGGGCTGCTTGGATTATTGCTTGGCGTGCTTTTAAAAAATAATCTATCAACGGGACAGAGTATAACGTTTTATATTTTATCTGCAGCGGTTTTAACTTTAATAAGTTTCTCGGTTATCTTTTGGACAACTAAAATAAACATGTTTGTTTTGAGTCAGGAAAACAGACAATCCATGGAACAAATTTTAGTATCTTATGTCAGCATGGGAACGGCTGAAAAGACATTAACACAGGAAACCGCTCAGATAGTAAAAGAAACGGTTAATTTAGCAGGCCAGCTATTGCCGGCCAACTGGATTATCTTGACAATGATAACATCGTTTATCACTTACGTATTATCTTTCAAGGTATTAAGCAGACTCGGGAGCAGTGTTCCGGAGTGGCTTCCATTCATGCGGTGGCAGTTTCCCTGGTATCTGGTTTGGTCATTAATTGCCGGGCTGGCCATGATTTTAGCAGGCGACTACTTCAACCGGCCGATAGTCGCTCTGATTGGCAGGAATGTTTTCTATATAGCAGGTTTTATTTATTCTCTCGCAGGTCTTTCAGTTGGCGCGTATTTCGCCGTTAAGTGGAAGTTTTCAATTGTAGTTAAGCTGCTGCTGGTCTTTCTCGGAATTTTTTATACTCCGGTCGCTTTAGCGTTTCTGATGATTTTGGGCATCTTTGATTCTTTTATTCATTTGAGGTATATTATAGAATCGGGCGGGAGCCGGCACGGGGGGGATTTTAATTGAAAGTTGTTTTACTTGAGGACGTAAAAAATTTGGGCAGGAAAGGTGATATATTACAAGTAGCCGAAGGACATGCCCGCAATTACCTTCTGCCCAGAAAGTTAGCTGTGGAGGCTACTGAAGGAAAGATAAAACAACTGGCAAAGCTCCAGGAGGCTGCAGCCAGAAAAAAACAACACGAAGAAAATGAAGCAAAGGATTTGGCTGACAGGCTTGAATTGATGTTGGTCAAGGTGTACAGCAGAGCCGGAGAAGGCGGGAAATTATTTGGTTCCATAAGCAATAAAGACATAGTTGATGCGCTGGTTAGGGATTATGGCATAGAAATAGACAGAAAAAAGATTATACTTAAAGAACCCATAAAAAAATTAGGATTTTACTCTTTGCCGGTTAAGTTATATCCTTCTGTTCAGGTTAACCTTAGTGTTAACGTACTGGAGGAACAATAAAAAAATACGTGAGGCTTAAAAGATATGGAATCTCTCCTATCCAAATTTAAAGCTGTCAAAAACGGATCCGGATACAAGTTTACGGGAGAGGAACAACTCAGACGTCAGGTTGATGCGCTATATGGTTTAGTAGCCAACCTGTACGGTTCCGATAAACTTGTCCTTCGGGCGGGAAAATTAAACGCCCTAAAATTAATGCGCTCGGATAAGCTTGAAGAAAGGGTGCTTGCCCTGCAAAAGCTTGTTTTTGAAGACCCGACCTTTGAAACTGTGCCTTCTATTGAAGCCATTCCGGAAGTTTTGGAGCAAATTGAAGAAGAAGTGGCTGATATATTGGCGAAAAGAACAGTTGAAGGTGAACTGGAGAAAAAAATTAATAAAAAACTACAGCAGCGCCATGAAGAATATATGCATGAAATCAAGGTCCAGGTGCTTAAGGAAAGTACAAATTCGGAAAACGCCCGTACTTTAAAAAAGCTTGCCATTTTAGAGAAAATGGAGCAAAAGAAGCTGGCCCGTTCAGCTATAGAAAAGCTTCGCCCGTCTTGTATAGAGGAAATTATAGGCCAGGAAAGAGCTTTAAAATCGCTTTTAGCTAAAATGACTTCACCTTTTCCACAACATATAATTCTTTACGGACCACCGGGGGTTGGCAAAACAACCGCTGCACGGCTGGCTTTGGATGCAGCAAGAAGTTCTGCGATTGGCCCCTTTGAAAAAGACGCCCCCTTTATAGAAATTAGCGGGTCAACTTTAAGGTGGGATCCCAGGGAAGTAACAAACCCTCTTCTCGGTTCTGTTCACGATCCAATTTACCAGGGCGCAAGGAGGGAACTGGCTGACAGCGGAATACCCGAGCCAAAATTCGGGGTGGTCACCGATGCCCACGGGGGGGTATTGTTTATAGATGAAATTGGAGAAATGGATCCCTTGCTGCAGAATAAGCTCCTCAAAGTTTTAGAAGACAAACGCGTTTACTTTGAATCATCCTACTATGATCCTCATGATCAAAGCATACCGCAGTATGTACGTAAAGTTTTTGAAGAAGGAGCGCCCGCCGATTTTCTTTTAATCGGAGCGACTACACAGGAAACCGACAATATCAATCCTGCCCTGCGTTCACGCTGCGCAGAAGTATTTTTTGAACCTTTGACGCCTGGAGATATCCAAAATATTGTCATTCAAGCCGCTAAGAAATTAGAAGTTATGCTGGAAGAAAACGTTTCCGGCGTGATCAGCAGGTATACGATTGACGGGCGTAAAGCGGTAGGCATACTGGCCGACGCATATAGTCTTGCCTGCTATAAAAAACATCAAGGGAGTTCTCAACTTCTTGTTACTGAACAGGATACGTATGAAGTGATTAAGTTAGGCCGCCTTACACCGTATGATCTTCGTCAGTCAAGCAGCAACTCTGAAGTTGGAAAAGTTTTTGCCCTGGGCGTATTAGGTTTTTTGGGTTCGCTGCTGGAAATTGAAGCGGTTGTCTTTCCAAGCCGGAAGACCGGCCGCGGCGTAATTCGTTTTAACGATACCGCCGGTTCTATGACAAAGGACTCTGTATTTAACGCTGCTTCAGTAATACGCAAAATAACTGAAAAGGATCTTGCGGATTATGATGTTCACGTAAATGTGGTGGGCGGAGGACATATTGACGGCCCTTCCGCAGGGACGGCAATATTTCTCGCTATTTTAAGCGCCCTGCAGGAAAATGCGTTACCTCAGGATGTGGCTATTACAGGAGAACTTTCTATTCAAGGGAAAATTAAACCGGTAGGCAGTATACCGGAAAAAATTTATGGCGCCAGACAGGCCGGCATTAAAAGAATAATTATTCCCAGGGACAACCTGCATGATGTGCCGCCGGACATTACTGACATTGAGGTTGTTCCTGTTTCTGCAGTTGAAGAATTGCTTGTTTTTTTTATTAATTAGAACTCCGGGCAAGTTTTATTATAAGGTATCGAACTAATGACTGATGAGACAGATAAATCGCTCCCTCAAAATATAGACGCCGAGCAGTCTGTAATTGGCGCGCTGTTTTTAGACCAGAATTCGGTTGCTAAAGTAGCGCGTTTTTTGCGTGCGGAAGATTTTTATATGGAAAGCCACAGGAAGATCTACGAGGCTATCCTCACTTTGGAGGAAAACGGCCACCCGGTAGACCTTATTACGGTGGTTAATCATTTGCGCGACGCGGGGATACTGGACCGAATCGGAGGCGCCGCCTACGTCGCTTCCCTCGCCAGTATGCTCCCGACTGCTGCAAATATTGAATATCATGCTCATATTGTTGAGGAAAAGGCGCTTTTAAGAAACCTGATCCAGATTGCAACAAGGATCGCCAATCTGGGGTATGAAGGGGAAGATGTTGAACAGCTAATTGATCAGTCCGAAAAAATGATTCTGGAGTTAACCTCCCGCCGTGCGTCATCCGCCTTTACTACCATGAAAGAACTTGTCATGCAGGTCTTAAGGTTTATCGAAGAAAGATACCAAAATAAAGGCGCTGTCTTGGGCGTTGAAAGCGGGTTTAAAGATATAGACAAATTATGCTGTGGTTTGCAGCCAGGAGATTTAATAATCGTAGCCGGAAGGCCGGCAATGGGGAAAACAAGTTTCGGACTGACGATTGCTCATCATGTTGCGCTCAGCCAGCGCCTTCCGGTGGCCGTGTTCAGCCTGGAAATGTCTAAAGAACAGTTAGTCCAGAGAATGTTGTGCTCAGAAGCGAAAGTTGACCAGCAAAAAGTCCGCAACGGCCTTCTTGACGAGAGTGACTGGGTAAAGCTGACCAAAGCAGCAACTAAACTAGCAATTGCGCCTCTTTATATCGACGATTCAGCCCTTTTATCTGTGCGTCAGGTACGGGCTAAAGCCAAGCGCCTGCAGCTCGAAAAAGGGCTGAGTTTGATTGTGATTGACTATCTGCAGTTGATGCAGTCAAGCTTGCGTGTGGAAAACAGGCAGCAGGAAATTTCAGAAATTTCACGTTCCTTAAAAAGTCTGGCCAAGGATCTTCAGGTCCCTGTAGTTGCTTTGGCCCAGCTCAGCCGTCAGGTTGAGCAGAGGCAGGATAAGAGGCCGATTATGTCCGATCTAAGGGATAGTGGAAGCATAGAGCAGGATGCGGATATAGTGATGTTTATTTACAGGGATGAATATTACAAACCCGACACCGACAAAAAGGGTATTACAGAAATAATTATAGCAAAACAGCGCAACGGCCCCACCGGAGCCGTTGAATTGGCCTTTATAAAGGAATATACGCGCTTCTTGAACCTGTCGAAACTAGGGGACGGGGATGTTCCTTATCAAGCCGGCATTACATCGTAAATGATAATGGTTTGTTCCCGATGCATTCCCACGCCTACAATTGCTATGGGCACGCCGGATAATTCAGCAAGCCTTTTAAGATAGCTTCTTGCTTCAGCAGGAAGATCTCCGTAATCCCTGATTTTGCTTATATCGCCCCGCCATCCCGGCATCTCTTCGTACACCGGTTCACATTCCGAAAGCGCCTTTAAGCTGGTGGGAAAGTTCTCAAGCGTTTCACCTTTGTATCGGTAAGAAGCGCATATCTTGATAGTTTTAAGGCCTGACAGCACATCCAATTTTGTAATAGCAAGGTAATCAAGTCCGTTTATACGGGCTGCGTAACGGGCTATTACACTGTCATACCAGCCGCAGCGCCGCGGCCTGCCAGTAGTTGTGCCATATTCGTTTCCGCATTCCCTGATCTTTTCTCCTATTTCATCCTTGAGTTCTGTAGGGAACGGCCCTTCGCCGACGCGTGTTACATATGCTTTGGATATTCCAACCACCCGGCTTATTCTGGTGGGACCAATACCTGCTCCGGTACAGGCTGCGCCTGCTATAGGATGTGAAGATGTTACAAAAGGATAAGTCCCGTGGTCAAGATCTAAAAGAGTTCCCTGAGCTCCTTCGAACAGAATTTTTTTGCCTTCATCCAGCGCTGTATTGATTATTACAGATACGTCCGCCACATAAGGCTTAAGAATTTCAGCATATTTGCTGTAAGCTTCCATTAACTCTATGTAGTCAAACCCCTCCGCCCCGTATATGTTGTTTAAAAGTCTATTTTTTTCTTCAAGCGTATATTTGAGACGTAACCGAAATTCCTCCGGATCAATCAGATCAGCTACCCTAATCCCCGTACGTGATGTCTTATCAGCATAGGTTGGACCGATACCGCGGCAGGTCGTACCTATTTTTTGGCTGCCCTTTTGTTCTTCTTCGCATAAATCCAGCCGGCGGTGGTAGGGCAATATAATATGAGCCCGCGGGCTAATCCTCAGGAAATCGGTATTAATTCCCTGGCCGGCAAGTTGTTTAATCTCTTCAACAAGGACTTCCGGATCGATGACTGCTCCGTTGCCGATCAGGCATAGCTTTCCGGGATAAAGAATTCCAGAAGGTATTAGATGAAGTTTTAATTCCCGGTCGTTAGCAACTACAGTATGCCCTGCGTTGTTGCCTCCCTGGTATCTGACTACCACATCAGCCCTGGCTGCCAAAAAGTCGGTGACTTTTCCCTTGCCTTCGTCCCCCCATTGCGCGCCTACTACTATTAAAGCGGACATATTAAGTATTTTTACCTCCTGGTCTTAGACGACCTATTTAAAATTTCACGGGCGGCTATCACACCGGCTACGGAAGCCTGGACCAGACCCCTGGTTATTCCGGCGCCATCTCCCGCCGCAAATAAATTACTTACCTGAGTTTCCAAAGAATTTGTCAGTGACAGGCGCGAGGAGTAGAATTTCACTTCTGCTCCATATAAAAGTGTATATCTGGAATAAACACCGGGAACAACCTGGTTGATGGCCTGAAGCATTTCCATTATTGCAACAAGGTGCCGGTATGGAAAAACAAGGCTCAGGTCCCCCGGAATAGCCTGTAACAAAGTTGGGACAGTCAGGCTTTTTTTTAATCTGTCAGGAGTGCTGCGCTGGCCCTTAATTAAATCCCCCAGCCTTTGTACAATTACGGAACCGCTTAGAAGGTTTGACAAACTTGCTATGTACTTGCCGTATGAAGTTGGTTCCTTGAAGGGTTCTGTAAATGTCTTGCTTACAAGAACCGCGAAATTGGTATTATCGGTTTTTCTATAAGCGTGGGTATGACCGTTGACTGTCACAACCCCGTCGGTGTTTTCCAGAACGACTTCCCCGTTTGGGTTCATGCAGAAGGTGCGTACCTTATCGTCAAAGGTTCTTGAATAATAAATAAATTTAGCCTCGTAAAAAACAGTTGTCAAAGGATCCGTCACAATGGCGGGAACTTCTACGCGCACGCCAATATCCACAGGGTTAATTTCTGTGTTCAGATTCAGCCGCTGAGCTTCTTTAATCAGCCATTCCGACCCCTCGCGTCCGGGAGCCATGACCACATATCTTGCCAAAAAGACTTCTCCGTTATGTGTGCGCACACCTTTTACCTGTTTATCTTCAACAATTACATTTTCAACGCTGCAGCAGGTCTGGATTATAACGTTGTGTTCCTGAAGGTAGTCCTGCATGTTTTTTAGAATGTCCTGGCAACGTCCTGTTCCGATATGACGGATAGCTACAGGGATAAGCTTTAACTCCGCCTGGGCTGCTTTGTGCTGAAACTCCTGTATTTTATCGGTTTGATCAAGCCCGTAGACATCCTTGGGCGCGCCAAATGCAACATATATATTGTCAATATAATTAATCAGTTCTGCTAATTTTTCTTCGCTTATATATTGTTCCAGGTTGCCGCCGATTTCGGTTGAAAGAGTTAGTTTTCCGTCACTGAATGCTCCGGCGCCTCCCCAACCGCAGATTGTAGAGCATGGTTTGCAGTTAAAGCAGTTATTATTACTCTCTCTGGCCGGGCAGATTCTGTTTTGTATGTTTTGACCCTTTTCAAGCATTAATATTTTCAGGTTTTGACCGCTTTTAACCAGTTCAAGGGCAGTAAAGATTCCCGCCGGTCCTGCGCCGATAATTATCACGTCATAAGAATAGCTCACTTTAATCACTTCCATTATAACGGGCTTTAATGTATAACGGGCTTTAATGGCATCAATATCTTAGCACCGAAAATTGACTGGTGTCAAGAAGACAGCCTTTTACGGCGAGGTTGTCTCTTTTTATATTTGATATTTGAAACCTAACCTTCAAAGGCTGGCCTGCATAGTTTAAGAAAATTATTGAGAATTTTTGCAGTAATACCCCAGATAAAGAACTTGTCATATTCGAGGTAATAGATGGGCAAAGACCATCGTTTCTGCCAGGTCTTTTTATATGTGGGCGGTATTTTGCTGAAGGGAAAATCGGAACAATATTGTGTGGCAACGTCCGTATAACTCCTTGCAGGAGGATTATTTATTAGGAAGGAAAGCGGCACAGTAAATATTTTATCAACCTCTTCCTTATTAGGAACTATTTTGGCTGTCAGCATTTTACCTATAAAAGGATAGATTAATTTACCCATGGGAGTTGGCAGGACATCCAGCGCCCCAAGCAGCTTGATATCTTCCCGGCTGATTCCGAGTTCCTCAGATGTTTCCCGGATAGCCGCTTCATACGGCCTGTCAAGCTCATGAAATTCCACACCCCCTCCGGGAAAACAAACCTCACCGGGTTGAACATCCAAGTCCTGCGCCCGAACTTCAAAAAGAAGGCTGGTCTCATTCTTTGTTTCAACAAGGGGGAGCAATACTGCCGAAATATAGTAATCCTCTTTGTCCAAAATTCCACTGTGTCTTTTCGCAAGCAGGCGTTCTATTTTATTTTCCAACAAGTATCTCATCACCTTTCCCTAAATTATATTACCGTGCTAAGATATTATTGTACGGTTAATTGCCGTTGCCAGTGAGGCGGCTCCAAAACCATTGTCAATATTGACTACCCCGACTCCGGGTGTGCAGCTGTTTAACATTCCCAGCAGGGCGGCCAGTCCGCCAAAACTTGCGCCGTAACCTGTACTGGCAGGGACTGCAATTACCGGCCGATCAGTCAGACCCCCGACTACACTTGGCAGAGCGCCTTCCATTCCGGCAATGACAATGATAACAGCTGCTTTTTGAATAAGTTCCTGACAATCCAAAAGACGGTGCAAACCGGCTACGCCGACATCAAACAATTTTAAGATCTTGTTGCCCATCGCTTGAGCGCATACCGCAGCCTCTTCAGCTACAGGCAGGTCGGCGGTTCCTGCGCTCATTACAAGGACGGGCGCCGGGTAAAGAGGTTCTTCAGGCATGCCGTAAACGATACAGCGCGCAGTTTTATAATACCGCGCATCAGGACACGAGCTTTTTACTGCTGAAAATATGCGGTAATTTGCGCGTGTGCCTAATACTGTCTGATTAAGGTTAATCATTTGATTAAATATTTCAGCCGCCTGTTCAGGTCTTTTGCCCTCGCAAAAAATTACTTCCGGAAAACCGCAGCGGATACTCCGGTGATTGTCTATCCTGGCAAAGTTCAAATCCTGATATGGAAGAAGCTTCAGCTGATCCATAGCCTGATCGACTGTAATTTCACCACATGCTAAAAGAGACAGCATTTTTTTTAATTTCAGGCGATCCATAAGATCACTTCCGTAAGGTGTGTGATTAAATAAATTCTTTCAAAAAACTACGGGCAGTCTGCAGGGTTGCTTCGTAAACCAAACTAAGGGGGACATCCTTTTCGCTGGCGGCTTTACGGCAGTCTTCATACTCGGGACTGATTTGTTTTTTCCTATTAGGCGCTGCGGCAACTTTGGCCCTGATTGGCCCGTATTTCGTTTGCACACATATTTCCTGTCTTGGCAGGACGACGCGTCTTTCTTGACGGACTCGTACTCCAAGACTGGTAGTTTCCCTAAATATTATTTCTATCAATTTCTCTTTTGACTTAAAAGCGCAAAGAACAGTAAGCAAGCTGCCGGGCCGGCCCTTTTTCATAATCAGTGGCGCTATTGACACATCAATTGCTCCGGAGTTTAACAGTTTATCAGCGGTAAAGGCCAATATTTCGGGATTTAGGTCGTCAATGCTGGTTTGCAATACGGTAATCTCCTGTTCAGGGCCGACGGGTTCACTATCCGTTATATCTCCTGTGTCGTCATATTCCCCGATAAAAACGCGCAGCGCATTAGGGATCCCGTAATCATTTTGACCCAGGCCGTAGCCGGTATGCAAAAGCTTCATGCCTGGCATAACCCTGGAAAAATCAGATAGAACAGTAGCTATGGCTGCCCCGGTAGGCGTAACCAGTTCGCCTTCGATATCGATGAAGCGAATTGGGAAACCCTTAATAATTTCAGCAGTCGCAGGCGCCGGCACTGGAAATACTCCATGGCTGCACCGGACATAACCATGGCTGATTGGCAAGGGTGAGCAATATATCTTTTCAATGCCAAGTTCTTCCAGGGCCAGAAGAGTTCCCACAACGTCAATAACTGTATCTATTGCCCCGAGCTCATGAAAGTGGACACTTTCCAGGGAAACTCCATGTATAAGTGCTTCAGCGCCGGCCAGTTTCAGAAAAACCGCAACGGCTTTATCTTTTATTTTAGGAGAAAGAGTACTTTCTTCAATCAACCGGGAAATAACAGGCAAATTTCGCAGCGGGTGGCGGTGTTCGTCAAAGATTACCTGAAACCTGGAACCTGTTATACCATAAGTTCGATCTTTTAGGACTTTCAGCGCGTAGCCATTTAAGCCAAGGTGCTTTAACTTTTCACTTATGCTGTCAAAGTTTGCGCCCGCATCGATTAAAGCTCCTAAAATCATATCGCCGCTAATCCCGCTGAAACAGTCAAAATAGAGAGTTTTCATATTCTGTCCTCTGATCAATCGCAGGTTATTCTGCAAAACAGATCAACGGTTTTATTGTATATTTTACATCTGTTTGCGTCAACCCGGATTAACTATAGAGGACAATAACATAACTATAGAGGACAATAACAGATGTATTGCGCAGGTATTTTTAATATGCTATACTCGGCATAAATAAAAATTATTATACTTCTGGAATAATTATCATAATCAGGGCATAGCATAAAAAGTCTGCAGCTTCTGTATTTGCTAAGTATTAAGCTGGAGGCTTTTTAATCTTTACTTTATTTGTTATCCCGGATAAGGGAGGGCTATAATTGAAAAGGATCGGTTATTTAGGCCCGCCGGGAACTTTTTCTGAACTGGCGGCCCGATTTTATCTTGAAAGGCTCAAAAAAAATGGTATCTGTGAAGAGCCGGCCATAGTCTGCCTTTCTTCTTTTGCCGATATTTTATCCGCAGTTGAAACCGGAGAAATTGAAGAGGGTCTGCTTCCTTTCGAGAATTCAACCGAAGGGTCGATCAACATAATACTTGATTTACTGGCGCAACAGTTTAAAAAGGCAAAAATTAAGGAAGAGGCAGTTATTCCGGTTGTTCATCAACTCCTGGCGCGTAAAAGTTACGGCCCTGGTGAAATTGAAGTTGTAGTTTCCCATCCGCAGGCGCTTGCGCAATGCAGGGGGTTCATAGAGCAGTATCTATACCGGGCTCAAAAAAAAGAAGTTGTAAGCACTGCCGAAGCTGCCCGGCTTGTATCCCTGCATCAAGGACCATGGGCTGCAATAGGCGCCAGTCTTGTTGCGGAAACTTATAATCTTGTCGTTCTTGCTGAAAATGTGAACGATTATCCGGAAAACGCCACAAGATTTATCGTAATATCTCTTAAAGATAGCGAACCTGCCCCGGGATGTAAAACCTCTCTTATATTGTCAGTCAATGACCGTCCAGGAGCGCTTTGTGATATTTTAAAAGAGTTTGCCCAAAGATACATTAATCTGACACATATAGAATCGCGTCCCACAAAGGGCAGGCTGGGTGATTATTTATTTTTTATCGATTTTGAAGGACATCGTGAAGATGTTCATGTTCGCGATGCCTTATCACACATCAAAGATTATATTGTCAGTATGCGTATCTTGGGATCTTATCCCGCCCATGCCGCTGCCAAAAAACGAGAAAATTCTTGACATTGGTTTAAAATAAGAGCTAGAATATTACGTGGACATGCTTCCCCAAAAGATATTATTTTCTGGTTTGTCTGGCAGGAGGAGGTTTTTAAGCAGGTTTTCAAAGGAGGTGGAGTAAGAGAAAGTAAGATATACAAAAAGTTATGTGACTTAATAGTAATGGATTTATTTTTAGAATTTTTTGGTTGATTAGAAACTCTGTTGGAAGGGAGCTAAAAAATGTCGCAGAAATATCATTATTTAGCGCGGCGGCTGCATTCCTTTACAGGAATTTTTCCGGTGGGCATTTTTCTATGTGTACATTTATGCATCAATTCTTTCATCTTTAAGGGGCCGGAGGCCTATGACTGGGCAATCGGGCTTTTAAACAGGTCGCCGCTGACGCCTTATATTGAAGTCTGCTTAATAGGCATACCTATTCTTTACCATGCGCTCTATGGTGTCTGGGTAACCTATATTTCAAAGACCAACACACTTCAATATAAGTATTACAGAAACTGGATGTTTTATTTGCAGCGTTTTACTGCAATTGTAACATTCCTTTTTGTTTTCTGGCATATTTACGTCCTGAGAATAGCCAGAATCTTTACTGGGGCTGAGATGGATTTTGCCACTATCGCAGGGTGGCTCTCCGATCCTACTATTTACGTAATTTACATAATCGGTTACCTGGCCGCTATTTTTCACTTCTGCAACGGCATCTGGTCTTTTCTAATCAGTTGGGGAATTACAATCGGCCAAGAAGCGCAAAATTTTGTCAGCTGCGTCTGCGCATTAATTTTTATTGCCATGGGTGTTGCTGGTATTGCGGGCTTAACTCTTTTAAGCAAAGCGGCTGTGTAATACGTTGATAGTTATTTTGCAGGGGAAGGGGTTTTAAAATTGAAGTTTATTGTTGTAGGCGGCGGCCTTGCAGGCCTAATGGCTACGATAAAAATTGCCGAAAAAGGCGAAATTGTAGATTTAATCTCTTTTGTGCCCGTTAAGCGATCCCATTCGGTATGCGCCCAAGGCGGAATTAACGGCGCAGTTAACACCAAAGGAGAAGGAGATTCACCCTGGAACCATTTTGATGATACCCTTCTGGGAGGGGATTATCTTGCCAACCAACCCCCCGTGCTTGGGATGTGCGAGGCAGCGCCGGGGGTTATTTATCTGATGGATCGTATGGGTGTTCCCTTTACGCGTACCCCGGAAGGCAACCTTGATTTCCGCAGGTTCGGAGGAACGCTGGTTCACCGGACCGCTTTTTCCGGCTCTACTACGGGCCAGCAGCTGCTCTACGCTCTGGACGAACAGGTTCGTTACTGGGAAACGCAGGGCAAGGTAAATAAATTTGAAGATTGGGACTACCTGTCCGCCGTTATTGATGATAACGGCGTCTGCCGCGGCTGCTTAGCTCAGGACATGAAAACGATGGAAATAAGGTCGTTTCAGGGCGATGCGGTAATTCTGTGCACCGGCGGTCTTGGCGCTGTCTACGGTAAAACGACAAATTCAATTATCAATACCGGCAGCCCGGCGAGCAGCGCATATCAGCAGGGTGTATATTACGCAAATCCGGAAATGATCCAGATTCATCCCACATGTATTGGGGGAGACGATAAACTAAGGCTGATCTCTGAAGGGGTGCGCGGTGACGGCGGACGCCTTTGGACATATAAGGACGGCAAACCCTGGTTCTTCATGGAAGAATGGTATCCCGCCTACGGTAATCTAGTATCCCGTGACGTTGCCAGCCGGGGCATTTTTAAAGTATGCCGCGAATTAGGACTGGGCCTGGACGGACAGGACTCCGTTTATCTGGATGTTACCCATCTTGATCCCGAGTGGATAGAAAAAAGACAGCACGGTGTTTTGGAAATTTACCGTAAGTTTGCCGGCGAGGAACCGACCAAAGTTCCCATGAAGGTATTCCCGGCGATGCACTATTCCATGGGCGGCATGTGGGTCGATTATAATCAGATGACCAACATTCCGGGCTTGTTTGCAGCAGGGGAATGCGAATATCAATACCATGGAGCGAACAGGCTTGGAGCAAACTCGCTTATGTCCTGTTTATATGCAGGTATGGTAGTCGGGGATAAGTCAATAGAATACTGCAAGGCGCTTAAGAAAACCGCCAGCGATGTGTCAAATAAGGTTTTTGAAGCGGAAGCGGCCAGGCAGAAAGCCGGCATGGAAAAGATATATAAATTCACCGGCTCGGAGAATCCCTATGTGCTGAAGGACGAAATGAATAATTATATGACTAATTATGTTGGTGTTGTGCGCACTACCAAACAACTGAAGGATACTGACAATAAACTTTTAGAATTAATGGAGAGGTATAAGAAAGTCGGTGTCTATGACACAGGCGGCTGGTCCAATCGCACAGCTATATTTATCCGGCACCTTTGGAACATGTTTGAATTAGCCAGGGGAATAGTCGGAGGCGCCCTGACTCGCAAAGAAAGCAGGGGAGCGCACTATATGCCTGAATATCCCAACCGGGATGATGAGAACTGGTTAAAAACCATCAAAGCTAAATGGACACCAGACGGCCCGCAATTTTCTCTGGAAGATGTAGATATCTCTTTAATCAAACCAAGGGTGCGCCGTTATGATGTCAGCAAGGATCAGGTAGTTAAAGAGGAAGCCGAAAAAGAGGCCGCCTCAGGCAAGGAGGAGGCGAAATAAAAATGAGTGACGTTATTTTAAAAATTAGACGCCAGGACGGTCCCAACTCCAGTCCGTACTGGGAAGAATTTAAAGTTCCCGTTGCGCCCAAGGCTAACGTAATTTCATTGCTTCTTGAAATCCAAAGAAGCCCTGTCAACGCGCAGGGCAAGCCGACAACCCCGGTGATTTGGGACTGCAACTGCCTGGAAGAGGTTTGCGGCGCCTGCTCTATGGTAATCAACGGAGTTGCCCGTCAGGCATGCGCGGCCATGGTAGATTCGCTTAGTAAGCCGATTGTCCTGCAGCCGCTGAGCAAGTTTCCCTTGGTCCGCGATCTGATGGTTGACCGGACAAAGATGTTTGAGAATTTAAAAAAGATTAAAGCCTGGATCCCCATAGACGGGACTTATTACATGGGTTCCGGCCCAAAAGTAGCTCCCGGCGTTCAGGATGAACGTTACGCAATTTCATGCTGCATGACTTGCGGGTGCTGCATGGAAGCCTGCCCCTACGTCAATTCCAAGACAAATTATATGGGGCCGACATGCATGGCACAGGTAAAGTTATTCAATGCACATCCAACAGGGGCCATGTATAAAGACGAACGTTTGGACGCCATAGCAGGTGATGGCGGAATTGTGGACTGCGGTAATGCGCAGAACTGCGAAAGAGTATGTCCGAAGGAAATTCCGCTTGTTTCAATTATTGCTGAACTCAACCGTGAGACTGCTTTCCGTGGATTTAACCGCTGGTTGAAAGGCAAGCCCAAATCCCCCGGATACGAATCGGCTCCAGGCTAGAAAAGAAGAAACAATAAATGGCTTTCAAAAAGTAAAGGCTGCTCCGATCAGGGCAGCCTTTACTTTTTGAATCAGAGAATTTATTTTTATTATTTTTATGATGAAAAAAAACCGCCTAAAAAGCCTTTTTTTCGTTACTACTCAGGTTGTTTAGGCTATAGGCTGTAGGCTGTTAGTCACGCATTGACCGAATCAAGGCGCTCAGAACCTTCTCGGTCTCCGCCATTTTCGAGTCGCATTCGGGAACATCCAACTCATTTGTATAACCCAAGCGGCTGGCCAAGCCGAACTGGTAATGCAGTTCCCTTGCGGAACCGAAGGCTATTTCAAGAAAGCGA
>DFZT01000089.1 GCA_002382755.1 Firmicutes bacterium UBA4049 | reverse complement strand
GTCCTGCTTCCTGACGCATAGTTTTTGCCCCCCCTACAAGTTTTCACATTATTATCTCACGGCGCTTTAAGTTTGTTCAGCAGGGAATTGCGAAAAAGTTTTTTCGATTTTCCTCTTACCCTCAAGTTTATCAACGAAATTAATGTTATGCGTCAGCTCTGCAAGATTGAGTTAAAGCACCATGTTACTCAAACGGAAGTAGAAGAAGCGATAACAGGCAATTCCCATTTTAAAAAATGAAAAAAGTCTTTTTCAAAGCGAGCATGTATATCGGGTACTGGGGCAAACAGAGGCCGGACGTTACCTGGTGGTTTTCTTAATCCAAAAAGAAAAGGTCAGGCGCTTATTCTCAGTGCCCGTGATATGGACGAAAAGGAGCGGAAAAGTTATGCGAAGAGAAAATAAAATTCTTAAGCGTGATCAGCTACCTGAAAACTTTACCTCTTTAGAAGAATTTTGGACATTTTGGGACACCCACAGCACTAGCGACTATGAAGTTATGATGGAAGATGTAGACATTCAAATAGATGTCCATTCCAGCAAGGTATATTATTCTGTAGCAAAAGAACTTGCGGCCGAACTTACATGCCCAGGCACAAAAACAAGGCGTGTCAACGGAAACATTGATTAACCTCCGGTTGCGCGAAAAGATCGCGAAAAGATATCGGGAAGTGCCAGGATTGGCTGATTATTAAACCATACCGCTGTTCCACAGGTCGTCTTTTTCCACAAGGCGCACTAATTAGAATTGCCAAATACCAAACGGAAGGAAAGATCGAAGGTAAGGCTGCAGGAAAGATCGAAGGAATAGCAGAAGGTAAGGCTGCAGGAAAGGCAGAGTTGGCCCAAGAAGCAATTTGTAAGTACCTGGAGGCCAGGTTTGGAAAAGCTTCCCTGGGTTTGCAGAAAAAAGTCCGGGCGCTTGGCAAATTGGAAAGCCTGAATCAAATTATGAATAAAATTTACCTGGCCGGCTCGCTGGACGACGCCCTGGCCATCATCGAAGGGCTGCAGGTCACTACGCCTGCTTCGGAGGAAGCAAAATGAACGTCCCCCTGCTTCCGCAGCAACACCTTGTTTCCTTCGTTTACTGAAGAGCTCTGGCAATGCCATGATCAATAATGGCTTGGGCTTCTTCTGATGTGTTGGCGGCAAACAGCTCTTCCATAAGACTGTCCAAGATTTCCAAGCTGGCCACCCGTTGGATTATTTCTTATTTCCATAGTTATTCCTTAAAATGAGATTTGGCAACTACCACCTGCAGATAAGACATTGCATTAATTGCTTTTTCGCTCTATAATGTAAAAAAGGTCGGAGAGGTGGAAAGTAATCATGTCTGAAAATACGACTGCAAACCGGTACGAATTCCCAAGGTCACGGAAGGTGCGCGTTTGGGGCAAAGGGCAATTCACAATTCCCGCGGAAATAAGAAAACAACTGGGGATAAAGGAAGACTCCTACCTGGAGGTTTTCCAGGCAGGAAGGGCTATCATAGCTACACCGGAAAGATTGGCCGTAGAAGAACTCGCCGAAAGCGTCCAGAAAGAGATGGCCGGGGGCGGCGTCGACCTCCAGTGTTTGCTTCGGGAGCTAAGGGAAGGCAAACACGAATATGAAACAGAATAAGGTTTTTCTGGACAGCAGCATAATTATTGCCGGTCTCGCTTCAAAAAAAGGCGGTTCCTACGAAGTCCTTACTCTGGCTGAGTTAAAGATAATAATCCCATGCATTAGTGAAAATGTTGTGAGTGAAGTTTTCCGCAATATCCAAAAGAAACTGCCCGGCAGTACGCCGTACTTTTACACGCTATTCAAAAAGTTGCCTTTGAAAATAATAGATCCGTTGGACGAAGATTTAGCGCGGGCAAGAAAATTGATCAACGAAAAGGACGCCCTTATTTTGGCGGCGGCCATGTCAGGAAAAGTAGATTGGCTTTTGAGCCTGGACAGGCACTTTTTAAAGACAGGGCTGGAAGGAAAGGTCGGGTTTAAATTCGGCACGCCGGGAGAGTTTTTGCATAGGCTGTCGGGCCTATAGAAGAGCAGGTCATCAAGACCAAATGGGGTTTAATTCTTGCCTGTTCGCAGGGCGGTTCCACCGTCCTGAACCGCTGCTAAAACAGCGGTGGAAGCCGGAATGAAATCAGCATACCCCCACAGTTGCCACATTCTCATTTACAAAGTCTTCTATGTTCAGACTCCTTTTGCCATTTTCAGATGCGTCATTCTTACCCGGGTCTTCATAGCGATCCATTTTCTCGGTGCCTGGGTTTTCGCCTGATTATATGCATATTCCGCCCCATTCCGGACACCAATTCCAAAACATTCCGGGCACCAATTCCGATTTTATCCGGACACTTAATGTAGATGGTAGGAATTGGCTGCAAAATACATAAAACTGACATTTTTCCTTGTAAACGAAAAGTGACGCTGGACAACTTTAAAAACAAGGTATTATTCTCTTTGATGCATGAATCCAGTAGCATTAAAAGGGAGGAAAACAAATGTCTAAATGGAGGTTGCCTATGCGTAAAATCAAGGAAATCTTACGTCTAAAACATGAAAATGGCTTGAGCTTAAGAAAGATTGGTGTTTGTTGTAATCTAAACAGCAGTACGGTCAGTGACTATCTGGCTAGGGCTAAAATAGCTGGAATATCATGGCCGATATCGGATGACATGGATGACGAAACCTTAGAAAACCTGCTATTCCCCAAGAACTTAACAACAAAGCGCATTGTAAAGGAACCGGATTTTCAAGCTATCCGCCAGGAATTAAGGAAAAAAGGCGTTACCCTACAATTACTGTGGGTGGAATATAAGGAATTGAATTCCGAAGGTTACCAGTATAGCCGCTTCTGCGAACTTTATCAGCAGTGGAAAAAACCATAGATCCGGTATTGCGCCAACCACATAAGGCCGGAGAGAAAATGTTCGTTGACTACGCCGGGCCTACTATGACAATCGTAGATCCGGCCACTGGTGAAAAGATAAACGCATATAAATGATCCCACTGCAAAACCCCATAGAATGATAAAAATTAATTCCTGATGCAGCAGGAGAAATAGGGGTAAATATCGAAGTATAACTTAGATATCAAGAGATATCCGCTGGTAAATTAACAAAATGCAATCCAGGAGGATTCAGATGTTTCGGGAAAACAACGATCACTTACAAGGGGAAATATTTAATAGTTTTTCATGGATGAATCCCTATTATCATAATGTCTAATATATTAGGCACTATTTTGAAGGCAATTTAGCTCTTAATAGATTGTTTTTATGCACCCAGTCAATTGGGCTAAAAATAAATATCGTCTGAGAAATAATGAAAGGAGGTTTTCAAGTTGCTTGGTTTTTCAGTGAACAATTGTTTAACTAAGTGTCTTAAGAAAAAATTATCTGCAAAGTTAATTATCTATTGAATTTATTCGGACACTATGTTATGAAAAGATTGTCAGCGTCGCTTCGCTCCGGTACTGTCCGGTAAAAATCGGAATAGGTGTTGGTTTTCATCGGAATATGCATTGTAGCGCGGAACTGAAAAAATAGCAAGCCCAACTGCCTCTCATCCCCTCCCTAACGGAAGGGGACTTCTCGGTGGTCAAGTTAAAAGAGGCAGTTAGGTATCTTGTTAATTATAATACATCATGATTATAATACATCATGATACAATAAATTATTGCAAGGGAGGCGATAAAAGAACAAATTCGCCCTGTCGG
>DFZT01000080.1 GCA_002382755.1 Firmicutes bacterium UBA4049 | reverse complement strand
GCAGTCCGCTGCCGCAAATGCCCGCTGCTTTGCTGCCGCCGATGGTTCTGACTGTAGCTTCGCCGTCTTCTTCAATGTTAAAGTATTCGATTGCTCCAGCGGCCGCCCGCATGCCAAAAGTAATGTTCATCCCTTCAAAGGCAGGACCGGCTGCTGTAGAAGTCGCAGTCAGTCTGCCGTCGGACCCGATAACCATCTCACCATTGGTGCCGATATCGATGAAAAGAGTTACGCCATCATTTGCATATAGTTGGGCCGCCAGCAGCCCGGAGGTAATATCTGCTCCAACATAGGCGGAAATAATCGGGGGAAGGTAAATGAGTCCTTCTGCGGCTATATTGATGTGTAATTGGGCCGCCGGGATGTGTTGACCGCCGCGAATCCCGGGCGTGTACGGAAATCTCCCCAGTGAAGCGGGATTTTCACGGGCGGCCAGGTGAAGCATACAAGTATTGCCGCTGAAGACGACTTCGTAAATATTGCGCGGACTTACACCCATACTTGCTGTTACTTGCGCGATCAGACGATTTATTTCCGCAATTAATATGGAATGTAAGGAAGCCAGGCCTGCCTCTTCCGAAGCAATCTTGATCCGCGACAGGACATCCTGGGCATGCAAGGCCTGGGGATTTAATGAGGAGGCAGAAGCAATTTCTGTTCCCTTATTTATGTCGACCAGAGACACAACCAGGGTGGTGGTGCCAATGTCAACCACGATTCCGTAGTTGATCTGCTCCGTGTTGCCCGGTTCAATTCCCAGCGTTTTTTCTCCGGCTGTAACTTGAGTGCTGTTCTGTGCACTGTTATATTTCTTTCTGACAAAGCTGTCCTGTTCGAGGGCGGAGCTTCTCCCATGACTGAGGATTTTCATGGTCTGACTGTCCTCTTTGGCGCTGACCTCTACCTCAAGATCACTTGTAATTTTCGTCTGGCAGGACAGGAGAAAATCCAGGTCGGGATTGCCCCTCAATCGTACTTTGCATTTACGGCATGTCCCCAAGCCGCCGCAGGGCGAATCTATCGTTACCCCGGCCAATCTGGCCGCGTCCAAAAGAGTAGTGCCTTCCGGCGCTTGGATCTCACTTTGGCTGGGATAAAAGATAACTTTAACCACGAGGCCGGATCTCCTTTACTGTTTTTGTCATAGCCTGTTCTTAGGGCCGCAAAGCCGCGTCAAAGTCCGCAATAAGATCTTCTGTTTCTTCCAGACCTACGGAAACCCTGATCAAGGTATTTAAGATTCCCAGTCTTTCTCTTTCCTTTACCGGCATAGATGCATGAGACATCTTAACGGGATATGAAACGATGGTTTCCACCCCGCCCAGGCTCACTGCCACGGCAGCCAGCTTTAATTTTTTCATCAACCTCCTGGCTGTATCTACACGCCTGGTTTGAAAGGAAAAAACGGCTCCGGCGCCATCAGCCTGTGCAAAATGCACGTCTCTCCCCGGATGTCCTTCCAAGCCCGGATAAAAAGTATGGCTGATCCCTTTATGGCCGGCGAACCACTCCGCTAAACGCTGTGCGCTTTTCTGTTGGAAATCCATTCTCACTTTCAGCGTTTTCAATCCGCGTAGAAGAAGCCAGGAATCCTGGGGGCCAAGGATTGCCCCAAAACTATTTTGAACGGAATATATGCGCCCGGCCAAATTTTCATCTTTAACAACTACCAAACCGCCTACTACGTCGCTATGCCCGCCAATAAATTTGGTAGCGCTGTGGATTACGACATCCGCTCCTAATTCCAGAGGTCTTTGAAGATAAGGAGACATAAAAGTATTGTCAACCAGGACCACCAGATCGTTCTCCTTCGCTATTCTCACCATCTCACGCAAATCGGTTATTTTTAGCAGTGGATTTGACGGAGTCTCTAAAAAAATTGCTTTCGTGTTCTTTTTGATTTTGCTTTTTACTTTCCCGGGATCAGCAGCGTCTATAAAAGATGTTTCCAGAGCAAAGCGTTTGAAATAGCCGTTACATATCCTGTGGGTGCCGCCATATACATCCTCACATACCAAAACGTGATCGCCGGATTTAAATATGGAAAGCGCTGAGGAGGTAGCTGCCATTCCCGAGGAAAAGGCAAACCCGTGTGTTCCTCCTTCGAGTTGGGCTATTGCCTGCTCCAAAACTGAACGGGTGGGATTTCCCGACCGTGAATAATTATACATTGTGGGGTTGTCGATATCCGCCTGGTGAAAGGTGGAGGTTTGATATATAGGTACACTAAGAGCCCCCGTATGTTTATCCGTTCCGTTAACGTTATGAATCAAAAGCGTGCCAAATTTCATTTTCTCACCTCATTGCCTGTTCTAAATCTTCGATTAAATCTTCAACGTCTTCAATGCCCACAGAAAGACGCAAAAGCCGATCAGTAATACCAAGCCTTTCCAGAATTTCTTTGGGAATATCAGCGTGGGTTTGTATCAGAGGATAAGTGATCAAGCTTTCCACGCCTCCTAAACTTTCGGCAAAGGATATGAGCCGGACCTTGCCCAAAATCTGCTCGACCAGTCCCGTATCCTTAACCGTAAAGGAAATCATTCCACCAAATCCGGCAGCCTGTTTTAGGGATATGTCATAACCTTCATGCTCGGGAAGCCCTATATAGTACACTCTTTCCACTTTTTTGTGCCTCTTCAGCCATCCGGCAATCAGCATGGCGTTTTGCTGGCACTTGATCATCCTGACCCCCAGTGTCTTTATTCCCCGCAATACAAGCCAGCTGTCGAAAGGGGACAGAGTAGCGCCGGTAGACATCTGCAGAAGTTTCAGGTCTTCACCCATCTTTTCGTCGGATACAACAAGAAACCCGGCTAGGGTGTCATTATGGCCTCCCAGGTACTTTGTACCGCTGTGGATTACTGCGTCAGCCCCATGTTCCAGTGGCCTCTGGAAATATGGCGTAAGGAAGGTGTTATCCACCACCGTCAAAATCCCCGCATTCCTGGCCAGCTCCACCAGCGCTCCGATATCAGTCACCTTCATCGTGGGATTGGAAGGCGTTTCAAGATAAATACATCGGGTATTGTTTTTAATTGCCGCTTTTACCTGTTCCGTGTGAAACGTATCCAGGTATGTAAAATCAAGTCCGTATTTCCGGTTCTGTTCAAAAAGACGATAGGTTCCTCCGTACAGGTCTTCGGAAACGATAAAATGGTCTCCCGGGGAGAATGTTTTTAACAAAACGTCAACAGCCGCCATTCCGGAAGAAAAGGCCAGGCAATGTTTCCCGCTTTCCAGGAGAGCCACGGTTTTTTCCACTTCTTCTCTTGTAGGGTTCTGATCACGCGAGTAGCTGTATCCCGTAGACTGATTTAATCCCGGATGTTTAAAGGTAGCGCTTTGATAAATGGGAAAACTAAGAGCCCCGGTGGCGGGATCATAGCCTTTAAAACCGTGAACTGCTTTTGTTTCGACTTTCATCAGAAATACCTCCTTCCTAAAAAAATATAAAACCTCTTCTTATTACAGATAAGAAGAGGGTAAATTGTCTCCTTTCTTATCTTTCCGATCTAACGGCAGGACTTGGCACCTTTCAGGCTGATCCTGATGGTTGCCGAGGATTCATCGGGCCTTTCCCTCCCCCTCTCGTGATAAGAAGCAAATGCGTATATTCTATTATTCCTATGTGTATTATAATCTATAAACAGAAGGATACTTCATGTTAGAAAAAATGTCAATGTTTTTTTGATGTACTTTTTCAATTATTTTTTTCAAGATACAGGTATAGCTGCGTTTTTTATATCAGAACTACACATTCCATTGACATAATACTTTATTATATTATAATTCATATAGGGTCGCTCGGTAATATATTATGGGTTTATGGAGGACGGATCATGAAAATTTCCGCCAAGGGAAGATACGGCCTGAGAGCAATGCTGGATCTGGCCGTCAATACAACAGAAAGCCATGTGGCTCTAAACAACATTGCAGAAAGGCAAAATATCTCGGTACGCTTTCTGGAACAGGTTTTTACGGCGCTGAGGAATGCCGGCCTGGTTAAAAGCACCAAGGGATCTCAAGGAGGATACACCCTTTCTGATTTGCCTTCACGAATTACCGTAGGCTCTATACTAAGGGCTCTTGAGGGAGATTTGTCAGTAACCAGTCAAAACACGGAAGAAATCCCCCCCGGTAACAGTATCGAATATTGTATCAAAACCAATGTCTGGGAAAAATTAAACGAAAGCATCAATAATCTGGTTGACTCGATCACCCTGGAAGACCTGGCTACCGAATATAAAAAGTTAAATGATAACTGGTCGCTTATGTTTTATATTTAAATACCTTTTTCCTGTTTCAACGTTCATCGAAAACGTCACCCTCCAAGGAAGTGTTTTTCTTAACGCCAATCCAAGTGGAGTTGTATAAAGCTTCCATGATTTATCAGATCTAAGCATTCCAGCGAATACCCCATGGGTTAAAAAACCTATTGACAAAAGTGAACAATCCGATTATCATTGCATATTATACTACTATTACCATAGGTTATATAGGGTAAGGGGGAGAAGGAAATCATAATTGAAAGAGAAAGCAATACCAAAAAACCCTTGCCGATCAAAGAGCTGTATACCGTACTGAAAATGGTCAGAGAAATTCGCCATGGTTGGGTCAACCTGATTATTCAAGACGGCTTTGTCATCCAAATAGACAGATATGAAAAATTCAGGTTGAAATAATTAAAGGCCGAACCGGCGTCTAAGACCGGTCACACCGGTTATAAACATTGTCCTATTGCAGACGAACCCATTTAAGGCTGCACCCACCCCCTTTTAACAATCAGGGACTAAAAACCCTTGATTGTTTTTTGTGCCGAGGGCTGACTTTACTTTATCCGCACACCGGATCTACTTAAAAACTCCATTTATCACACCCACATAACAGTTCTCCAGACAATATTTCTTGTTTATCAGGCAAGAAATACAACGCTTAAATCGCAATTATGAAGGCGTGTTTATGTAAAAAAGCACATCCTACGGGGAGTGCTTTTATATAGCTACAATATTCTCCCATAAACGTCTATTTAAGTAATGGATCAAACCTAAAAAGATTGCCGCTGTTGGTGTCCGGAGGGCTGACTTTACTTTATCCGCATATTTAATATAATTAAATAGTTACGACCAACCAACCATCACGGGCGCCTCAATTAGCGGGCCGATTACAGCGGCGATTGTCTGCCTCGAGTTAATTCCAAAAACGGCCATTGCAACAGCAATTACTGGCTCAATGTTATTACTGGTTGCCGTAAAAGCAAGCGTCGCAGTATGCGCCATGTCCAATTATCCCATTATGTATTTAGTTACTAACAATTTTATCCGGCTAAACAAAAAAAGTAAAATACACTCCCAACACCATCAATATAAGAGCGCTGAATTTATTTAATCCATTTAAAAAAGCCTGTCCTTTTAACACCGATTTTAACAAGCCTGTAAAGGTCCCTACTATTAAAAGGGGCAGGCACCGAGCAATTGCGTAAAGAAGGAGAAACCAAAAGCCGAAAAATAAGTCGGCCTTAGTAGCAACAAGAGCCAGCACTGCCGTAGTTATAGGAAGGGTGCAGGGTGAAGCGAGGAAAGCAAATGGTATCCCCAGCAGAAAAGCCCCGATCATACCCTTGTGTGAACCGGCAAATAACTTCAACGAATCCTGGCCTAAACTTACATTCCACGGTAAAACGCCCGCAACAACCAAACCCATTACAACCATAAGAATGCCCAGGATTTTATAAATATACGGAAGGTAATGCATCACCATGCCTATTCCGGAAGCAACCAATCCTAAAACGGCCAAAGTTAGTGAAATGCCAACAACGAAAGAGAGCGTCAGAAAAAAGCATCTCAACCTGGAAACTTCTCCCGAACCCCCAACATAAGCTACTATAAGCGCAGCCGTGGGCAGGGTACAAGGGCTAAGGCCAGCAAGCAATCCTGCAATAATGGCAGCGCTTAATGTTAGCTCGTTAATCAATGGTACCATTAATTTAATCCTCCGAAAACCCTGTCAATCTCTGCCATATTTAAAGGTCCTTCTTGCTTGATTAAAATACTGTTGTCCGCATCAACAACAACAATTGCAGGAATGTTATTAATTCCGAAGCTGGATGCATATTGCAGCAATTGTTTATGATAATCGACGTCGCCTACGCTTACATCAAGCCATATAAATGTTACCCGGTTTCCGTACTTGCTCTCAACTGATTTAACTTCACTTCGGTGCTGCTCAAACTTTTGCCTTGTCGCCTCACAGCAACCCGCACTATTAGTAAAAACATAAACCTTCGCAGGCAGGACAACTTTAGTATCTGTTTCGTTTTCCAATTTGGTTTCTGTTTCATTGCCTGTATTAGTTTCTGATTTGGTTTCTAAATTAGTTTCTTCTTTTTTATCGGTTTTTAACCGCTCTGTATTCACGGGTACAGTGATTTTACTCCGCTGACTGCCGGGTGTGTCTGATCCAGTGCTTTTCCGGTCGGTTTTATCAGAAGCTGATTCTTCAGCGCCGGTCTGACTACCGTCAGGAACCTGGTTGCTTGAAGACGTTTGTCCGCTCACGGAGGTCTGTTTTTGGACAGGTTCTTTTTTTGAGTTAGAAGAACAAGCTGATAACAGGACCGTTAAACAATACATTAATATGATACAATAGACGACCTTTCTTTTCGACAAAAAACTCACCTCATTGCTTATGATATTGTTACTTAAAAAACATGGATGACCAAGTTAGAAATCTTCCATACCAGTGTGACAAAAATCAATTATATTTATTCGACCGCATTATCATAAATATACTGTTTTTCCTTTTCATTCAAAAACTTTTCAGTTATATACGCTATCAATACAATTACCGGAATGTCGATGATAAATCTTGAAATCATAAATACCCAGCCCATTGAAGAAGCCTCAAAAAGCAGCATGGGAATTTTGGTTGTCGACCATGCCCCTATAAAAATAAGTACATTAAAAAAAGTGCTCCCCTTTTTGAGAAGGATACCTGCAACAGGAAAAGCCGCATATAAAGGACCGGCGGCTGCCGAACCCAAAAAAAACGCTAATAATACACCTACAAAGCCAGACTTTTCTCCCATCAGCTTGATCATGGTTTCACGCTGCACCCATACATCTAAAAGTCCCAGAAGTATAAATATTGGTGGTAAAACAGAAAGCATTTCCAGAGTATTTCTCCATGTTATGTTTAAAGATTTCTGACCGATGGTCGGATAAATTATAACAAGCGCTGAATTGATAACTGCCAAGACAATAAAAAACTTATAGCGCTTAATGAGTTTTTTCATTTTATCACCACCCCCATGACGATGGCTATAACAAACGAGAAAATAAACGCCAAAGTATTCCTTAAAATTGTGGCTTTTTTACCAAAATATTTTATCTCAACGGGCATAGTAACAATTCCAACCATCATGAGAGTAGATACAAATACAGCAGTCTGCAAAATTCCCGCTCCGCTTTTTAACAGCGCTGAAGCCAGTGGGAAAGCGACAAATCCGGGTATTAACGTAATTGAACCGATGATAGACGCAATAACCATGCCGATCCATCCTGACTGCTGGCCGATAATTTTGGATATTATTTCAGGGCTTAATACCGCGAGCATAATACCTATGATAATTAGGATGGAAAGGAATTGCGGAAGTATGTTTTCAAAGGCTTTCCAGGCTTTTTTCAGCGCCATCTTTGTTTTTTTCCTGTCCTTCAAAAAAGAAAAGATAAGCAAGCCTACTGCAAGAATGTAAAGGATAATTGTAAAGATGCTGAACATCCTTTCCGTGTATAGTTACTTATTCTTTAAGAGGTTTACCATCTCGCTGGAAGTGCTCTCGTTGTTATAAAATAATCATATTAAACAAATACCCTATACAGATAATTGCCAGAGCCACAATGCCAAAATATACAGCCAGCAGTTTTGGTTTCAGCACCTGCTTGAGGATTATAGCTTCCGGCAGGGACAATGCTGTTACAGCCATCATGAAAGCAAGGGCTGTGCCCATTGCCATCCCGGTTCTGACCAGTTCCTTTACTACAGGGATCATGCCGGCGGCGTTGGAATACAAAGGAATGCCAATTATAACCGCCAACGGGACCGCAAATGGATTACCCGGGCCGGCATATTGAGCCAGGAAACCGGCCGGTGCATAGCCATGCATGGCGGCTCCAATGGCAATGCCAATAATAACCCAAAGCCATACCTTACTTAATATCTGCCTCGTGTAGGCTATAGACTGAACGATCCGGTCTTTCCATATCAATTCGTGACTATCTGTACTGCAGTCACATTGTGAGGAGTTTATCTGGTATACATAATCCTCCACAAGATGCTCCAGTTTCAGCCGGCCTAATATTATGCCGGCAATAATAGCTACGATTACCCCACTTGCAATATAAATAAGGGCTATCCTCCAGCCGAACATTAACCAGAGCATTCCTAATGCAACTTCATTTACCATCGGTGAAGAGATTAGAAATGAAAATGTAACGCCAAGCGGGACCCCCGCTTCTACGAAGCCGATAAATATCGGCACCGCTGAACAGCTTCAGAAAGGAGTGACAATACCCATCAGCGCCGCAATAATATTCCCGACAAATTCACGTTTATGCCCTAAAAGGTTCCTTGTTTTCTCGGGTGGAAAGAAACTCCTGATTACGGCTATGATGAATATGATCAGGACCAGCATGAACAATATCTTCACAGTATCATAGAAGAAGAAATTTATAGCGGAGCCCAGGTGTGATTCGGGTGACAGTCCTATAAGACTGTAAACCAAATAATTGACAACCTTCTGCCACATTAATTTAACCTCATTTCTTGATCTCGCTGGTTATAATATTTTTTAATTTGTCCTTGGACGGAAGCATACCGGTATGCTTTACCTGCCCGTTAATGACCAATGCCGGTGTCATCATCACTCCGTAAGAAGCTATATCTTTGAAGTCTTTTACATGCTCCACGTCAGCTTCTTCATTTAAATTTTTTAACACTTCAAGAACCATCTGCTCAAGCTTATTGCAGTTTGCACAACCTGCGCCCAATATTTTAATATCCATTTACTCCGTACCGCCTTTCTTATTTTATTACTCATCTTCTATGAATAAAGTTAAGTGACTTGTGAGATATCACAGCGTTCAAACTTTATCCCCAGCGCCTGCTCAAAGCCCTTAATAAATGCATTTTTTACCTCTTTAGGGTTTACCGGCCGGTTTAAAATTTCCTCAAGGCTGGCCATCTTTTGCTTAAGCAGTTCCGTTTGGGAGCAACCTCCCATGGAAAAAACCTCCGCCAGCAGGTCTGCCTGCGGTTTTAGCAATATGGACCCATGCTGAAGAAGAGATGAACCTTCCCTTTTCTGGGCATTACCAATAATTTTTTTACCCTGACAGGTAATGTCTCCCTTAGTGGATACCGCAAAGCATGA
>DFZT01000023.1 GCA_002382755.1 Firmicutes bacterium UBA4049 | reverse complement strand
CCGTCTTGGCGTAAGAAGGATTGAGCTGGGCGCAAAATGCTGCGGCGCCGCGACCAGGTGCATGGAACTGATGCTTACCCAGGCCAAGGTCCGGGAGACTTTCGGCAAGCCTATCGGCGACCGTCAGTTTATCCAGGGAATGATTGCCGATTCAACAACCGAGATACACGCTACGCGCCTGATGGTTTACCACGCGGCAAGCAAGTACGATGCCGGTGAAAAGGACCTGCGCGTCGAAGGCGCGATGACTAAAGTATTTGGTACCGAGATGCTGCAGCGGGTCTCCGATAAGGCGATCCAGATGCACGGAGCGCTCGGTTTGAGCAAAGAGATGGTGCTGGAGTACATCTACAGGATGTGCCGCGTCTGGCGTATTGTAGAAGGCCCCTCCGAAATTCACCGCTGGCTGACCGCCAGACAGATTATCAAAAGTGAGAAGCCTTATGAAACCATAGTGGGAATGATGTAAATAATTTTAATGAATAAGGAGGTAAAATTATGAGCACTGGAACTCTGCTTTTTGCCAAGGAAAACAACATAGGTGTGCTTACCCTTAATAACCCGGATGCCTTGAACGCTCTGCCGCTGGAAGGGTGGGAAGAGCTGCGCGAGACCTGTTTTGAGATAAAAAAGGACCCTGACGTCCGGGTGGTAGTGATTACCGGAACAGGTGACCGGGCTTTCTGCACGGGGACCGATCTCAAGAAAACAGCCAAACCGGCGGATGAAAGTTTTGTATCCACATACTTCGACTTTGAAATTTACTTGGCAGGCCTGAAGATGTGGAAGCCGACTATAGCGGCTATCAACGGCTATTGCATCGGCGGCGGCTTGGAAATGGCTATGGCCTGTGATCTAAGAGTAGCTTCCTCCAAGGCTTCTTTTGGCCTGACCGAAGTTAAAGTGGCCAGCCTGCCCGGACTAGGCGGAATGCAGCGCCTGATCAGGGCCGTTCCCAAGGCGGTGGCCATGAAGATGATTCTTAGCGGAGAGCGCGTCAATGCCCAGGAAGCTTACCGGATTGGCCTGATCAGCGATGTGTTTGAGCCGGAAGCCCTNNGCCAAGCAGGCATGTGTTGTGGGCGCTGATCTGCCCCTTGATCAGGCGACCATGTTCGACGTTTTACTCTGGGGTATCCTGCGTGATACCGAGGACAGGCTGGAAGGCCGCAAAGCCTTTGCTGAAAAGAGACCGCCGCAGTATAAAGGCAAATAAACCTGTCTTGAAAAAAAGCGCCGGCTTTTAAAAGCGGCGCTTTTTCTTTTCTTCAGTCTGTCCGTGGACTAAATTAATTTTCCCTTAATATAATTTAATACCGGCTCGTCTTAAGGATTTTTTCTAAATTTCTTTAGCAAAGTTTTCATTACCGCACATTTATTTCTGTATTTCATATATATATTAATAGATTACTTTTGAAAGGGGGAAGTATGCATATGGCGCAAAATGCACAGACCACGGAAAAGCTGCGCGTTCACCAGGTAGTCAGCGAAAAAACGCAGCAGGTTGTGGTTCGTGGCAAAGTAACCGTACCTGAAGCGAAGCCGGATGTGGACAAAATTCTTTCTACTGATAAAACGGTAAAAATCGAAAAAACGGAAGTCGTACCCGACAAAGTTATAGTTGAAGGAAATATAACCTTACAGGTAGTCTATATTGCATTTGAGCCAGCACATTCCGTTCATCATATGCACGCGAAAATACCGTTTACAGCCTTTGTTGACGTGCCCGGCGCAGAGCCGGGGATGGAAGTACAGGTAAGGGCTGCAATTGAGGATGTAAACATTGCTCCCAGCAGCGATGATGCCCGGGTATTTGATGTAGCCGCTGTACTTTCCGTATTTGCCAAAATTACCGAAGTTCAGGACGTTGATATTTTAACAGAGTGTCCTGCCGGAGCTACCTGCAAATCTGAAACCATTAAAATCGACCACGTAGTTGCCAGCAAAACTAAGCAGGTGGTAGCCAGTGACGTATTTCATGTCCCGGAGGAAAAACCTTCGGCTGAAAAAATTCTTGATACTATAACAACTGCGGAAGTTACCAACATACGGGTATTAAAGAACAAAGTGATCGTTGACGGTAATGTAAAAATCAATATCATTTACGTTGCCATGGAACCTGAACAATCGGTGCATGAAATGCACAGGACTTTCTCATTTAATGATTTTATTGAAGTGCCCGGTGTTCGTTCAGACTCCGATGTAAGAGTTGATGTGGAAGTGGAAAGCGCGGATGTTGACCAGCACACTCCCGACCGTTTATCGGCAGATGTTGTTTTAATGCTTACGGCAAGAGCTTTTGAGACAAAGCAAGTCAAAGTGATTACTGAGATTTCCGGAGCGCAGGCCAAAATGGCGAGGCTCAAAATCGATCATGTCGTCGGCGAGGACAGCACCCAAGTTGTCTTGCGGGATACATTCTCAACACCTGATCCCGAACCGGTTATCGAAAAAGTTTTAAAGACCTCGGTTGATAAAGCGGAAGTGAGAGAAACAAGAATACTCAGAGATAAAGTCATCATCCGGGGCGACATATATGTTGAAGTAACTTATGTTGCCAGTCTTCCGGAACAACCCGTACACGTTATCCGCCGGAAAATCCCCTTCCATACTTTTGTTGAGATACCCGGAGTGGAAGAGGGAATGGACATCGATGTTACCGTAGAGAGCGAGTATGCTACCGCCGGTTATGAACTCTGCCATATTACTATTGAACTGGTCATTAAAGTGACTGCCAAGGCTATTGAGACTATGCAGAAGGATGTTGTAGTCGAAGCTGAAGTTCCTGCTCCGACGCCGGTATGCCCGCCGGGAGAAATAATCGACCACACTGTCCAGTCGGGAGACACATTTTATTCAATTGCTAAAAAATATGGAACGACGGTAGAAGCAATCATACAGGCCAATCCGGGGATCAACCCCGAGAATTTACAGGTGGGGCAGGTTATTAAAGTGCCTTGTACCCCCCCGGCAAAAGGTTAAAAATAAATTATATAAGGAGGTTTTAGTGTATGCCCATTCAATTCGAGTTTACGGAACCGGAAATTGTAACATGCATGAAAATCGTAACTCCGGTAGTACTGTCGGATGAAGAAGCGCAGGTTCTGATTGATAAAACTGTTCACCTGCCCGAACTGGCCAAAAAGATTGATCACATCGACGGCTGGGTAAAAGATCTGGAAGTCGAGCCCGTATTTATTCACGAAGGTTTGGGACACTGGCACATGGTTATTCCCAAGGAATGGCATCATCATTTCAACCAGTGTGTTGGAGGCGTTTCGGTTATTAAGAAAGTTATCGTCAGCGGAGTCCTGCACAAGCAAATTTATTATGTAGACAAAGATGACCACGTTAAGCATGTGCAGGAAGAAATTCATTTTTCAAAGATGGTCGAGCTGGCCAAGCCGCAGCCCGTACTTGATGAGGACGAAGTAGTCATCCGGCACTTCAGGCCAAGAATTGACGTATCCTGGGATTTAATCCGCGGCGGCCGCCTGCAGCAAACCGGTGTAATCCTTATAAGGCTCAAAATCGTTGAAGAGCGCCAGATTTTCGTTCAGGTTTGTCCTTCTCCGGAAATTTGCCCGGTAGGCAATCTGCTTGAAGATCCGGGCCTGGAACATTGGGCCGGCAACGTGCCTATCTTCTGGGGGGCGGTCAATGTCCGTCCAACTCGTGTGGCTCATTCAGGCAGTTTTGCCGCAGAATTGGGCGTAGTACCGACTCAGGAGGCTGCTTTATTCCAAACGATACGCACAAATATTCAAGCCGGGCGCTCATATAAATTATCCTTCTGGGCAAGGGAGGATTTTACAGGAACAAGCAACTATTCCCTGACGGCTGAAGTGCGTTTCTTCGATAGAATGGGTATGGCGATTGACGGGGCCAGCAGCAGTTTCCCCGGCTCAGCTATACCTGATAACGGGTACCAGCAGTTTACAATAAGCACTCCGGCAGCGCCCATGAACGCCGCAACTGCCATAGTCAGATTTACTTTTATGCCGAATGTATCGCTGCCTGGTAATACCAGCATGGTGAAGATTGATGATGTTGATTTTTCATGCGTTGGCGGTATTTAGTAATTAACTGACAGTAAAAAATAGGAGAAGCTGTTTAGACAGCTTTTCTTTTTTTTGGGAGATTTATAATATTCCAGCGCTATGGAGCAATACATTTTTAAGTAGGGGTGACCGGAATGGACCAAGGACAGGGAACTTACGGGCTGGAAAACACCCTGTTTTCTCTTTTGAAAAGAAGCGGTGATTCAGGAGTAGATCAGAATAACCTGCTAATTCTGATGAGCCTGTTGAACCTCATGGGGATAGTTAATATTTTAGGGCAAAAAAAGCCGGGCAAACCCGAAACAAAGGTAAACCACAGGGAAAATAGAGCATCTGCTAGTTCAAAATAAATATGATTTAACCAGGCGGCGTCATCAAAAGCACCGGCAGGCTTAAAACAGACGTCGCCTGACAAATCTGGCGCCGGTTCATCTTCGGTTAAGCTTCCGGCGTTTGCTGATTATTTTGCTGATTTTCAGTGGAATTTGGAAAAGCTTTAGCCATAGCTGTTTGAAAGTTTTCCAGACCCGAGCGGAATGTTTGAATAGTAGCGAACGTTGCTTCAATTATAGAGGCCAGATAACCAAGCTTTTCTTCGGTATCTGATTTCATACACATCATAAGCATTACCGGACCAAGGAGCAAATTATTAAGTTCACTTTGACGGTTCAAAACAAATAACCTCCGTTTTAATAGTTTTTCCTGCTGTCTTACTTGGCTGCCAACTGGCTTAAACTGTATAAGCTTCCCATGCCGGTTTGAAAAGTGCGTGCCGAGAATTGCGCAGCTTCTAAAAAAGATTTAAGGAACATCAAATTAGTTTCAGTTTCGGGCATAGTCGCCAGAATTAACAGAATCAAGATTAAAAATAATGTGAACGGGTTGTCTGGTTGCAATACCTGGGGCAATTGAAATTCCTCCTTTCTTGGAAAATTTAAGGAAAGAATAAATCTTTTTTGCCTGAAAGTTCCTTTAGTATACTACGTGCCGATCGCGTATCCTGTGACATTTTTATTTAAAGGCGCAGGATAAAACTTCTAGAGCTCTTCAGAATATTATAGTTAGGGGGGTATTGGAATGTCAGAAGAGAATACAAACAGCCATAACCTGGAACATGTGCTATACAAAATACTTGATCTGCAGTCAAAACCTGATAGCGGCAGCCCAAGTGACACAATGCTGATGCTGAGTCTTTTAAACCTGCTTGGCATAGTTAGTTTACTAAATAAGCAGTCGGTTCCGGCCGCTTCAACCCAGTCAGCAGGGATAAATCCCCTGGTTGGTATGCTCAGCGGCATGCTTGGAGGACAGCAGCAGAAAACCGGCGAGGAAAATACAGGTAGCGGGCAGGGCGGGCTTCCGTTTAATCCCGCTGCGATACTGAACATGATTTCACCACAGGCGGGCAATCAGGTTGATCCCGCACTTCTGCTTAAGCTCCTGAGCGGATTATTAAAAAGCGGCCCTAAGCCTGATGAAAAATCCAAGCCCGGGGAATCAAAGGCGGATGCTGAAAGCCCGCAGGAAGGTAAAGCGGCTGAAGTAAAAAGGAGAAACAGCATCCCTTCCTGGGATTCCCGGTTGGGCGCAGGATAAAAGTTCGCACCTGCCAACATGAGCACGTAGGCAGTCGACCTTCCTAAGATAAGTTAATTTTCAGGATAAGGATTTAGGTATGCGGCCGGAGCAAGATCAGCCGCATATATTTTTGGGTGCGGGAAAAGATATTTGAAGATTTAAAAGGGAGCGTTTTTGTGACTGAAAAATTGCTGGCTTTAATAATAGCTGCGGTTGCAGGCATGCTGATGGCCTTCCAGGGTTCCTTAAACGCAGCGTTGAGTAAAGTAATCGGATTGCTTGAAACAACATTTTTCGTACACCTGGTAGGGTTGGGCACTGTCGGAATAGTACTTTTCTCCTTGAGTACGAAGATTTCTACAGCCCAGTTAATCCGCTCGCCATGGTATACATACCTGGGAGGTGTTCTGGGTGTCCTAATTATTTACGGCGTTGCCAGGAGTATTCCCAAGGTAGGAGTTGCCCCGGCCACGACAGCTATTATTCTGGGGCAGGTCATTACGGCTAGCTTAATCGATCACTTGGGTCTTCTCGGTATGGAACGGCTTCCTTTTACCTGGTTTAGAGTTGCGGGAACTTTGTTATTGGCCGGTGGGGCATGGCTGCTGTTAAAAAAATAGGTTAAAAGAGATAACCAGAATTATGCCCAGGAAAATGCCCAGGCAGGATGCGGGCCACCTTCCGCTAAAAGCTTCGGGCAATAATTTAAATGCGACAACATAAAGCATTGAACCGGCGGCAAATGCTAAAAGAAGGGAAATAAAAGAAGGCGAAGCTTTGATCAGGATCATTCCCAGGGCGGAACCAAGCGGTGTAATCAGGCTAATTAGAAAATTAATTGCCATGATTCTAACAGCGTCCATGCCGCCCACACGCAGAGGCGCGCTCATAGCCATACCTTCCGGTATATTATGGAGTCCTATTGTCAGGGTAAGCAAGGCGCCCAGCGATATCGGCTCGGCTGCGCCGGCGGCGATGGCAAGACCTTCGGGAAGATCGTGAAACGCAATTCCCAATGCTATAAAATACCCAAGAATGGTGTACCTGTGTTCTGAACTGCCCGACAGTAATGTGCGGGTAAAGAAAATATCGAGCAGGCCCATAACGATCAGGCTTAATATGCATCCCTTCAAACATGCGCCTAATTCGGACTGATAAAGCGCCGCAGGGATAAGATCAAGAAAGGTTAACGCCAGCATAGCTCCGGAAGCGAATCCCAGCATCAAGGAAAGCTGCCAAAATCTTATACGGCTAAAACAAAGTGTAACAAGCGCTCCCAAACATGTTCCCAGCCCCGCGATGAAACCCATTAATAATATTTTACCCACCCGCTGTTCACCTTCCTAAGGAGTTATATATTAAAAACAACAGGCAGGTATTACTTTTATTTGGAAAACTATTCTTTACCGCCGTATGCCACTACGGTATATTTATTTGCTGCCCGGGATAAATCTGGGCTGGATTTATGTTCGGATTGGCCTTGATGATGTCCTCCAGGGAAATACCAAAACGGATGGAAATCTGCCATAGTGTGTCTCCGGATTGCACCGTATAGGTTCTAACGCCGGAGTGTCCCTGAGCAGGCGCGTCACTTTCAGCATTGTCCTGGCCTGAAACAATGATTACAGGTGTCCCTACAGACACTTCAGGGAAAATCGTTTCTATGTCGCTGTTGTGCATCCTGATGCAGCCATGTGAGACTGCCTGGCCGATTGAAGAAGGATTGTTTGTCCCGTGAATCCCATAAGGACCATTTGGTATACTAAGCCCTATCCACCTTGTTCCCAGCATACCCCCGGGGTTGATTGTTTTATTGATTACCTGGTAATTTCCATTTGGTGTAGGGGTTGAAGGCTTGCCTACCGCTACCGGGTAATCTGAGGGAGTCTTGTCACCCCTGCAATAACTTAGCCTGCGCATGTGGGTGTTGATGATCAGCTGTGTTCCCGCTTCACCGTATTTAACGGGCATAAGTTAACACTCCTTTGCGTTTTTTAATGCAATACTATGACAAGGGAGTGGGAAAAGGTTACAGTCAGGAAATTTACCTTTTGTTTTAGATCACTCTGGTAACTTTGTAACTATTCAGGCTGCAGGCTGTTAGGCTGCAGGCTTTAGGAGGAAATAGTCGTGACTAACAGCCTATAGCCTATAGCCTAAACAACCTGAGTAGTTACGTAACTTTTAACAAGCTTCCGCCATATTATATATAAAAATGTCGAAAGGGGATTAACAAATGGCTTTCGGATTGGGTGGAGAATGCTGTGAAAGTTTAATTTGGGTGATCTTTCTTATTCTTATCCTGCTTGTTTTTAGCTGCCTGTGCCCCGGTGTTTGTAAGTCTTAAAAGTTGAAAGGTTCCTGTGTTTGAGGGAAGGTCATAAAAAAGGCCTTCCCTTTGGCTTTTAGGGAAGGCCTTAGTTTCTTGTACACTTGAGCCCCTCCTTTTTTTTAATACTTTAGACGACAATTTAACAAGATTTGCCCCCTTTTTATTACCTGATTATTCCACTTATCTAATCATGAAGCTAATATATAATTAATTAACTGCCCAATGGATTATAAGGGATGGTCAAGATTAAATTCCCCAGGGAAAACTGGTGGAATATTATAAGATTGTTTTGTTGTATTAGGTTTTCAATAAACCTGTTGTATAAAAAACAATCTGTTTCATTTATTTCCTTTTATAAAAAAGTTATAATTAAGTTAAGGTAACGACTTTTTCTTAAAACTGAGGAGCAGTGTTATTGTACGAAATATTTGCCCGTGCGAAGATAAACCTGACACTGGATATAACGGGCCTTCGATCTGACGGATACCACGAAGTGGAGATGATCATGCAAACGGTCGGGTTATCTGACCGTCTTGTTTTTGAACCACACCACAAAGGCATCTTTATTACTTGTGACACTCCCGGCCTGCCTCTCGGACCGGAAAACTTGATTTACAAGGCGGCGATTCTGCTTCAGGAATACACCGGGCAGGAAAAAGGCGCGATTATAAATTTAGTAAAAAATATTCCTCTTGCGGCGGGATTAGCCGGAGGTTCGTCCGACGCCGCCGCAGCCTTGAAAGGTTTAAATAAGTTATGGGGACTGAATTTGCATTTTTCTGAACTGCTGTCACTGGGGGAGCGTATTGGGGCGGATGTGCCTTTTTGCCTTACAGGGGGTACAGTTCTGGCCCGCGGCAAGGGGGAAATGCTATCGCCGCTGAAACCTCTCCCAGCGTTCGGAGTAATCCTGGTCAAGCCGCCTTTCGGTGTCTCGACAGGTCGTGTTTATCAGCAGTATGATTTAACCGGCGGAGGCGCCCGCCCGGATACCGGAGAGATGCTGAAAGCGATGGAAAATAAAAATCTGTCGGACATAAGCAGTCTATTATCCAACGTTCTTGAAGAAACAACAGCTTACCTTTACCCGCAAGTAGGTTTTTTAAGGCAGGCTTTAATCGGGGCAGGCGCAACTGGGGCGGCTATGAGCGGAAGCGGTCCTGCGTTTTTCGGCCTGTGTGAGGATGAGGTTAAGGCCGATTTTGTATCCTGGAACCTCAACCTGCCCCCCGGATGGCTAAAGATAGTTACTTCGCTTGAGAACGGGTGAGATATTGCAGTTAAGAATAAGAAGAGTTAAAATATAAGTTAAAATATAAAGGTATGGTTGCAAGGAGGTGTTTTTTTGCAGCAGCGCAGGTTCAGCCCCCTTGATTTAAATAATTACCGTCCTTTACGGGAAATTGTGTTTGAAACATTGCGGGAAGCTATAATTAAGGGATTGCTAAAACCCGGTGAAAGATTAACGGAAATTCAGATTGCCGAAGAACTGGGCGTTAGCCGTACGCCAGTTCGTGAGGCTATACGCAAACTTGAACTCGAAGGGTTTCTGGTTATGGTTGCCCGCAAAGGCGCCTATGTAGCTGATATTTCCGTAAAAGACATTACTGACATTTTCGAAGTGCGGGCTGCTTTGGAAGGTCTTGCGGCCGGGTTAGCCGCAGAGAGAATAACAGAGGAAGAACTTGAACAGCTGGAGAGGGCGCTGGTTCAATCTTCTGAGGCAACGACGGGCGATTTGGATACCGTCGTTCAATCAGACACATCGTTTCATGAGCTTATTTACCGGGTCAGCCGGAACCAGCGCCTGCAGCAAATAGTTATCCACCTTCAGGAACAGATCCATCGTTTCCGTACAGTTTCTTTGTCACAACCGGGCAGAACAAGTGTTTTTATTGAAGAACACAGGAAAATTGTTGAAGCAATCAGCGAGCGCAACTCCGAGTTGGCTTCCCTACTTGCCCGTGAGCATATCGAAAATGCGGAGCAAAGCTTGCTCAGCGTATTTGAAGGGGTATCATCCGTATGACCATTGACGCAATTATTCTTGCCGGCAGCTTAAACGACGGCAAGTTGAAGGACAGCAGCCCCGTTCTTTACGAGGCTTTAATCACCATAGGTAAAAAGGCTATGATTGAATACGTCATAGACGCTCTTTTAAACTCCTCTAACATAGGAAAAATAGTTGTCGTCGGTCCTGAAATAAAAATAAGTGAAAGCGCTGCAGACAGGATTAAATTTACTTTACCTGGAGACAGCCTCCTGGACAATGTACAAGGGGGTTTTGACTGTTTGCCGGCCAGCAGGCGGGTGTTAGTTGCAACTTGTGATATCCCCCTTTTAACTGCTAAAGCAGTTGACGATTTTATAGATCGATGCCGGGATGAGACAGTAGACTTTTTTTATCCTATCGTATCCCGGGATGTGATTCAGAGCTCTTTTGCCAAAGCGGAGCGTACTTATGTACGCTTGCAGGAAAATGTATTTACAGGCGGTAATTTAATTCTGCTTAACCCGGAAATACTGCCGCGCTGCCTGGCCAAAGGCAATGAACTTGTGAAAGCCAGGAAGAACCCTTTGAAGTTAAGCAGGTTAATTGGATTATCTTTTTTAATAAAATTTATCTTTCATAAATTAAGTCTGACAGAAGCCGAAATCAAAGTTTCAAAAATGCTTGGCATAAAGGGAAGGGCTGTTGTGAGCCCGCATCCTGCAATTGGTTTTGATGTTGATAAACCTGCTGATTTAAGTGTGGTTACGGAAGTTTTAGCTTAAATTATTTTTTACGAATAATGTTAACTATATTTTTATTTTGGTTGACAATAAGAAATGTGAAAATACATCAGTTATGCAGGGGAAGGTTTTTGCAAGTAAGGAGGTTAATATTTGGATTTCTTAAAGACGGAGCTGGATTCTTTGCGCAAAGCAAACCTGTACAGACAATTAAGGTGGTTTGAGGGGCCTCAGTCTTCAAGAACGACAGTTAACGGACGCAATTGTATACTTCTTTCTTCAAACAATTATCTTGGTCTGACAGATCATCCACAGGTAAAAGATGCGGCCTTTAAGGCTCTTGCCAGGTGGGGTACAGGATCGGGAGGATCCCGTTTGATCTCGGGCAACTTCTTTCTATACAAAGAGCTTGAGGAGAAAATTGCTCAATTTAAAAATACGGAAGAGGTAATTGTCTTTAGTTCGGGATATCTTACCAATATAGGTACGATAAGTTCCCT
>DFZT01000054.1 GCA_002382755.1 Firmicutes bacterium UBA4049 | reverse complement strand
CTTGGGGAGGGGAAGGTTGGGTTAAATTTCCCGTTGTGGACACAAACCCATCCACTGTCATAATAATACAGCTTCTATAACGGGCTATTTAGGGTTATCATTATGTAAGGGATGAACAGAGGACAATAAGTAGGGGTTTGCTTATGCAGGGGAATATTGCACCAAGGGAGATATTGTGCAAAACCGCCTTGAGTAAGACGGGGATTCCAGGGTATGAATACTGTATGAATCCCTATGTCGGCTGCACTCACGGCTGCGTTTACTGCTACGCTTCCTTTATGTGCCGTTTTACAGGCCACCGGGAAAAGTGGGGCGGGTTTCTTGATGTTAAGGTAAATTTCCCTGAAACGCTCGCCAAAAAGCTGGTCAGCCGACGGACGAAGCCGGAAGGCAGGGTCCTGCTGAGCAGTGTGACTGACGCCTATCAGCCGGTTGAAGCCTGCTATGAAGTTACACGGTCCGCCCTCAGAGCGCTGGCTGACTATCAGATGCTGAAGGTCCACATTCTGACCAAATCGGCCCTTGTGCAGAGGGACCTTCCGATACTGAAGCAACTGCAGGACTGCGAGGTTGGTTTTACGATTACCACCATGGATCACAAAGTTGCCCGGGTGCTTGAACCCGGCGCTTCTTTGCCAAACCTGCGTATCTCCGCAGCCCGGAAACTAATCGAGGCGGGCATTCCGGTGTGGTTTTTTATAGCCCCGCTGCTTCCGGGGCTCTCAGATTCGGAAGAATCCCTGACTAGTCTGCTGCGGACTCTTCGCGAAACCGGCATTGAAGAAATTCTGCTGGATAATCTGAATCCCTACCCCGAGGTTGTGCACCGCTTAAAAACCGCCTACCGCCAATATTTCCCCGGAGCTTTGCCCGAACTGGAAGAATACCTGTCTCATCCAGTTGCTTACCGGGCAAAAAGTCAGGCGCTGCTGCGGCAAATTGGTAATTTTGCCGGCTGCCGGCCATATTTTGTATGACTTCAACCTCAGCCATTGCTTGTTTATTTGTCTATTTATTTTTTGCTTCGCTGGCTTCTTCTAAAAATTTATTTGGTGTTTTTGAAACAGATGCCTTTCCGATCGCTTTACTTATTTCGACTACAAATAATGGTACAATACTCAAGCCAAGTACAAAAAGCCAATTATTAAGCTGAAGCAGGGCGGTTCCAAATATATCACGCAGGAAAGGGACGAATATTACTAAAAACAATGCCAAAACAGAAAGCACATTGGCAAGGACAAGACTGCGATTTGTGAAGAAACCTATGCTGAAGAGTGACTGGTCCAGACTCCGGACGTTGAAGGAATGTACCATCTGGCACATGCATAAGGTTGCGAAAACCATGGTGTGTACCTGTTTTATCGGCAGACCCTGGCGTAAGCCAATGAAGTAACATACAAGGCACATAGCTCCTATAACAAAGCCCTGCCAGAGTATTTTGGCGCCCATATCCCCGGCAAACAGGCCTTCCTGGGAATTGCGGGGAGGCTTATTCATGAGGCCTTTTAAGGGTGGTTCCAGCCCAAGGGCCAGGGCAGGGGCCCCGTCCGTGACCAGGTTCATCCATAATATTTGGATAGGTGTCAGGGGATTTCCCAACCCTAGCAATAAGGCGACAAAGATGGTTATAATTTCTCCTGCGTTGCAGGAAAGTAAAAATTGTACACTGCTGCGTATGTTATTATATATAGTCCTTCCTTCCTCGATCGCTTTAACTATGGTGGCAAAATTATCATCCCGCAGCACCATATCTGAAGCCCCCCTGGCTACCTCGGTTCCGCTGATCCCCATCGCCACCCCGATGTCAGCCCTTTTAAGAGCCGGGGCGTCATTAACGCCGTCACCGGTCATGGCCACGACATGTCCGTGATGTTTTAGCGCACCAACGATGCGTAATTTATGCTCGGGTGATACCCTGGCGTAAACGGAGACTTTATTGGCAATTTCTTTCAATCCTTCTTCGCCTATCTGTTCAATTTGGTCGCCGGTCAGTACCTCGTCGCCCGGCTGCAGTATGTCTAGATCTCTAGCAATAGCAATTGCGGTATCCCGATGGTCACCCGTTATCATTACCGAACGGATGCCTGCCCCGCGGCTGACCGCAACCGCTTCTTTGGCCTCCGGTCGCGGAGGATCCTGGATAGCGTAGAAGCCGATAAATATTAAATCCCGTTCCGCTGTGTCTGATTCCTTTGGATAGTTCCGCTTTACTTCAGCCCACTGCCGGGTGGCCAGGGCTAATACTCTTTGTCCCTGCGATGCAAACCCGGAATTAACCTCCAGGAGATGTTTGCGGATGCCTTCGTCCAGAGGGATAGGCCCTTTTATCGATTGTACCTTGTTGCAACGGGACAGCAGAACATCAGGCGCACCTTTGGTAAAGGACTGAACAGTTCCGCTTAGAAGGTGGAACGTAGTCATCATTTTACGGTTTGAGTCAAAAGGTATCTCAGCTAACCGGGGGTATTTTGTTTCGGCTTCCTTTTTTGTTATGCCTGCTTTGGCAGCAGCAACCACCAGCGCTCCCTCGGTAGGATCGCCAACTACTTGATAACCGGTATCCGTTTGTTCCAGCTGGGCATCGCTGTTTAAAAGCCCGCCTAGCAAAAGAAGATTCAAATTTTTATCCAAAGAGGATATTTCCCTGCCATTCTTGTCTAAAAACCTGCCTTCCGGCTCATAACCGATTCCGGTTACCTGAAAAAAGCTGTCTGCAGCAAAAATTCCGGTAACGGTCATTTCATTTTTGGTCAACGTACCAGTCTTATCTGAGCAAATTACCGTTGCGGCGCCTAGTGTCTCAACGGCCGGCAGCCTCCTGATAATAGCCTGGCGCTGGCTCATTCTGGTCACGCCCATGGCCAGTACGATTGTTACCACCGCCGGTAACCCTTCAGGTACTGCGGCAACAGCCAGACTGATTGATACCATAAACATTTCCGGCAGCGGTATTCCACGATACAGCCCCAATGCAAGCACAACGACCACTATCGCTCCTGCCGCTACGCCAAGGACTTTACCCAGACTGGCCAAACGCTGTTGCATAGGTGTTGCTTCCTCTTCCGCCGTTTCAAGCAGTTCAGCGATTCGTCCCAACTGTGTCTTCATTCCTGACTCAACAACAATCGCTTTACCCCGGCCGCCGGTCACAGCAGTACCCATGAAAAGCATATTTTTCCTGTTGCCCAGGGCTAACTGGTCAGTATTGATTACAGCTATATCCTTTTCGACCGGTACAGACTCCCCGGTTAAAGCTGATTCGTCAACATAAAGGGTAACTGCTTCAATCAGCCTTGAGTCGGCCGGAACAGAGTCACCTGCTTCAACTAAAAATAAATCACCCGGGACAACCTTTTCCGAGGAAATCTGTAATAATTTACCATCCCTAATTACTTTAGCTAATGGTTTTGTCATATCTTTTAAAGCTTTCATGGCATATCTTGCTTTGTTCTCTTTAATTGACCTTATTGTACCATTGAGGACTACAATGATCAGGATAACTATGGAGTCTCTCCACTCACCGATGAACGCTGAAATAAGAGCGGCGGCAATTAAAATTAAAACCAGAACCTCTTTGAGCTGGTCAAAAATCATTGCAAAGAAGCTTCGGGGGGGTTTTTCTTCCAGGGCATTAGGGCCGAACGTTTTTAAGCGGGCGTCTGCTTCTTCTGTATTCAGTCCTCTTTCCATGTCAGTTTTGAATTCCTGCTGTAATGATCTTACGTCTAGCGCATGCCAATTTTTTTCTATTATTCTCCCTCCCTTTTTGCGATGCTGTAAGAAATATCGCCTCATATACTTATTACTTATTATAAACCCGGAAGGGTCATATACATCCCTTGATCCCATTGGCAGGTTAAATTAATAAATATATTTCCGTCCAGGTAAATTATATTATAAAAGCCTGTATCCAACACCCGGTTCCGTAATAATATGGCGGGGATATGATGAGTCGGCTTCAATTTTACGGCGCAACTGGCCTATATATACGCGCAGGGAGTGGGTGTCGTATTCATATGTCATTTTCCAGACAGCGCTGATTAGATGCCTGTGAGTCAGCACCTTGCCGGCATTTAACGCCAGGTTCTTGAGTAGTTCATATTCTGTGGGGGTAAGTCTAATTTCCCTGTTGTTGACAGTTACATAGCGGCGGGCAAGGTCAATGGTCAAGTCGTCAAAAACCAATACAGGTTCATCTTCAGTACCGGCCGCATGGCGCAAAGCCGCCCTTATCCTCGCCAGCAGTTCACCCATCCCGAAAGGTTTGGTCACATAATCATCGGCGCCGGCATCCAAAGCAAATATTTTATCGTTTTCCTGGCCTTTAACAGAAAGAATAATTACCGGAACACCGGACCACTCGCGCAGACTTTTCAGCACTTCCAGACCGTTTAGATCCGGTAATCCTAGGTCAAGAATAACCAGTTCCGGTTTAAATGATATAATTTCATCAAGACCGTCCTGACCGGTCGCCGCTCCAGTGACTTCAAATCCATGACCCGATAAGGCTACTTTTAGCAGCCTTCGGATTTCTATTTCATCGTCTATGACCAGAATGCGTACTCCTTTAGTGATCATTATTTTCCTCCCCGTCAATATATGCAGGCTTACAAGAAATTGCTTCGCCAAGCGGCAAAATGAAGCTGACGTCCAGACCTCCACTGGGATTGTTGGATGCCCAAATGCTTCCTTGATGAGTTTCGATTAGCCCTTTGCAGATTGCCAGGCCGAGACCGGTGCCGCTAACCTGCCGGGGTGACTTAAGCCTGTAGAACTTATCGAAAATATGATCCAGGTCTTCAGTCGAAATTCCCTGTCCGGAATCAGTTACTGTTACTTTGACATGTTTGTTGTCATGACTGGCGGATATGCATATTTCACTTCCCGCATCGGAGTATTTAATAGCGTTATCCAGAAGATTAACCAGCACCTGCTCCAGCACAACAAAATCAGCCTTAACCAGGGGCAAATCGGATGAAACCTCTACTTTGAGGGGTCTGTCGCGCAGTGGATCTTTCATGTCCCTTACCGCAACCCCAATTATTTCCCGGATATCGCACCAGTCTTTATTCAAGCGGATTAGTCCGCTCTCCAGTTTAGCCATATCAAGAAGGTTACCGACAAACCTGTTCATCCGTAAAGCTCCCTGCTTAATTGTTTGCAGGAGATCGTGACTGGCTTCAGGGCTGAAAAATCCCTCACCTTCAAGAATTGATGTTACAGCGCCGATTATAGAAGCCAGCGGTGTACGCAGATCGTGTGAGAGAGAATCAAAGAGAGCGGTACGGAGCCTTTCGGATTCAGCTGCCAGTCGAGACTCTTTGGCCAGTTCGGCAAGCTTTATTCTAGTAACTAAAAGCGCGGTTAAGTTGGCGAAAGCTTCCAGCAGCCGCCTTTGCTCCAGATGCAGGCGCCGTTCCTTGCTTTCAAGTTTTATGCCCAGGACTCCCTGGGAATACTGCTCAGTTCTGAGTGGTACATATAATCCGACAGCGCTGTTTAAAGTTTCCGTACCTCTTCCGGCTATCTCGCCATTTTCAAAAGCCCACCTGGCGACGGCCAATTCACTGTCATTAAGGAAGTCCTGTGAAGAAGCGACTGCCCTGAGTTCCAGCTTTCCGTTCTGATCCGGCAACAGTATAGCTACCTGGGAATCAGTAGTTTCTGATATTCTTCTGGCTACAATTTCCATTGCCGGATTAATTTCCGATACTGCCGCGATATCCCGGCTTAACGAATATAGCGCCACCATTCTTGTTTCACGCTGCCTGGAACTGATTACCTGCTGTCGGAGACGGCCTGAAAGGGTTCCAGTCAGCAGCGCCACTATTACAAAAACAACCAGGTTGAAAAGATAGGGCAGGTCTGACGGTATAAAGCCGAGGACAGGAGGTATGTAGAAATAATCAAAAATCAACGAACAGATCACCGCAGCCGTAACCGCCGGGCCTGTCCCCCATTTGACTGCGCTGAATAAGATAGGCAGTATTAAAATCATTGCCACATTTGCCAAACCAACGTATGGATAGACAAGCCCGGCTAGAATGGTAACTAAAACCATTGTCATTAAGAGCAAGAGATAATTAATGAGCGGAATCTTCAAGGTGGGAGAATGTAGCTTTTTTTGCTTTTCCGGTTTTGGTCTGTTTGGAATTACATAAATACCTGCTCCGCGGCTCCGCCGGATTATATTGTCAGCAACTGAACTGTGTAGCCGCTCCCAAAATGCGGTGTGCAGCGACTTACCGATTATTATCTGTGATACATTGCGTTTCCTGGCCAGTTCCAGCAGTTCCCCGGCAATGTCATTACCTGTTAGTGTTATTGTTTCAGCGCCAAGATCAACGGCCAGCTGCAAGTTCCCGGCCAGGAGATCTCTTTCGGCCTCATTTGGAGGAAAACGCCTTGGGGTTTCAACATAGACGGCCAGCCACTCCGCCTTCATGTCTTCTGCAATTCGCCCAGCCGTCCTGATCAACTGTGCCGAAAACGGGCTGGGACTGACGCAGACCATGATCCGGTCTCCAGTTGGCCATGGGCCTTCAATACTGTGTTCCTCCTCATATGTTTCGAGCGCATGGCCAACCCTTTTCGCAGTGTAGCGTAAAGCCAGTTCCCTTATTTTCTCATACTTCATCGAAAGCTTCTCCTGGTTTCTTTGAAAAACTGTCCAAGTCTTGTTTATATATTAATATATCCATTCCTGGTCCAGCAACATATCACGGCAGGGCCTTTAAATGTACTGCCGCAAAAGAAAGAGCAGCCGGATTCGTACATGTGGTCTTTATGATTGATTGGCCTGATGTTTTTTAAAGCCCATGTTTCTTAGACTTAAAACATGGGCTTTTATGATTTATGCAAGACTTCCATTAAAAGTAAAAGGAGTTTTTCGAAGATCCGGTTTTATCCTTTAATAATCAGTACCGGGCATTTGGCATGCTGCAGTACATAATTGGAGACACTGCCCAGCCCCAGGAAGATCCTTTCCGCGGTTCCCCTGTTGGCCGAGCCTATGATAATCAGATCGAAATTCTCTTTTTCCGCATAACGGACAATAGCTTTGCCGGGACTCTCGTCTAAAATAACAAAACTTGCCTTGATGCCTTCCCCGGCAATTTTACCTTCATATTCTTTCAGTACTTCGGTAAAATATTTACGGGTATCCTCCTGCAGGTCGTTGATCATATCAGGGGTAGTTACGGTTGTGATAAAGCTGGGCATTTTCACGGAAGACAGCAGGCAGATCTCCCCATTACTGCCTTTGGCAATCTCAATCGCATTCTCAACAGCTTTTTTTGCCTTGTCGCCGTTGTCATAGGCAACGAGTATTTTTTTAATCACTGCTTCAGCCTCCTTTGATTACGCTTTTGAAGATGTTTTTTGGGCAGTTGCATTTTTGCTCAAGAAATTGTTCAATGGAATAGAAATTACGTAAAGTATTGCGCCTATTACCAGTGTTCCGATGATTAAACCCCATCCGTGATATTGGTACCAGAAGAGCAAATAGACCATGCAGATGATGATGGAAACAAGCATTGTGGGGAAAGCTACTTTCATATAGCTGATAAATGTAATCGGGATGCCTCTTTTTTCAGCCATTCCGCAGACCACAACGTTGGCCGAAGCGCCGATGATTGTTCCGTTGCCGCCCAGACAGGCGCCCAAAGACAAAGCCCACCATAAAAGATTTATGTCGCCCGACATTCCCAGCCGGCCCATATCTTTAATCAGCGGAATCATCGTTGCCACAAACGGTATGTTGTCAATAAAAGCCGAGGCTATGGCGGAAATCCACAGGATAAGCATGCTGGCAGGCACCAGCAGTCCATTGGTAATATCAATGGTAAAGCGGGCTATGGCTTCAATAACACCTACCTTCTCAATCCCGCCGACAATTAAGAACAAACCGGTAAAGAAAAAAATCACCGGCCATTCCACAGCATGCAGGGCTTGCTCCGGGTCTTCCCGGCAGGACAGCAGTAGAAGCAGACTGGCGCCGCTTAAGGCAATAACTGAGGATTCCATATGAATGTACTGGTGAATGATAAATCCTAAAATGGTTAAAGCGAGTACGATCAGGCACTGTTTCAGCAAATGGCTGTCTTTTATTTCCTGTTTCTCATCCATTGTCATGATGCTCTTTTGCAGTTCAGGCGTAGTTGTCAGGTGTTTCCTGTAAATCAGGGTCAATATGACAATTGTAACGATATGGACGATTATAATTACAGGAGCTAAGTTAACTACAAAATCCATAAACCCGAGACCGGTTGAACTGCCGATCATAATATTGGGCGGATCTCCGATCAGCGTGGCTGTACCGCCGATATTTGAGGCAATAATTTCGGCAATCAGAAACGGGACGGGATTAACCTTTAACTGCCTGGTAATGGCAAGGGTTACCGGTACAATTAACAATACCGTGGTTACATTGTCTAGAAAGGCGGAGGTTACAGCAGTAACCGCGGCCATGGCCATCATAATCTTGATGGGATTGCCCTGTGCCGACTTGGCGGCTTTGACGGCCATATATTCAAATACACCTGTGTTGCGTGTAATTCCTACGATGATCATCATCCCGATCAGCAGACCGAGGGTGTTCCAGTCGATATAATGGATAGCGTCTTCCACACTGAGGACACCGGACAGCGCAAGCAAACCTGCGCCAAGTAAAGCTGCGATGGTACGGTGAACTTTTTCTGATACGATAACCGCATAAGTCAGTAAAAATACTGCAATGGCAAATAAATACATGGATTTTACACCTCTTTTATTCCTTTTCCCTTTCTAAAAGTTCAAGCCTGTTTTTTCTCTTTCCGGAACAACCTGATTATGTGGCGCTTTGAAAACCCTCCAATAAGCGTAAAATAAGAACATATGGTGCCGCCATAGATGCCTTTATGCCGACAGCCTCTTTTTTTATTGGCCTGATCACCCTCCTTTGTGTCAATTGCTTAAAGCTGCGCCTTTGCCTTGATACAGATCTGCAGTTCTAATGTCTCAAAAGTTTAATCTGAGATGTCATCTATATATGTAGCAAGATTCATGCCAGAAAAATGAGTTTACACGAAGATTAGCTTATTGACAAAATCTTGACTGCATTAATGCCCATTGACTGCATTATTGCATTGGCATGATGAGAAGTTCAGTAAAGACAGCATTTGTATGGTTTGAGGCAATGATTGGGGAAGTATCTTTGATAAATCTGCTGCGGCTTTTCTGCGAAACCGGCATTGATGTCACCAGCAAGGCTAGAATAGCGCAGCGGTTTATTTAATTCAGCGCCGCCGCGCCGCCTATAACCAATCAGAAAAATTCTTGTTTCCTTATCGGAGTAGTAATTGATGGTTCTTCACCAGCTGTTAAAGCTATGGCTTATAAAGCAGCGAAGGCTAGGACTAGTGATTAATGTTCTCCGCACATCTTTAGCCTTTGAGGAACCATCAATGATGATTGGGCAACGCAGGCTGATATTTATACCGGTGCAGTGGCAAGGACAAAAAAGTAAATATAATAAAGTAAATATAATAAATAAAAAAAACCAGCAAACAGCCGGTTTTTTATCTGGGTGATGTTATTGCTAAACTCTAAAATAAGAACCCTTGACACTACTGGTGGGCGGGATTGGAATTGAACCAACCACCTCTTGCGTGTCAAGCAAGCGTTCTCCCACTGAACTACCCGCCCATGTACATCACTTATTATTACGAAAATTGGCGGGAATGTCAATAGGTTAACTTTGGCCGCCGAATATCTTTTCGTATAACTGGGCGCCGAGTCCTTTGCGCGATACCGGATTGCCGGCTACAAGATTAACGCTGGCAATTTTTTTGTCACCGAGGTAGAAGGACTCTACGCCCAACTTTTGCCTGTAATATACAGGGGCTGAGACATCTGAATCAACGTTTAACTTTCTTTTTAACATGGGAAGGTCGCTGCGCAGCAGATTGACTGTGTAATTCTTTTCTCCTACAAGCGCTACACGGGGTTCCTTCCCTCCGCGGACTGCTATGAATGACGAGGGCTGCCCAGTACTGCAAAGATCCAGTGAAATAATCTGGTTAAACCCATAGTTCAGCAGAGCAATGGTATCATGATAACGGTCGCAGCAATCAAGGGCAACAGTAATTAAACTTCGTCCGTCTCTGTTAGCCAATATAATAAGGCAGTTGCCGGCAGCGGAAGTCGATCCCGTTTTCACCCCTTCAACGCCGGGATAGTTTTCCTCAAGCAGCCGGTTGGTGCTGTATATCTTTTCTGTTCTCTTGGGTTCGACCCACTCCACATCCGCCTCCTTACAGCGGACATATTTTCTGAATGCCGGGTTGCCCAGCGCGTATCTGGTAATCAGGGCAAGATCATAGGCGGTTGAGTAATGATTAGGATGTGTATAGCCATTTGTGTTGG
>DFZT01000056.1 GCA_002382755.1 Firmicutes bacterium UBA4049 | reverse complement strand
TGCTATTTTGCCAACCCCTTTTCTGCAGCTTTTCAATTATTAGGATCAACCTGCGTAGAGGCTTCTGCCTCCGCAAATATAAACAACCTGGCCGGTAATGTAGCTGGAACCGTCAGCAGCGAAGAAGATTACGCCGCGGGCGATATCATACACGCTCCCGATTGTCTGAGTGGGCTGCGCCTTGATCAGACGGGCTTTGGTCTCTTCCGGCAGCGCCTGCCACAGTGGTGTGTTAGTTAACCCGGGTGCTACACAATTGACTGTAATTCCCCGTTTGGCCATTTCCAACGCCAGAGAACGGGTCAGGCTGACCACTCCGCCTTTGGAAGCGGCGTAATTGGCCTGTCCGGGGCCGCCCAACCAGGCGCGGGAAGAAATGTTGATAACCCGTCCGTAATTTTGCTCCCGCATGTACCCCATTGCAGCCTGGGTGCATAAAAACATTCCCTTTAAGTTAACGGCTAGAACGGCGTCCCAGTCTGATTCAGTCATCTTCAGGAATCCTTTGTCCTTGGCAATACCGGCGTTGTTGACCAGAATGTCGAGCCTGCCGAAGGTGTCAACGGCCTTTTTGAACATCGTGTCAACTTCATCTTTTTTGGTTATATCCCCGACAACACCAATGGCTTCGCCGCCGGCCGCCTTAAGCTCGCCTACGACGCGGTCCACACTGGCCGGTACGATATCTAAAATTACTACCTTGGCGCCTTCATTAATCATTGCCTTGGCAATTCCTTCGCCTATTCCGCCGCCGGAACCGGTAATCAGCGCTACTCTGTCTTTTATTTGCATTTTCCACCCTCCTCGCTTTATACGGATAAAGAGCTCCACAGGCTTCTTCCACCGCAGATAAAGATAACCTGTCCGGTAACGTAACCGGCATCGTCATCCACAAAGAACAGTACGCCCTGGGCTATATCGTTAGGATTCCCAATTGCGCCCATCGGCTGCGCCTTAATTAAATTAGCGACCTGTTCTTCGGTCAAAGCATCATAAAGCGGTGTTTTGATTAAGCCAGGGCATATGCAGTTGACATTGATCCCAAACCTGGCCAGCTCTAAAGCCAGAGTCCGGGTGAGACTGACCACCCCGCCTTTGGAAGCGGCGTAGTTTGCTTGACCGACCCCGCCCAACCAGGCGCGGGAAGAAATATTAACGATCCGGCCAAATTTTTGCTCTCTCATGTATCCTATCGCGCCTTGGCAGCAGAAAAACTGCCCTTTAAGGTTGATATCTACTACAAAATCCCAGTCCTCTTCGGTCAGCTTCAAAATGCCTTTGTCCCTTGACACTCCCGCATTGTTAACCAGAATGTCGATCCGCCCAAAGGTCTCAACTGTCTTTTTGAACATTTCATCGACCTGGTCTTTTTTGGTAATGTCAATGTTCATGCCGATAGCTTCGCCGCCGGCCGCCTTTATGTCTGCCACGACTTTGTCGATCTTTTCTTGCACTACATCATTGATTACGATTTTGGCCCCATTTTGGGAAAGCCTTTTGGCTACGCCTTCACCAATTCCGCTTCCGGAGCCGGTAATAAGGGCGACCCTGTCTTTTACTTTGACACCCATTCGATCATCCCCTTACTAATTAGTTAGAATATGTATGGTGCAGGCTGCGTTATCCAGACCGTACACCCCACCGCCTGTTACGTGTGTTAATGCTGCTTTGCAGCCCGGTACCTGACGGTCTCCGGCTTCGCCGCGCAGCTGCCAGGTGGCCTCTACGATCTGAGCGCATCCCGAGCACCCTGTCGGATGGCCGCAGGACAGCAAACCGCCCCTCGGGCTGAAGACTACCTTCCCGCCGTAATCGGACTGGCCGCTCTTCAGGAAGGGGATAGCCTCGCCATGCTTGCAGAATCCCATGGCTTCCAGGTATAATACTTCACCGATAACGAATGCGTCGTGGCATTCAACCATGCTGATGTCATCGGGGCCAAGGCCTGCCTCTTCATAGGACTCTTTGGCGCCGCGGATGGTAATTTCCATTTCTGTAAAATCCCTGAATGAATTCTTGAAAATACCGGAAGTAATGTGGCTGGCCGCAACCTTGACCAGCTTTTTGCCTAATCTCTGAGCCACTTCTTTGGTCGCCACGACAACGGAAGCGCCGCCGTCGGCATTGGGGCAGCTCATTAAAAGGGTAAGCGGGTCGGCAACCATCCTGGCGTTGACGACCTCTTCCACAGTGATTGGAGTTCTGAAGGAAGAATAGGGGTTGTTCATCGCGTGCCTGCGGTTCTTGACGGCAACAAGCGCCATATCCTCAAGCGTGGCGCCGAACTCGTGCATATAGCGGCGGGTTCTCATTGCGTAAATGCCGGGCATGGTTGCTCCCTGCAAGCCTTCCGGGTCTCTTGAATCAGGAGCGAAAGCAGTTCCGCTGCCCCTGACGGAAGAAAGATGCTCAACACCAACGGCCAAGGCTACGTCGCATTTGCCGGAGGCAACATGCTCGACCGCCTTGTTGACTGCCATGGCGCCGCTTGAGCAGGCGCTCTCCACGTTGATCATGGGGACTCCGCCGAGTCCGAGCGAGCAGGCAATCCGCTGACCGATGCAGATGGCGCCTGACAGCCCGCCCATGTTCCCCACAGTTACCGATCCTATTTCTTTAAAGTTAATTCCGGCGTCTTTTACCGCCGCAAATATAGCCTGTCTGCCCAGTTCATCAAGGGGCATCGGAGCTTTTCTGTATAGCTGGGTCATGCCCGCCCCAATGATATAAACTTCTCTATCGTTCATATACCCATTAAACCTCCCTTTAATAGTCATCTTTATTTTGAATTAAACTTCTCTTAAATCGGTTTAAACCTATAGCTGATGGTCTCGTTTCCGTCTTTATCCTTGCGGATAACTCCCGCTGCCACTTCAACATCCATATCAATATGGAGCGCTTTTTGAATCGTTTCGAGGTCGCCTTGAACATCAATCTGGGCGCAGACGCTCACACCCTCCGGGAAATTAACAAATCCATAAGCTAACGGGGCTTGAAGACCCGGCTGTGGGATAGCAACTATTGTATAGGTATAAAGTTTTCCTGTCCTGCTGAGCGGCATCGGCTCCAGCTTGTCTGACCAACAATTCGGGCAAAACGGCAACTTGGGGAACCATGCCGAACCGCACGAGCATTTATAGGCGATTAAGTATGGCTTTTCCCCTCCCTCAGGGATACAAAGAATATCCGGATGAAATACAACCTGTTCTGCCAAGAACTACTCCCCCTTTTTTTTGTTTTTTTAGATAATTATTTAGTTAGACATAAGTTTAACAACTCAGTCAAAGCTTGTCAAGCACAGTTAACTAGAAATCAAAGCTTGAATATAATAGGGACTGAATTGCGTAGCTGTTCCCGGCATATTTCGCGCACGCGTCTGAAGTAAACCCCGTACTCCTCGCTGCGGTAGTCGGGATACGTCCAGGGTAAAGGTTTGAAAATGCCCTGGGAGAAGATCAGGGTAAGGTCACCATAAATACCCCTGCCAAGGTAGACCCGGTGGGAATGATCCTTGGTTGTGGCCAGGATCAGCCTTGCCGGGGTAATGTAACCGGGATCTATATTTACCCTGCGCCGGCCGTCAACTGACAGTTTATTCTCAAGATAATTGGTAAACAGCTTCATTTCGGGAAGGCGGCCGGGATCGGCAAGTCCGGCAAAGCTCATAAACAAACGTTTGAGATTACTGCCCAGCTCCTCTTCATAATACCTGGTAAATTTAAAATCCATTAAATCGCTCTGCTGATCAACCGGCCCCCAGTCTTTTTCCAGTTCCAATTTCACGGTTTCAAATAATGATACATCCCGGGAAAGCAATCCTGCCAGGATCTTTACAGGCAGCACTTCCCTTATTTGTCCCATTATAATCCCACCTTGCTTAAAAACACTTTTTTTATTTTTCCATAAATTAATACCATCGTTTAATTAGAAGGATTCCGGAATAATATGTAGAAATAGTATGTCGAATATCGAATTGTATCTTTATTTCTATGGAGGAAATCCTTTGCTGTCTCTGTCAACAGATATGGGAATAGATCTCGGTACCGCCAACACGCTTGTCTACATGAAAGACAGGGGAATCGTACTCCGCGAACCCTCGGTTGTCGCTATAAATAAGAATAACGGGCAAATTGTAGCCGTCGGCAACAAAGCTCGCCGAATGATTGGACGAACCCCTGGGAATATAGTAGCCATCCGTCCCCTACGCGAAGGCGTAATTGCCGATTACACAGCAACTGAAAAAATGCTCCATTGTTTTATATCCAAACCAAAGGGTCTCGGCTTTTTATTCCGCCCCAGGGTGATGATCTGCATGCCCGCCCAGGTAACCAATGTTGAAGAAAGATCAATACGGCAGGCAGCAATTCAGGCTGGCGCGGGACGGACATACATTATCAAGGAACCTGTTGCGGCAGCCCTTGGCGCAGGCTTAAATATATCAGCGCCGTCCGGGACCATGGTTGTGGATATCGGCGGGGGGACAACGGACATCGCCGTTCTTTCCCTGAACGGAATCGTTTGCAGCAAAAGCCTGCGCGTAGGCGGCGATAAATTTGACGAGGCAATTGCCAGGTATATCCGTAAACGCTTAAACCTGTATATCGGAGAACGCACCAGTGAAAAAATCAAGATGGAAATAGGTATCGCCGATCAGGAACTGATTGCCAACAGGCAATTGGAAGTACAGGGCAGAAGTTTGATCAACGGCCTCCCAAGAGCATTAACAATATCCGATTGTCATACCCATGAAGCAATTCAGGAACCGCTCGAGACAATTATCGGGGCTGTCAAGGAAGTCCTGGAGAACACGCCGCCGGAACTGGCCGCGGACGTTGTTGAAAGAGGGATTACCTTAACAGGCGGCGGCTGCTTGCTCAAGGGCATCGACAGCCTTTTAAGCAGGCATACCGGAATTAAGGTTTTTATCGCCGAAGACCCGCTTTCATGTGTAGCCCTGGGCGCCGGAAAAGCGTTGAAGATGCTGGATGTTTTATCAGCCAACGGCAAAAAAAAGCGCCCTGTTCCCTTTATCCAAAAGCTAGTCCATAAACCTGTTTAATTCATCCAGCAGGCCTTCCATCTCTTCGTGGGACAGCTCCATTTTATTCTCCAGTTTGGTCATCTGGGAATCAAAAAATGAATTGTTTTTCCTTATTCTTTCTATTTTCCTGTCCTGAATCTCAATCTCGCGGTCAAGAACGCTTAGGTCTATACCCAGGCCGAATCTTAAATTAAGGAATTCCAAAACAGCTTTGCCTGCCCTGGGGTCAACCCTGTCAGCCAGGTAAAAAGGCACATTGACCATAAAACAAGCCGCCGGAAGCTCCCTTTTTCCAGCCACCCAGACAAGAAACCCATTCATCGAGGGCGTTCCGCGATAATCGAGATCCGTCATCAGATCATAGGCGGCAAGATCAGCCTTTAAACGGGGCGAGTTAAATACAGCAACGACTTTTCTCGGACTTGTTGTATGGGGTATCATGGAAAGCATCCCGCCAACCGAATATACTCCCTGCACATTGAAACTTTTGGCGACATCAAGAACAAGGTTTAAAAACTGATAGCCCTTGATGGACGGGGAGTTGCTCTTAAAAAAGATCAGGTCTTTTTTTTCGGAAGAAAAAAATCTGCTTTCGGGAAACATACAAACATTTTCTTTGATATCAACTCCGCCCAAACTAAAAAACCCGGTCGGCTCAATATCCGCAAATTCCCTGGCAGCAAGGCGTTTATTAATAAAATCAATTGCTTGCCAACCTGTCTCGCCGGCGTCAGGGCTCCAGCCGGAAATCAAAAAAGGAGCTTTGTGTTTGGGGAATGCTTTCATCTTAACCATGTTTTCCCCCCTCCCTAAAAAAGTCTTCCACTTCCTTGATAATTTTCTCCGTTTCGTCTTCGGTTATCGGGCCGGGATCAGCCCGCCTGATGTAATTTATATGTTTCAGCTTATCCAGCTCACTCCGGATGGGCGGCGACAGTTCGTTATAAAGATGATCTATTTCTTTTTCAACATTTTTTGAATAAAGGTCAATATTTGCCCGATCGAATTCAACCTTCAAACTAAAGGATAAAACGTCAAGAATAGATTTTGAGGCTTTCGGATAAAGAATTATATGTCCGGGGAAATGCGCTATATAGATAGGGACCTCACCCAGCAGGCAGATGCCGTCAAGGTTTCTTCTTTTTGCCACACCGATTAATATGCCATTGAGCCCGGTAATGTTCCCCCTCCCTTCACGCTCCCCGATATCACTCATCGCGATGGTATTTGGGTAACTCCTTGCCCGTTCGACAAGTTCCTCTTTATTAGGAATGGCCCAAACCCTGGGAACCGAGGTGTGATGAACCGGCGCCACCGCCGCACCTGCAGTGTAAAGCATTTTACACCCGAATTCCTCAGCCGCGTCAATTACCAGGTTAGCCATCTCATATATCTCGTCTTCGCCGGAGGGCTGAGTTTCGCCCAGGAAAAAAATCAGGTCCCGTCCGGCTTTTTTATAGTAAAATTTGTTCGCCGGAAAATCCATCCCCTGGATAATGCCGTCTTTAATCAAGATTTCTTTGGGGTAGAAATGGTGCCAGGATTCAATTTCACCGATCTCCTCGGCGTCCAGCTTGTTTTTTAGATAATTTACCGTAATCAAGCCGATGTTGCCGATTCCAGGCCAGGCGGCAATCATATACGGCTCGCTGACCTTGGGTTTTTTTGAAAACCTCAGCTTATCTGTAATTTTAATCCCTTCTTTCCCCTGCTTAATTTTTTTTCGCGGTTAAGTTGCGGCCGACAATAATCCTTTTTATATCGCTTGTACCGTCTGCGGATATTAAAAGCTGGGCGTCGCGGTAATATCTTTCCACCGGGTAGTCTTTTATACAACTGTAGGCCCCGTAAATGTCCATAGTCTTGCGTGTACAGCGCAAGGAAGCTTCCGTGGCAAAAAACTTAGCCGCCGCAGTCTGGGTATCCGACCTTTTACTGCCCTGTTCGACCAGCCAGGCTGCGTAATATGACATCAGCCTGCTTGCTTCCAACTCAGCGTATATTTCAGCGATCTTAAACTGGATTGGAGCAAGATTGCTGATCGCTTTCCCGTAAAGCGTTCTTTCCTGCGCAAATTTTACGGCAGCCTCCAAGGAAGCCTGCATCAAGCCCAGCGCTGACGCCGCCATGCCGGTCCTGCCGTAATTGCTTATTCCTCTTAAAGCTGCAGACAATCCCCTGCCTTTTTCACCAAATAGATTTTCTTTTGGCGCCTGGCAGTTATCTAAAATTATTTCACCATTATAACATCCGAACAACCCCATTTTTTTCTCAATCCGCCCCGGACGGAAACCTTTTTCTCCCTTCTCAACTAGAAAAGCTCCGAACTTTTTCGTTTCCTCATGCTTTGCTATAATAATTACGGCATCCGCAATATGAGAGTTGGTAATAAATACTTTACGCCCATTTATACAATAGTATTCACCCTTATCGGAAGCCTTTGTGGACATGCCTTCCAGGTCCGATCCCCCGCTTGATTCCGTAAATGCAGGAGTTATTAGAATTTTACCCTGGGCAAGAGCCGGGGAATACCTGTTTTTTTGTTCGCTGGTTCCCATTTCCATCATCATGCCCACGCCAATCTGCAATACCTGCAGGGACATGGCTATTGCCGCGGAAATCCGCGCAATTTCTTCCAGCATAATCACCCGGTCAACGTGTCCCATACCTGTGCCGCCATATTCCAAAGGCGCGGTAACACCGAAAAACCCCTGTTCTCCCATTTTTCTGACCAGTTCCGGGGGGGTCTGATCATTTCTCTCCATTTCATCAACCAGCGGAGCAATCTCTTCTTCCGCAAACTGCCGGACGGTTTTTTTGAGCAGCTCCTGCTGCATATTAAGCTTAAAATCCAACTTTCTGTCTTCCCCTCTCTCGCAGATCAACCATTTAGTTAAGAACGTTGTTTCTTTTTCACTGCGTTAATCAGCACAGGTATTACCTCACGGTAGTCTCCAATAATCCCATAATCTGAATTACTGAATATCGGGGCCCGGGAATCGCTGTTCACGGCGACGATCACCTTGGCGTCCTGTACGCCTACCATATGCAAAACGTCTCCTGAAATACCGACCGCAATATAAAGATCGGGACGGATAGTCGAGCCGCTGTGACCAATCATCTGGCTTTCCCGGATCCAGCCGTTATCCAGGGCCGGCCGGCTTCCGCCCAACGCTCCCTGTAAGACCCCTGCCAATTCCCGCAGCAGTTCCCACCCTTCCCGGGAATCAACACCCGCCCCGCCGGCGACAACAACGCGTGCTGAAAATAAAAGCGAAGGCTGAAGGCTTTCCTCAACAAATTCGACCAGGTCAAACTTCGCCTGCGTCAATTGGGGCGATATATCTACTACCCTGCCGTTATGTTCCGGGAACCAGGCCTGCTGAAATACCCCGAGGCGCACAGTGGCAATTTGCGGCCGACGCTCGGGAGTAACTATAACGGCCATCATACGGCCGCCAAACGCAGGAACCGTCTGGAGCAGGGCGCCGTTCTCAGTAAGTTCAAGATCTATACAGTCAGCCGTACACCCCGTTTCGGCCAGGGCCGCAACCGCAGGAGCAAGATCCCGGCCTATCGGGGTGGCTCCGAAAAATACCGCCCCGGGTTTTCCTTTTCTGATTAGATCTAAAATAACAGGCGCATAAAAATCACTCCGGTACTGACTTAAAAGGGGGTCTTCCAGAAGGAATACGTCGTCTGCACCGGCGTTGATCAATACCGGGGAGACATTCCTTACATTGTCCCCGATTAACAGAGCAGCGACGCGCAGGCCGAATCTATCGGCAAGCATACGGGCTTTGGCAATCAGTTCCAGACTGACCTGTTTTGGGACGCCTTTAAACTGCTCAACAAAAACCCAAAGATTCTCTTTTCCTTCAATATCCCCAATCATTTTAAAACACCTGCCACTCCCGGCTGTCTGAGCAGTTCCTCAACCCTGTCTTCCATGGAGCCCTCAAGTATCCTGGCCAGCCGCCTGGCAGGAGAAAAAAACAATTCCCGCACCTTGGTGGGCGATCCTTCCAGGCCGCTTTCCGACTTCGGAAGGCTCAGTTCCGCCGACGACAAAATAATTATTTCTTTATTGCATGAAGCCATGATATCGAATAAAGTGGGGATGCGTGGCTTATTCAGCTGTTTGGTCACCGAGATTACAGCCGGTTTTCTGAGATCGGTTACAAAGTAACCATGACTGCCGGCCGTCCTGACCTGAAAACAATTTTGCTCCCCGACGCTGATTGAAAAGGCTTCCGTAAGGTGAGCGGCCCCAAGATACGCCGCCAGCTGGGGGCCGACCTGGGCGGTCCCGCTGTCTATGCTTGCAGAGCCGCAAAGAACCAGATCAAAGCCGGGCATTTCTTTTTTAATCCCTGCAGCCAGCGCCCGTGAAGTGGCCAGCGTATCTGCTCCGGCAAAATTCCGGTCGCTCAACAAAAAAGCCCTGTCTGCTCCCATGGCCAGGGCCTCCCTTAGATGCTCAAGGCAGGAAGGAGGTCCCATCGAAAAAACAGCTACCGTACCGCCCCGGGCTTGCCTTATTTTTAGCGCCTCTTCCAGGGCATTTCTGTCCACAGGATTGATAATCAGTTCAATGCCCTCGCGTTGAAGGCTTCCGTCATCACGAAAAACTATCCGGGACCACTGTCCCGGAGCCGGAACCATCTTCACACAGACCGCAACATGCACCTAATCTCCCACCCTGCTGAAAATTTTATAATTTAATAACAACACTTTTGATTTAAAAAACGTCTTTGTTCCCTATATCTATTTCTTAACAGCCAGATTCCGTCCGGCAATTATCCTCATGATATCATTTGTTCCGTCGGCGGGGACCAGCAGCTGGGCATCCCGGCAGTACCTTTCCAGCGGGTAATCTTTCATGCAGCCGTACGCCCCGTAAATATCCATCGCTTTGCGCGTGCACTGTAGGGCGGCCTCTGTAGAAAAAAACTTTGCGCTGGAAACCTGGGTATCAGATTTTTTCTTTTGATCAATCAGCCAGGCCGCATTATAAGCCAGAAAACGGCTGGCTTCAAGGTCGGCGTATATTTCAGCAATCTTAAACTGGATCGGGGCAAGGTTGCTGATCGGTTTGCCGTAAAGGATCCTTTCCCGGGCAAACTTAACGGAAGCTTCCAGTGAGGCCTGCATTAAGCCAAGGGCGATACCTGCCATACCCATTCTTCCGTAATCATTGATTCCCCTCAGGGCGATAGCCAGCCCCCGGCCTTTATCCCCAAAAAGATTTTCTTTGGGAATACGGCAGTTTTCCATAATCAGTTCCCCTGTAATGCATCCGTGAAAGCCTATCTTCCTTTCCATCCTGCCGCGGCGGAAGCCTTCTGTCCCGTTTTCGATAAGGAAGGCGCTGAAATCCCTTTTCGCCCCTCCTTCATTTTTTGCTATAATGACGGCCAGCTCTGAAATGTGAGAATTGGTAATAAAGACCTTGCGACCGGTAAGGCTGTAATATTCGCCTTCGTCAACAGCCCGTGTGGAGAGGCCTTCAAGATCCGACCCCCCGCTGGATTCTGTAATCGCCGGAGCGACCAATATTTTGCCCTGGGCCAGCAAAGGCGAATATTTGGCCTTCTGTGCGGCGCTTCCCAAATCGACGACCATACCGGCGCCCATTTGCATGACCTGCAGGGCCATAGCTATCCCCGCCGAGATTCGTCCGACCTCTTCAATCATGATCATCCGGGCTAAATGGCCCATGCCCGTCCCGCCGTATTCCGCAGGAATGGCTACGCCCAGAAAGCCCTGATCCCCCATCTTCCCGACCAGATCAAGCGGGGTATCGTCGTTTATTTCCATCTCATTAACTAAAGGAGCAATTTCATCTTCAGCAAACTGTCTGACAGCCTTGCGCAAAAGATCCTGCTGTACAGTAGGTTGAAAATCCATAAAAACTCTCTCCTTTAAAACGCTCTGTTCTTAAAAAAGATAATTATATTATTAATCTATTATTCGATTATTTCTTATTTTTTTCCTTCTGCAAATGGACTATTATGAGGAGAATTGTCTTACTACAAGACAGGCGTTTTGACCGCCGAAGCCAAACGAATTGGACATGGCGGTTTTTATACTGACTTTTCTGGCCTGATTTGGAACGTAGTCAAGATCGCATTCGGGGTCCGGTTCTTCGTAATTTATCGTCGGAGGAACAATCCCTTCCTGGATTGCCTTGACACAGGCTATAAGTTCGGTAATTCCTCCGGCGCCTATCAAATGCCCGGTGGCGCCCTTGCAGGAACTTACGGGGATCTTGCCGGCATGGGCGCCAAAAACGGATTTGATGGACATCGTCTCTACACGGTCTCCAAGAAGAGTCGAGGTTCCGTGAGCATTAATATAATCTATTTCTTCCGGCGCTACTTGAGCCTTTTCCAATGCCATCCGCATGCAGCGGATTTCCCCGCATCCGCCCGGGGCAGGGGCGGTAGTGTGATAACCCTCCCCCAGGTTTGCATAGCCCAAAACCTCCGCCTGCACAGGAGCATCCCTTTTCACGGCATGTTTCAGCGTTTCCATAACAACAGTTCCCGCCCCTTCACCCAAAACCAGTCCATCCCGTTTTAGGTCAAAAGGCCTGCTTGCTTTTTCGGGTTCATCGTTGCGGACCGATGCCGCTCTCGCCGCGTAGAGACCGCCAATTACTACCTCACAGAATAGGGATTCCGCGCCCACCGCAAAAATAACATCCGCTTCGTCCTGCCCAAGAAGCATAGCGGCTAAGCCCGCAGCATCCCCTCCGGAGGCGCAGGCTGTGCTTACGGTAAGAGCCGGGCCTTTAAAACCGTAAATAATGGCGGCATGAGTAGCGGCGATATTACCGAGCATTCTAGGTATGAAATGAGGGCTCATCCGGACGGCGCCTGTCCGGCTGATCTTATCCTGCGCCTCAGTTATTGCCGGGACGCCGCCAAAAGCCGTACCCAAGACTATCCCTACGCGGAAGGGGTCCTCCTTCTCCAGCCCAAGACCGCTGTGCTCAAGGGCCATCCTGACTGAGGCGAGGCCAAAATGCATAAAACTCTCCGTTTCCCGCACCAGCTTTTTAGGCATAAAATCCTCGGCGGCGAAGTCTTTTACTTCTGCGCCAATCCGGCAGGGCAGCCCGGATGCGTCAAACCTGGTAATTAGCCCCACCCCGCATTTTCCGTTTTTAAGATTTTTCCAATACTTTTCCAAGCCAATACCAATCGGCGTAACCGCCCCCATACCGGTAATTACCACCCTCTGCCTCAAAAACAATTCCCCCCACCAGTTTAGTTTTTTTTTACTCGGATTCTGTCTGCTCGTTTTTCATCAAAAGCTGTTTGGCATACTCGATAAGTTCATATTTTTTTATTTTTCCACTGGCCGTAAATGGAAGTTCACCGGCATCAACAAAAAACACATAACGCGGTATTTTAAATTTAGCCATATTCTTCTTGCAATATTTGATAATTTCCATTCTGGTAGCCTTCTCGCCTGGTTTAAGCTCGATAAAAGCGGCCCCCAAATCGCCCATCACAGGGTGTGGAATTCCAACCAGGTAAACCTGGTTGATCTTCGGATAAAGGCTGAGCACATCCTCGATTTCTTTGGGAACAACATTCTCACCGGAGGTCTTGTAGATTTCTTTGCTCCGGCCCATAAACTGAAAAGAGCCGTCTTCATGCCAGATTACCAAATCACCTGTCCTCAGCCAGCCGTCCTTATCAATGGTTTCCTCATTGATTTCGGGTCTTTTATAATAGCCCCTGATGACCACATTCCCCCGGCAGACAAGTTCACCCTCAACACCGCGGGGAAACTCCTGCAAACTTACCGGATCGACTACCTTGAGCTGTTGATTGCGCCAGCCAAACTCCGGCAGACCGCTGCAGTTGGGAACCATCATCCGGCCCACGCGCGTTGAGACCATTTCCTCCGATTCGCCCGGATAACTTATGGTAACCGCACCCCCGCTTTCAGTTAATCCATAACCAACAGCTAGGTTATCCAGCTTGAACGCTTCCTTCGCCTTCCGCCACAAGAGCAGGGGGGCCGTAGAAGCGCCGCAGAAAACTGAGGTCAGGTGTTTAAGATCAAAAGAGCCTATTCCAGGGTAATTTATCAGCGCTAGTAGCATTGACGGGACACAGACTATTTCATTTGCACGGTACTTTACCATAAGCTCAAATGACTGGTCAATCAAAAACTGCGGGTGGGTAATCACCGTTCCGCCAACAAAACTGGCTGCCAAAATTACATAGTTCCAGGCAAAAATATGGTAAAAAGGCAACGGCGAATAAGTTCGTGTTCCGTTCTTAATTGATCTGGTTACACAGTAGGCGTACACGCTGCGCAAACACATGTCGTGGCTGAGCATGGCCCCCTTGGGCATTGCCGTTGTTCCGGACGTGTACAAAATATCAAAAATATCATCCGGATAGCAGTTGGCTGCCTGGGCTTTCCACAGTTCCCTGTCCGGCACTGACGCCGCCAGGTTATATAAGCTTTCAAAACTCATCAACCCAGGATAGCTTTCTCCTGCAGGCGAAAAACAGATTAAATTCCTAATCTTCGGAAAACGGGAATTAACCGAAACACTGCCTGTTTGATCCCGACGAAGGACTTCAGGGAAAAGGCTGTTCACGATCTTAATATAATCTTGCCTGCCCAGATGGTCGTTAAACACAACCGCGACTGCATCAGAATCTTCCAGCAAAAAAGAAATCTCCCTTTCCGTCAGCAGCATGTTCAAAGGAACCGCAACTGCTCCGATCCTGGACAGAGCGAGCTTTAAAATAACAAATTCAGGATAATTTCCCACCAGCATGGCCACATGCTCCCTGGGCCTTATGCCAAGCGAAAGCAGTCCTTTGGCTACTAATTGGGAACTTTTCTGTATTTCGGCATATGTGCTTTCCCCATCTGGCGTACAAATAAAAGCCTTGTCCGCATACAATTCTACTGCCCGGTCAAAATGTCCGGATATCGTTCTGCGTATCCATCCAGGGTATCTGTCATTCAGATAACGAATTCGCTGATCGAGATCCGCCATTGTCTAAACCTGCTCCTTTCTTCTTTAATAAACGGTTACTTTATTTGCGGGTTTATTCTTCCAGCGCCGCCAGGCTGAGCTTTTCCCAAAGCATGGGATACCTTTTTTTAAGGTCGAAGGGTTTGATCTTGGCATCGACATAAGCATGAGCGGTCATGCCCTCCGCGGCCAGAATCCCGTCCTCCTTCCTGAACACGCGGTATTTAAACTCCATCCTGGCGCGGGTTAAGCCGGACAGGCAGGTTTCCAGAATGATTCCCTGCTCGGGTTTAAGAGACTGCTTGTACCAGCAGAAAGCCTCCACGGTAACCAGCGAAATTCCCTGTTCGTGGAAACTAGACAGGTAGGGCAGACCTATTTTTTTGAGCAGTTCGATCCGGCCGTAGGAAAACCAGTCGAAGTACTTTGCATAGTAAGTAATTCCGGCCGCGTCACAATCCCCCCAGCCGACTTCCATTTCTTTCTGACAGAATACTTTCTTCTCGTCCAAATTCATTATCCAATCCTCCGGCAGTGCAAATATTAGGTAAACCCAGAAGAGCATTTCCTTTTTATGTTAGCATATAGGTAAAAAAAAGTAAAACACCAAGAAGCCCGAAATAATAACCGGCAGGATATTTTACCAAATAAATAGAATTATTTAATAGACGTTTGTCAAAAGGGATGAAAAAGGGGTTTTATTGTTATAGTAATAGTATGCGAGTAGTATGCGAGTTTACCAAATTTTAATTCTGAAGGAGATGTTAATACATGGCCAAAGTTCAGTGGTTAGGCCACTCCTGTTTTAAAATCACATCCGACAGCGGCAAGATAATTATTATCGATCCCTGGCTGGAAGGAAACCCTGCGGCTGCCTGCAGCGTGAACGACATTACCGCGGCAAACCTGGTGCTGGTCACCCACGATCACTTCGACCACATATCCAACGCCGCCCAGATTGTCCAGAAGACCGGCGCTACGCTGATTGCGGCAGTCGAAACAGCCGGCAAGCTAAAGGCCGGCGGAGTGCCTGAGCAGCAGGTTGTCTTTTACGGGATGGGGATGAACATCGGCGCAACTGCCGAGGTAGACGGCATTTCCGTAACCATGACTCAGGCTTTCCATTCCTCCGAGTCGGCCAGCCCGGTGGGGTATATAATCAAGCTGGAAAACGGCTGCACGATTTACCACGCGGGTGATACGGGCGTCTTCGCCTCCATGGTCACCCTCGGTGTCCTTTACCCGATGGACCTGGCCCTGCTTCCCATCGGCGGAGTCTTTACGATGGACCCGAAGCAGGCAGCCACGGCTGTTAAACTTTTAGGCGCTAAAAAGGTTATTCCCATGCACTATAAAACTTTCCCCATCCTGGTTCAGGATGCCGGTATTTTTGCCGAAATGGTCAAAAAAGAGGTCCCGGAAGCCGAAGTGGTCATACTCTCGCCGGGACAGGAATACACCGTATAAAAAGGTTTCAATCAAAATTAAAACCTCTTTTTCTCCTTAAAAAGCCTTTCTCCGGAAGAAACCCGGAAGGAAGGCTTTTGTTTTTAATTCGCCCTCAAACCACATATTTTCCAGCATAAAATGCAAATACTAGCTGAACAGGCATTTCTTTATCAGAAAGGAAATACACCTTGTTCAAAATCCGCTGGAAAAGCCGGACCCCCAAAAAATACAGCCCAAAAAATACAGCGCGGCAAAATCCCGGCGGTCTGAGCAATCTCGGGCGGAACAGCGCGCAAAACCCGGGCGCCCAAGAGCCGCTGCCGGAGATCAGTTCCTCCGTCATGCAACCGGACTGGCTGAACCTGTCCCTGACAGGTTCTCTTCAAAAAGATCTTCTAAATCTTAAAGCGATTTTTAAAAACTGCGACGACGTTATCTTCCACGAATTTAACATGGGGCAAAACAGGGAAATCCGCCTTGCCCTCATCTACGTGGACGCGCTCTCCAGCAGCGAACGCCTGAGCCGGGAGATCCTGATCCCGCTGAAAACAAAATTCGGGGAACCGGCGGCCGGCAACAGGATCTCTCCCGAACAAACCTTTGAATATATTAAGAACTGCGGCGCCGCTGTTGCTGAAACCGAAGAAGCGGCCCGGGCGCAAACTATCGTCGACCATCTTCTTTCCGGTGAAGCCGTCCTTCTTATGGAAGGCTCTTCGAAGGCTCTGATCTTTGACACCAGGGGTTATAAAACCAGGGACATCACCGATTCACTCTGGGACCGCTCTGTACGCGGCTCGCGCGAATCTTTTGTGGAGAACCTTTTCACCAATACCTCACTCCTGCGCCGGAAAATAAAGAACCCCGCCTTAAAAGTCGAAACATCCAAAATCGGGCGGGTTAACAGAACCGATTTGGCCATAGCCTACGTCGAGGGAATAGTCGATCCGGATACTGTTGATGAGGTTAAAAAAAGACTGTCCAGGATTGATATCGACGGGGCGCTGGAAGGCGGACAGCTCGAGGAATTTATCGAAGACAGCCCCTACAGCCCCTTTCCGACTGTCTTTCACAGCGACCGCGTGGACAAGGTCGCCGCCAAGCTGATGGAAGGGCGGGTGGCCATTATCCTTGACGGCACTCCTTCGATATTGACCGTCCCGGCTCTTTTTATCGAATACTTTCAAAATCCCGAAGACTACTACCAGCGCTACATGTTTTCCAGCGCGGTGAGAATTCTGCGCCTGTTTGCCTTTTTCTTGAGCATCTCAGGCTCCGCTTTGTATATAGCGCTTTCAACATACCACCTCGAATTGATACCCACAGCGCTTCTGCTAAGCTTTACAGCCCAGAGGGAGGCGGTGCCCTTCCCCCTGTTCGTGGAGGTCTTTTTAATGGAAGTATCTTTTGAAATCCTGCGCGAGGCAGGCCTGCGCATGCCCCAGCCCCTTGGGCAGGCGTTAAGCATAGTGGGCGCCGTCGTGCTCGGTGAGGCGGGAGTGCGCGCGGGAATAGTCTCCGCGGCGACGGTGATCATCGTCGCGATCACCGCAATTGCTTCATTCTCTTTCCTCTACTCATCAACGATCATCTTCCGCCTGATCCGCTTCCCGCTAATCATCGGCTCTGCAATACTGGGTTTGCCCGGTCTCGTGATTCTGATATTTTTTATGACCTTCCACCTGGTCAGCCTGCGCTCATTTGGTGTGCCTTACCTCTATCCGGCAGCTCCATTAAGCGTTTACGCGCAGCAGGATACAATTATGCGCGCCCCCTGGTGGGCTATGCGGAAAAGGCCCTGCCTTTTAACCGGCAATCTGCAGCGGGAGGCTTCCGGCCAAAGGCCGCAGCCGCCGTCCAGCCCGCCCAACCGGGGGGAGTTGTAAAGGATGAAAGCGGAGGTTATCGATCAAAGGCAGGTCCTGGCGCTTCTGGCGATCACCTTCGTCTCCGAAGGCCTCCTTTTCGCCCCTTCCGTGACATTCCTGTTTGCCCGGCAGGACGCCTGGATGTCAAACATAATTGCGCTTGTCGGGGGGCTTTTCAGCGCCTGGTGCTGGGTATCTTTAAGCAGCCGCTTTCCCGGAAAAACGCTCTTCCAGGTGTTTCTGATCATCTTCGGCCGTTATTTCGGGTTAATTATGGCGGCTTATTACATCTGGGGCTGGTTCAACTTCGCCTGCGACACCCTGCGTGAAATTACAGGTTTGCTGGTCGCCGGTTTCATGCCCAGAACGCCCATTGTTGCCTTTATTATAATTTTTGCCCTTCTAAGCACTTACATAGCCTATAACAAGCTGGAGAACCTGGGCCGGGTTTCCCTGATGTTTTTCCCTGTTATTCTGGGTGTAATTGTTATCCTGTTCATTCTGTCTACCGGCGAAATGAACCTGGCCAACCTAACCCCTGTTTTTGAAAACGGTTTCATCCCTGTTTTTAAGGGGTCCCTGACGCTCATGTTCTGGTTTTCCCAGGTTATAGGAATATCCGTCCTGCTCCCCTTCCTGGACAAGTCCAGGGGAGTCCTCTGGACATGTTCAAAAAGCATAATAATCAGCTTTTTCATATTTGAACTGATTGCCTTCGGAATAATAGCCATCCTCGGTCCCAGCCTGTCGTCCCGTACCCTGGCGCCAATCCTGTACGGGGCGAGAATGATCCACCTGGCCGGTTTTCTGGAAAGGACGGAAATTTTAATCATGGTCGTCTGGATTGCCAGTTCAACTATCAAGATTGCGCTCTACCAGTGGATAGTTTCCCTGGGGGCCGCTCAGCTGATCGGGATGAAAGACTACCGGAGCCTTGTTATCCCGTTCGGCATACTGTTAATCTGCTTTTCTTTCCTGCTGCACCCCGATATGACGCACCTTTATAATTTTATGGGTTACGTCTGGAGCGGGCCGTACGGGTTGGGATACCTCTTCATAGGCCCTTTCATCTTTCTTCTTTGGGCTATGATTACCGGAAAAGGGGCTAAATCATGAAGAAGTTAATTATCTGCCTTCTGCTGTTTGCCCTGCTTTTCACCGGCGGGTGCTGGGATTCAAAAGAACCCGGTTCCATAGCCCATGTCCTTGGCTGCGGCGTCGACAAAGCGCCTGACGGCAACGTAATTCTGACCCTGGAACTGGCCATCCCCTCCGGCATCAGCCCGCTAAGCGGCGGGGCAGTGGGTTCCGGCGCCGGGACGAGTACTTTCTACGTGGTCAGCGAGAAAGGAAGAACTATTCCAGAAGCCCAGAGCAAAATAAGCGAGCGGGTTTCCCGGACAATCTTCTGGGGGCACAACCTTGTAATCATCTTCGGAAAAACTGCGGCCGAGCAGGGTTTACGCGAAACGCTAAATTTTCTTTACCGTAATTTTGAACCCAGAGAGGCTTCCTGGGTATTGATCTCTAAGGGGGAGGCGCGGGAAATCTTTGAAAAAGGCAGGCCCGTACTGGAAAAGACCAATTCGCAAGCCATAGACAAGCTGATGTCTGCAAACGGGATAGGCGTGGAATTTGTCCTCTTTCTCCGGGATATGTACAGGAGCGGCAGCAATCCGGCAGCGCCGTCAATCACGCTGGTGAAAAAGGACATGGTTGCAGGAGCGCAAAGCAGGGCGCTGCAGGAACCCGTCCCCGGCATAGAAGGCCTGGCTGTTTTTAAAAGCGACAGGCTGAAGGGTTTTTTAAACCCGGAAGAAACCTATGGATTTCACTTTCTCCGCGGCGTTTATACAAAGCCGAAAAGATTAGTTTTTATTACACCCGGAATCGAAGAAAAAAAAGAAATTTCCTTACAGGCGCTCAGGTGGACAACCCGGGTCGATCCCGTTCAGGAAGAAAACAACCTTAAAATCTTTATAGAAATCAATTTACTCGGCAATCTCCTTGCCCAGAAGGGCCATGAAGATATCTACGATATGAAGATCCTGAAAAAAATCGAGGAAAATGCTTCCGGGGAAGTTGAAAAACTTGTCCGGGCCGCTGTCGTAAAAGCGCAGGGGGAATACGGGACCGATATTTTCGGCTTCGGCGAGACCTACCGCAACAAGTACAGAAAAATGTGGCCAAAAGCAGGCCCCCGCTGGGACGAGGAGTTTGCCGGAGCTAAAATCTACCTCAGCGTCAAGGTTACGGTGAGGAATACCGGGCTTGAAACAGCAAGGCCGGAATATGAAAAAGGAAAAACAGGTGGTTAGCTTTGGCTATAAACATTATTTGGGCATCATTGGCAATTATTGCCATCGGCATTGCCTACTGGCTGGTGGCGCGCCCGCTGGTTAAAGACAAGCAGTGGAGGGATTTTACCGCCTTTTCCGTATTTATGCTGTTCGCCGCGGCGCTCAGCGTTGTCCTGATTATGGGGGCCAAGCTGCCCAACCCGGCCGACCTGCTTTTTAAACTCTCCGGTTTTTATATCCGCTGGCTTCTTAAAGATATTCCTCAATGATGATCTTTTTTATAATTAATATGTCACATTTGTACTTGAACTTAGAATAATGTTATGCTAAATTAATACTGTCGACAAATATTGCGCCGATAAGGAGGAATATAATGCATAGCGACAAACTGTTTGACATAAGTGGTTCTTTCTGACATAATATAGATCTTTTAGAAGAGTCTTATTTTGCTATTGATTATTTAAAATAAGAATTAAATAAGGAGGACTGGTAATGGGTAAAAAAATCACTGTATCTGTTATTAAGGCAGATATAGGAAGCTTTGTGGGCCACTCCAACGTCCACCCCGCAGTTATGGAAAAAGCGAAGGGCATACTTAGCGGAAACTCGCTGCTGATCGACTGCCACGTAACTCACGTAGGCGATGACCTGAACCTGATCATGACACACGAACAGGGCAGAAACAGCGGGGACATTCACCAGCTGGCCTGGGATACTTTCTCAGCCTGCACCGAGGTCGCCCAAAAGCTCAAGCTATACGGCGCCGGGCAGGATCTTCTTGCCGACGCCTTTTCCGGCAACATCAAGGGCCTTGGGCCGGGAGTCGCCGAGATGGAGTTCGAGGAGCGCAGGAGCGAGCCGATTATCGTCTTTATGGCCGACAAGACCGAACCCGGCGCCTGGAACCTGCCTCTTTACAAGATTTTTGCCGATCCTTTCAACACTGCGGGATTGGTTATCGACCCAAGCATGCACGACGGCTTCCTCTTTGAGGTGCGTGATTTAATTGACCACAAACGGGTAACCTTCTCCACGCCTGAAGAAATCTACGATATGCTTGTCTTTATCGGCGCGCCCGGGCGTTACTGCATCAAGAGGATCTTCCACAAGCAGACGGGTGAAATTGCGGCCGTCTCAAGCATCCAAAGGCTTAACCTGATGGCCGGACGCTACATCGGCAAGGACGACCCGGTCTGCATCGTGCGCTGCCAGAGCGGTATGCCCGCGGTTGGCGAAGCGCTGGAACCTTTCGCCCACCCGCACCTGGTCAGCGGCTGGATGCGCGGCTCACACTGCGGTCCGCTGATGCCCGTCAGCGTCAACCAGTCGACACCAACCCGCTTTGACGGCCCGCCCAGGGTAGTCGCTCTCGGTTTCCAGCTTTCTGACGGGAAGCTGATCGGGCCGCAGGACTTTTTCGCCGATCCCGCTTTTGATGAAGCCCGCAAGTTAGCCAACAATCTGGCCAACTACTTGAGGACACTCGGCCCCTTCGAACCGCACCGTCTGCACCTGGACGAGATGGAATACACGACATATCCGCTGGTAAGCAAAAAACTAAAGGAACGCTTTGAGAAGCTGGATTCTAAAAACTAATACGAGCATAAAGCCTGCCGGCGGAATAATCCCGGCAGGCTCTTTTATCTTTGAGGAGACACCCATATACCACGGACAAATTACCCGCGGCAGGGGAAAAACGTAAAATATTAAATCTTCATCGCTTCCCGCACAAGGCGTATTGTCTCGGCAGCCTGAATTTTTGCTTTTTCATTTCCCTGCCTGATCACATCTTCAAGAAAGCCTTTCCTGCCCATAATTTCAGAACGCCTTTCCCTGATCGGCGCCAGTTTCGCATCAATATTATCGACCAGAGAGCGCTTGCAGGCCACACAGCCGATTTTCCCGGCCAGGCAGTCTTCCTCTATGGAGGCAATTTTATCCGAACTGTAGAAACCGTGATATTTGTGGACAGTGCAGACCTCCGGGTGCCCGGGGTCGGTTTTATGGATCCGGGCTGGATCGGTGATCATGCCGTTTACTTTCCCTTTTAATTCATCAATGGTTGCCGTCATTCCAATATCGTTGGCATAACTCTTGCTCATTTTCCTGCCGTCTATTCCGGGCAGGCTCCTTATCCTGGCTAATTTAGTCCGGGGCTCAGGAAAAACAGGCTTGTAAAGATAGTTAAACCGCCTGGCCACTTCTCTGGTAAATTCAACATGGGGCGCCTGGTCCTCGCCGACGGGCACTGCATTTGCCCTGTACATTAAAATATCGGCCGCCTGCAGCAGGGGGTAGCCTAAAAAGCCGTAGGTCATAATATCTTTACCCTGCTCTTTAAACTGGTTGATCTGGTCTTTATAAGTAGGCACCCGTTCCAGCCAGCTAAGCGGCGTAAACATCGAAAGCAACAGGTGGAGTTCGCAGTGCTCGGGGATGCCGGATTGCACGAAGAGCACGCTCTTTTCAGGATCGAGGCCCGCCGCAAGCCAGTCGGCGGCCATCTCCTTTGTATTTTCCCGGATAAAGCCGGTTTCATCAAAAGCGGTCGTCAGGGCATGTAAATCAGCGACAAAAAAGAAGCAGTCGTATTCATTCTGAAGATTAACCCAGTACTCAAGCACGTTTAAGTGACCGATGTGCAGCCGGCCGGTAGGCCTCATTCCGCTTAAAATCCTTCCCTTGCTCTGCATAGATATCTCCTTTCCCAAGTTTAAAATCTTTTTTACTTATACCACGTGCGACAATCCCTGCGCCAGCAAGATCAACAAATTATATAACGGTGTAATTATCGGCCTGATCACAAATCCGACCACCCCTGTAAAAAGAAGCAGTATTAAGATCAATGTTCCGTAATTTTCGATTGCGGAAAGCCATTCCTGCCGCCCGGGCAGAAGACCGGCCAGTATTTTCGAACCATCCAGGGGCGGGATCGGAATAAGGTTAAAAATTGCCAGAAGCAGGTTAAGCAAAATAATTTCGTTGAAAATTTCGCTGCCGTAAGGAATTTTCCAGCCTCCCAGCCCAAGGAGGACAGCGCCCAAAATAGCCGCCAGCAAATTTGCGGCAGGCCCTGCCAGTGAAACCATCATCATGCTCCTGCGCATATCGCCCACCAGGTTTAAGGGGTTAACCGGCACTGGCTTTGCCCAGCCGAACCCGGCAATAAACAGCATAACCAGCCCGATTATATCAATGTGGGCGACCGGGTTCAGCGTCAGGCGTCCGAGATAGCGGGCCGTCCTGTCGCCAAGCCGGTCGGCAGCCCAGCCGTGGGCGTACTCATGAAAGGTAAGGCCGATTACAATAGCCGGTATCATTATTGCTATATGGTGAAGATCCGGAAAATTAAACATTTCTGCCCCCTATTGATTAAGGTATTGCCTGACGAAAGCCTCTTCGTCCTCCCTGCTTTTTACCCTGCCCTCCAGGCGGGCCTGCCAAACGGCGTCGATTGTGCGGCGAAAGATCGGCCCGGGGCGGCACCCCAAACTTTTGATAAATTTTCCGTCTATGCTCGGACGGCTTTTTAAAACGAATTCCAGCAGGCCGCGCAGGTGATCGCGCATTTTCTCCCCGTCTGCAAGAGCGATCAGCAGCGGATAAGACTCGCGGGGTATTTCCAAAATCAGCTTGGCGACTTCTCCAACGCCTTCCTTATTATAACTATCCCGAACCCCTGTCAGGATAGCCGGATAGCCGGTGATCGAAGCCACAACGCTATCTGTCTGGCGTTTTCTAAAATGATACCTTTCGCAGATAATCCGGGCAGTTTCCGAATCAAGCCTGTGCATAACGGCGATCAAATAGCAGAGCCATCTTTTGGAGGGAACGTAGATATTCCATTCCTGAAGTTTTTGCAGAGAATAACCAATATTTTTAAGGACGGGTTCAACCTCCCGGTAGGCTGCTTCCGGAAAAATAAAAGGCCAGACCCGCAGGTTATCCAGGCGGGCCAGCATCTCGCCGGAGCGCGGTTCGGAAAGAATACGCTTTACCTCCTCCCAGATACGCTCCCAGGAGACCATTTTGAGCACTTGTTGATCCGCCGCTTCCTCAAGAAACCTTAAAGTCTGGGGTTCAATGGTAAAGTTATAGCGCTGCTCGAATCTTACCGCCCTTAAGATGCGTGTCGGATCCTCAATAAAGCTCAGGTTGTACAGGACGCGGATCTGACCGTCCTGAAGATCCTGCCGTCCCCCGAAATAATCGACTAAATCCCCGAAACGCCCCTCGTCAAGGGACATTGCCATGGCATTGATGGTAAAATCCCGGCGGTAGAGGTCCTGGCGCATTGACGAGCTTTCCACTTTGGGAAGCGCGGCCGGGTATTCGTAATATTCCACCCTTGCCGTTGCTACATCAACCTTAAAATCCTCGGAAAAAATTAACTGGGCAGTCCCAAACTGCCTGTGCGCCCTAACCCGCACACCGTAAAACTCACCCAGCGAATAAGCCAGCGCAATACCGTCCCCCTCAACAACCAGATCAACATCAAGGTTTGCGGCCCTGAGCAAAATATCGCGCACAACACCTCCGGCGGCATAAACCCGGCAGCCGAGCTTGTTGCCAAGTTCACCGGCCTTGTACAGCAGTTCCCGGATAAAAGGGGTTAAAAACGCGTCAACGAACCCCTTCAGGTTAACCGGATGGGCCAGTACGGGCGAGAAATACAGTGCCTGATACCGGGACGGCATTTTCCCGTGCAGGGTCTGCAGTACATCGGAACGCGAAACAATTCCGACCAAAAAACCGCTTTCTATTACCGGGACCCTGCCGATATCGTGTTCAATCATCAATTCTCTGACTTCAGCCACCGGCATATCCGGATGAACAGAAATCACCTTGTCGGTCATAAAACCCTTTACGGGAGCATGGCCAAGGCCATGGTGAATAGCTTTTTCAACATCACGCCTTGAAATAACGCCCATAAGCTGCTTCTCCCTGACCACGGGAAGGCCGGTATGTCCGTAGCGGAGCATCACCTGGCCGGCCTCGCTGATCGGCGTGTCCGGACTAACGGTCTTTACGGGACTGGACATAATCTCCCGGCAGGTAAGCGGCGGGAGGACTTTCTCCCTTATAACGGCCAGCAGCTTTTCCATAACCTCGCTTATTTCAGCGCCTTTTAAGGCTGCCGAGGCCGCCCCTTTATGTCCGCCGCCGCCCAGGCAGGCCAGTATTTCACCTGCATTGACCTGCGGCACACTGCTTCTGCTCACTACGTAAACGCGATCCTCCATTTTCACAACCGTAAAAACAGCGTCGGGCTGTTCGATCTTGGAAAGCGTATGAGTCAGGATATCCAATCCAAGTATAAATTCAGGCGCTTCGGCATGATAGATTAAGATGTTGAAACCGTTGACCTGGTGATGATCCGCCGATAGCAGCAGTTTCTTCAACAAGTTTTTTTGCTCCTGTGTGAACGGCCGGTCCAAAAAATCAGTTACAACCCCAAGGTTGGCGCCCTTTTCCAATAAAAAAGCCGCTGCCAGCGCGTCCCTGGCAGTGGTGCTTGCAAAGGTTAGCGAACCGGTATCCTCATATATGCCAAGGGCAAAAATGGTAGCTTCAAGCGCAGTGATCGGCACACCCTGCCGGCGTATTTCTTCAATCAGCAGGGTAGTTGTGGCGCCTACCATTTCAACTACTTCCAGACTTCCGTGAAGGTCGCCCTTTGTCCAGGGGTGATGGTCGTAAATATGGATCTCAACTCCGGGCTTAAGCGCGTCAGCCAGCCTGTCCAATCGCCCGGGGTTCTTCGTGTCAACAACAATTACACGGCTAACCATTGAAAGATCTATCTCCCTGACCGTATAAAAAGTAAAAACATCCTTGTGCAGCGAGATAAATTCTTCCACATTAGGTGAATGCTTGCCGGAAAAAACCGGCACGGCCATGGGATAAATCTTTTGCGCCGCGATCATTGAGGCAAAAGCGTCAAGGTCTGTCTTATTATGCGTGGTTATAATTTCCAACCTGTGGGAACCTCGCTAATTATTTCTCACATCTTCATTATTATATAATTATATACCATCTTTGCGTCTGGTAAAACCAGCCAATCACTCAACCTGCCGAGGCAATGTTCTTCAGCTGCCCGCCTCTTTTGGCCAATCTTTCCGGTATCCGGTCACGGCCTATAATATCTTCATATGTTTCCCTTTCCAGGATAAGATCGGCGACTCCGTCATCAACCAGCGCCATTGCAGGTCTGGGAAGGCGGTTGTAATTCATGGACATGGCGTAATTGTATGCGCCCGTGCAGCTGACCGCCAGAATATCACCGGCTTCAACATAGGGAAGTTTTATATCCCAGATCAGCATGTCTCCCGATTCGCAGCATTTCCCGGCTACTGATACCAGTTGGACCGGATCCTGTGTAATTTTATTGGCCAGGCAGGCTTCATAACGGGCCTGATAAAGAGCCGGACGCGGGTTGTCGCCCATCCCGCCGTCAACCGCAACATAAGTGCGTATCCCGGGTATTTCTTTGATTGCTCCCACAGTATAAAGAGTCGTGCCCGCCGGACCGCAGACGGAACGGCCGGGTTCAACGATCACCCTGGGGGTTGCCATACCTGACAAGCGCGCTTTTTCATCAATAATCCTTATTATATTGTCGGCATATTCCCTCACCCGGGGCGGCCTATCCCCCTCGGCATAATAAATTCCAAGGCCTCCGCCAAGATCAAGTTCCCTGGCCATCCAACCGGTCTGATTGTAAACATCCGCGCAAAAATCCATCATCACCGAGGCGCAGTGGTTATAAGAGTCCAGTTCAAAAATCTGCGATCCAATATGGCAATGCAGCCCTTTAAGGACAATGTTCTCCATTTCCAACGATCTTTTGATTGCCGCCATGGCCTGGCCGTTTTCAATAACCATCCCGAACTTGCTGTCAATCTGCCCTGTTTTGATGTACTCGTGTGTATGCGCCTCGATACCCGGCGTGAGGCGCATGATAACCCGGGCTTGAAGCTGGTTCTCACCGGACAGGTAATCCAGAAGTTCAAGTTCGTATATATTATCCACGACGAAACGGCCGACCCCGGACTTAAGGGCAAGCCTTATCTCTTCAGGCGATTTGTTGTTTCCGTGAAAAAATACACGGTCCATTGGAAAACCTGCCTGAACTGCTGTATAAAGTTCACCGCCGGAAACCAGATCCAGGCCCAGCCCCTCTTCCTCGATTATGCGGCAAACACATAAAGTGAGCAGGGCTTTGGCGGCATATATAACACCCGCGCCGTATTCCGCAGTGAAAGATTGGTAATAATCACGGCAGTTCCGCCTGAACAGACGCTCGTCAAGAACATACAGCGGCGTTCCGAATCTTTGCGCCAGCTCAACTGTATCNNAAACTTCATTAAAAATTCCTCCTGTGCAGCTCTATAACGTCATTTACATAAATAAGCGACCCGTTACAGGAAGGCCGCTAAAAATCTGATCAAATCAAGCCCCCTCCCACCTGAGATAGCGCTCCGCCGGACAATGAGGTTTATTTGTCGCGGTGACAGTCCGGCGTCTTTTCGGCGCCGGCCCAGCCCGGGAAACCCGGCAGTTTCCCGGACTTCGGCGGGATGCCCTTTCATTTTGCCTCAAACACGCTGCCGGACCAAGAAAGGCAAACTTACTCTTGCAGCCCGCTCCTCTACCTCACCCCCGGTGGGATGAGGCAATTTCATCTTAAATTAGCTTAATTCTAGCACGGCAGCAGTATTGCGTCAAGGCGAGGGGTTTGATTTTAGTTCCTTACAGACTTTGACAATACTGTTGTTATAGTTTATACTTTTTATATAAGAACTTTTCTTAAAAAGCGAGGGCAAAAAATGAGTAAGACAGAAAACAACCAGCCTGTTTACGTAATCAGCGTTGCTGCCAGGTTGGCCCAAGTCCACCCCAGAACTTTGCGCATATATGAGGAATTCGGCCTTCTCAGCCCCTCCAGGACGGAAGGCAATATCCGGCTTTACTCCCAAAGTGATATTACAGTAGTCAGGCATATCCGGTACCTTACCCAAACCAGGAGCGTCAACCTGGCGGGAGTCAAAATCATCCTGGAGATGGAGAAACGATACGGAATAAACCTTGAGGACGAAGATTAAAAATTTTTCGCCATAACAATGACATCTTATTGCAAATAAGATGCATATATTGTTATTATTATCCTTGACAATATAATTGTCATGGTTTATAATCTGACTATGAGAGCCGATAAAAGAGTTGTTTATGGCAAACCATTTTTTTTACATCCTGACAAGGATAAGAACTAGAAAAAAATTAAGAATATATAACAAGGAGGTTAAAACAATGGGCAAGGCAGTAGGAATTGATCTTGGCACTACAAATTCAGTCGTCGCGGTTATGGAAGGCGGCAAACCAACGGTGATCGTAAATGCCGAAGGAAATCGGACCACGCCTTCGGTAGTAGCCTTTAAAGATGACGGCGAAAGGCTTGTCGGGCAGATTGCCAGGCGTCAGGCAGCTTTAAACCCGGAAAAAACGCTGTTCTCAATTAAACGTTTTATTGGACGGCGGTATCCGGAAGTCAGTGAGGAAAGGAATCTGGTCACTTATAAAGTTGTTTCAGGACCGAATGACGCTGTTCGTTTTAAGATTGGCGATAAAAACTATGCTCCTGAAGAAATTTCGGCAATGATTCTGAAAAAACTGGCTGATGACGCTTCAAAATACCTTGGTGAGAAAGTTGTCGACGCTGTGATAACAGTTCCGGCTTATTTTAACGACGCCCAGCGTCAGGCGACCAAGGATGCAGGAAAAATAGCCGGTTTAAACGTGCTGCGAATAATCAACGAACCGACGGCAGCCTCTTTAGCATACGGTATGGATAAGAAAAACAACGAAATGGTTATGGTTTTCGATCTTGGCGGAGGCACCTTTGACGTTTCCATTCTGGAAGTCGGGGACGGCGTTTTTGAAGTCAAATCAACCAGCGGCGATACTCACCTGGGCGGCGATAACTTCGACAAGGAAATAGTAAATTGGATGGCCGATGAATTCAAGAAAAATTACGGTATTGATTTAAGGATGGATAAGCAGGCCCTGCAGCGTCTGATCGAAGCAGCCGAAAAAGCCAAGACAGAACTGTCCGCAACACTCGAAACAAATATCAGTCTTCCATTTATCACTGCCGACGCCAGCGGACCCAAGCACCTGGATACAAAGCTTACCAGGGCGAAATTTGATGATTTGACCCATCACCTTGTTGAGCGCTGCCAGGGGCCCGTTAAAACAGCCCTTGCCGACGCAAAACTCAGCGAAAAGGACATCGACGAAGTTATCCTGGTGGGCGGTTCGACGCGTATCCCCGCGGTACAGAAGCTGGTTCGCGAAATGACCGGGGGAAGAGAGCCGAATCAGGGGGTTAACCCTGACGAGGTAGTCGCCGTCGGCGCAGCCATCCAGGCAGGTGTCTTAGCCGGCGAGGTAAAGGATGTCGTCCTGCTCGATGTGACGCCGCTTTCTCTGGGAGTGGAAACTCTGGGAGGAATAATGTCCAAGATTATCGAACGGAACACAACCATTCCCACAAAACGCAGTCAGATTTTCACCACTGCGGAGGACAGCCAGCCGGCTGTTGATATCCATGTTCTTCAGGGTGAAAGGGAAATGGCCAGAGATAACCGTTCGCTCGGACAGTTTAAGCTGGACGGCATACCTTTGGCGCCCCGGGGAACGCCGCAAATTGAGGTCACTTTCGACATAGACGCAAACGGCATACTTAAAGTTAACGCAAGGGACAAAGCGACAGGCAAAGAGCAGACAATTACCATAACTGGTTCAACCAGCCTCGTTAAAGAGGAAATCGACCGTATGGTAAAAGACGCTGAAATGCATACCGAAGAAGATAATAAGCGCAAGCAGGAAGTTGAAGTCCGGAATGAAGCGGACGGGCTGGCCTATCGTGTGGAACGGCAGCTGAAAGATTTTCAGGACAATATCCCCGTTCATGAAAAGGCCCGTATCGAGCAAATACTCAGTGATTTAAAAACCGCTTTGAAGGAAAATGCCCCGATTGAAAAGATACGTTCACTGCATGACGATCTCCGGCAGGCGGCATACTCGTTATCCGAAGCAGCCTATCAGAAAACACGTGAAGAAACTGCCGCACCCGGAGGCCCTCCTCCGGGGAGGCCCAAGCCTGATGATGTCGTAGACGCCGAATTCGAAGAAAGAAGCTAAAGAAGCGTAAAAAACCGTACGAGCGCACAAAGGGTGCGTTTCGTACGGTTTTCTTATGCAGTTTCTTATACAGGAACCTTCGGCAAATTACTTAAAGCTCCCTGCAAATCTTCCTCCGGAAGCGGATAGTCAATCAGGTTTCCGGACAGGTAATTGTCATAGGCGGCAAGATCAAGGTGACCGTGCCCGCTCAGGTTAAACAGAATAGTCCTAGCCTCCCCTGCCTCCCTTGCCTCGATTGCTTCCGTAATGGCCTGCTGAATCGCGTGGGCGGATTCGGGAGCGGGTACTATGCCCTCGCAACGGGCAAACTGGATTGCTCCTTTGAAAACTGAGGTCTGATCAAGAGCCCGGGCTTCGACTATCTTATCAACAACCAACTGGGAAAGCAGCGGCGAATTCCCGTGATACCTCAAGCCCCCTGCGTGAATTCCCGGCGGTATAAAGCCGGACCCCAGGGTGTACATGTTTAAAATCGGGGTAAAACCGGCAACATCGCCGAAATCGTAGGTATGCATTCCGCGCGTAAGTGTGGGGCAGGCGGTGGGCTCAACAGCCACCAGGCGCACTTTAGCGCCCTTGGTTATTTTGTCATAGGCAAAGGGGAATGCAAAACCTCCGAAATTGCTTCCCCCGCCGACACACCCGATGACTACATCCGGATAAAAACCAGTTTTAGCCATCTGTTCTTTGGCTTCCAGGCCGATCACCGTCTGGTGCAGCAGGACATGGTTTAAAACGCTGCCCAGGGAATAATTGGTGTCTTCACGTCCGGCGGCTTCTTCAACAGCTTCACTGATGGCCAGGCCCAAACTGCCCGGCGTATCGGGATTTTCGGCAAGAACGCGGCGGCCGGTCTGTGTGCGTTCGCTTGGGCTCGCGTATACGCTCCCCCCGAAAATTTCTATAATTGAGCGGCGGTAAGGTTTTTGCTGGTAGCTGACCCTTACCATATAAACGACGCACTCAAGACCAAAAAAGTTGCAGGCCTGGGCTAAGGCGGTCCCCCACTGTCCGGCGCCTGTCTCGGTGGCCAGACGCTTGATGCCTTCCTTTTTATTGTAATAGACCTGGGCAAGCGCAGTATTCAGCTTATGGCTGCCCGCCGGACTTACCCCTTCATACTTGTAAAAGATACGGGCGGGTGTATCCAGCGCTTTTTCAAGGTACCCGGCCCTGTGCAGCGGGGCTGGACGCCATAAACGGTATAATTCCCTCACCTCATCTGGAATCTCAATCCACCTGTCTAATGACGCTTCCTGCATAATCAAGCCCATCGGGAAAATAGGCTTTAAATCATCAGGTGTTACGGGCTGTCCTGTCCCCGGGTGCAGCGGAGGTTTCGGCAAATTGGGCATGTCCGCCATGATATTGTACCAGTGGGTCGGGATCTCATTCTCGGAAAGAAATACTTTCAGTTCCTCCATATTTTAAAAACTCCCCTCTTCTCATGTAGACTATTAACCGTTTAATATTTTACTTTATAAAAAGATAATAAATCAAGATGTAAAGATAAGATATTTTTTTATTTAATCTGTAATTTCCGATAATTCACAGGTTGACAAAGATTGGTTAGTATTTTATAATAAATTTGATTTCGTAAGTCCTCCATTTTTTGTACCATCCCAAGAAAAATTCGTATAGATGATGGGGTTATTCCAGCCCGGAACCAACAACTCGCAATTGAATAGCAGGATGTTTGTATTTGAGGGACGTCAACTCTAAAGTATTGAGGAGGTGGGGAAAGTGCAAATGTCCCTGAATAACATTCCCCTGGATAACCTGGCAGTAATTTCTAACCGGGGCGCTTACACATTCGCGGAGGAAAACGGAAAGCTGAAAACCACGCGTTCCGTCAGCGGGCTGGTTTCTGCAGTTGAACCTGTTTTAACAAGCAACAAAGGAATTTGGGTATCCTGGTGCGGGAGGCTGGACAACAACCGGAACAGCCGGGGTATTCTGGCGGCGATTCCAACCGGCCAATCCCAGTACAACGTTCAGGAAGTCATCCTGAACGAAAAAGAATATAACGCCTATTATCACGGTTTTTCCAACAGCACTTTATGGCCCTTAGCCCATCAGATGATTGACAAGTGTGTTTTTGAAGGAGAATACTGGCACGCCTACCGCAGGGTCAACTACATTTTTGCCCGGATAACAGCGCTTGTAACACAGCAGGATGATCTTTTCTGGGTGCATGATTATCATCTTATGCTGGTGCCCAAGCTGTTAAGGCGCTATTATCCCCTGGCGAGGATAGCCTTCTTCTGGCATATTCCCTTCCCCCCGCCGGAAGTATTCCAGCTTCTTCCCTGGGGCAAGCAGCTGCTGCAGGGTTTGCTTAAAAGCGATCTTGTCGCGTTCCATACGCGTTCTTATGTAAACAATTTCCTGGCCTGTGTTGAGCGTTATTTCCCCGCTAAAATAAATCAGGAGAAGGGAACAATCAGGCTGCGCGACAGGAGAATAATGGTCAGGGATCTTCCTGTAGGCATTGACTGGCGCCGCTTTGAACAACTGGCGTCCGACCCGCAGATCAGGCTGCGCGCAAACCAGATCCGGCACGCAATAGGTTCGGAATATCTGCTGCTTGGAATCGACAGGCTCGATTACACAAAGGGCATCCCTGAAAAAATCAAGGCACTGGGAGAATTCCTGAAGAGATATCCAAAGTATCGGGGCAGAGTAAGCCTGCTTCAGATAGGCGTGCCCACCAGGAACGGCGTGGATACCTACGATCTGTACAGGCAAAAAATCGCGCAGGTTGTCGGTGAAATTAACGGCCTTTATGATCAAGGTTACGGCGCCGTCCCGGTCAGGTATCTGAACCGCTCCCTTGACGAAAAAGAACTTGTAGCCCATTATCTGGCTGCAGATGTAATGATGGTTACTCCGGTGCGTGACGGACTTAATCTAGTGGCGAAGGAATTTGTGGCCTCCCGGAATGACGGCAACGGCGTGCTCTTATTAAGCACTTATGCCGGAGCGGCGGAACAATTGGATGGCGCGCTGCTGGCCAACCCTTACGATTACGAACAGCTGGCGGTTAAAATCAAAAAGGCGCTGGAAATGTCCGCTGCGGAAAAACAGGAGCATTTAAAGGTTTTAAAACAATCCGTCATGAACAAGGATATCCAGTGGTGGTGGCAGGCCAACCTGAAACTTGTCGCTGCCGTGCCAAAAATCAGGCCGGTTACGGAAGACGGTATATCATCGCCCACAAAAACAGCCAGACTGTGTTAAGACCTTTAAAAATTGTCACTCTGACTGTCAAGCCGGGATCAACCGGCTTTTTTTATTTGTCTTAAGCACTCCATTTTAACTGCTGTCAGGCGCGCCGCATATTTTAACGTTTCCTATTTAGACTGTCCGGTTAATAATATACGCGAGTCAACAACCAGCACTCTATTTGGATAAACAATCACGGGATTTAAATCAACTTCTTTAATCTGTGTGAAGGTCGTCATCAGAGTTGAAGTTTTCATCAAGATGTCGATAATTGGCTCAAGATTAACGGCTGCCTGTCCCCGGTAGCCTTGCAATAAAGAAAATCCTTTAATCTCTTGGATCATTTCTCTGGCCGCCAGGGCATTTAAAGGCAATAACCTGTAGGAGACATCACGATAAACTTCTACTGTCGTCCCTCCCAGACCAAACATAATAACTGGGCCGAACTGGCTGTCTGTAATAGACCCAATAATAACTTCTATGCCGGGAGAGGCCATGGGTTGAATACTTACGCAAACTCGGGGATCAAGGTGTCTGCCTTTTAGGATAATTTCTTCATAGGCTTCCTTGATTTCTTTTTCACCGGCTAAATTCAGCTTAACCCCGCCAACATCTGATTTGTGCGCGATCAAAGGAGAAACAAGTTTTAAAACCACCGGCGCTCCTAATGAAGCTGCCGTACGATACGCTTCTTCCGAACTTTCGATTATTTTAACCGGGGTAACGGGGATCCCGGCCGTAACTAAAAATTCTTTTGCTTCAGGTTCAGTTAAAACAATTCGCCCTTCTTGTTCAACTCCGGCAAGAATGGATTTAGCCTTTGCTCCATCCAACGCTGCCTGAGAGCCTTGTTCTGAAATGACTGTTTCTTTTTTTTGTCTTATGCCGGCATAACGGTATAAATTGGCCAGCGCCCGCGCCGCCCTATCCGGCAATCTATATACAGGTATCTTTTTGCTTTCAATATTCTTTATCTTACTGCCAAGCGCTTCTTCAGGCGAATCTTGCATTAAAACAAAAGGCTTGGCAATTTCGCCATCCGCGATAAGCTGTTCAACTGCTTCCAGAATATTTTGGGTATACTCTGAATGGTGCGAATTCAACAAAACTACCATATCTACATTATTATCTTTCATCAATAACCTGATTGTCTGCATAATGATTTTTTTATCGGCTACTCCGAAGGTTATATCTACAGGATTGGAATGCAAAGTATAACGGGCCGTTGAAGACAGACATTTATCAAGAGCATCTATAGTTGAATGCGTAAGTTCGGCTAGTTTCAGCCCTTCTTGTTCGGCAACGCTGGTAAAGATAATCCCCAAACCAGCCTGAACAGCAACAATACCTACCCGGTTGCCCTGTGGAACAGGCAAGAAAGAAAGACTTTTAGCCGTATCAATGAGTTCATCAATGCTATTCGCACTGATAATTCCAGCATCCCGAAAGGCGGCCTGGTAAAGGTTAAAACTACCGGTCAGCGTACCTGTATGAGAAAACGCCGCCCTGTTTACAGCCTCAGATTCTCTTACTTTATATACCACTATGGGCTTGAACATAGTTATCTTCTTAGCTTCTTCAAGTAAATGACGGGGATTCTCGATTCCTTCAATGTACATTAGAACTACGTTTGTTTCAGGATCCCGGCCATAATGAGCCAGGATGTCGGAAAACTCCACGTTGCAACGATTTCCTAGAGCAACTGCCTTGCTTGCACCCAAATTTTCACTTAACAATGCATAAAGAATAAGTTGACAAACTCCTCCGCTTTGACTAATCAAACCTATTGAGCCCCGCGGAATTTCCTTTAGATAAGGAACAAAGGTAAGATTTAAAGGATGCGCTGTATTTATTACACCCATAGTATTCGGCCCGATTATTTTTATACCCGTCTCAACTGCCAACTGTAAAATTTCTTTTTCTAACTCTTGCCCGGTTTCCGCCTCTTTAAATCCTGAACTAATAATTACAACTCCCTTCGCTCCGGCTTTTGCACAATCTAAAACAGCATCTTTAACAGCCTGAGCAGGAACAACTATCAAGCCTATTTCGAAAGATCCAGGCAATTCGGCAACTGAAGGATAAGTTTTTACGCCAAAAATTTCTTCATAATGAGGATTTACAGGATAGATAGTTCCTTTATATCCGCATTGCAGAAGACTAATAAGACACTGGCCGCCTGCCTTATAGCTGTCGCGGGAAGCTCCAATTATAGCTATTGACTTGGGATTAAAAAAACAATTTAAAAAATCCATTCTCTTATCGAAGTCCTTTCATGTAATTTTTGTTGCTTCTTAAAAAATTTTCATAAAAGCCTTGCTTTCTTCCAGTATATTTATTATTTTACTCCGGAAAAACCTGGTTCATCAATAAAAATAATAAAAATACCTAAATTCAAAGAAAGCGTATATTTTCCGGCCGGCTTTAGGCCTTAAAATCAGCAGAAAAGATTTTATTTCGCCGGCCAAGCCCTGCCGAGCAGGGCTTGGGCAACTTTTCAGCATCAGCGGCAAAAATCCCTATGGCTGCTTTTGTATATAGCAGCGTTTGCGCTTATTATTGCATTGCATGTTTATCCGGTCAGTGATATAGTATTTTCAATAAAAAATTTATTTTTACAAAAAACTAAGAGGAGGTTATGCCTAAAAAGGCAAGGGATCGGAGCTGTAAAGACAATAGAAACTGCTTTATTCCCAAATTAAAAACTTTTCAAAGAGGGTTGGGGTTTTTTGTGATGCAACAACCAATTGTCATCGATGACAGGAAGTCTGATCTCAGTAAGGAAGTGCTTCTGCACAGCGGCCAGGACGCATCTTTGTGTTTCCAGTGCGGCAAATGCACTGCCGGTTGCCCGGTTGCTTTTGCAATGGACTTGACGCCAAACCAGATTATGAGAATGGTCCAGCTGGGTTTGATCGACGATGTCTTGAACTCCCAGACTATACGCCTTTGCGCTTACTGTTCAACCTGTTCCGTCCGCTGCCCGCGCAACATCGGCGTGGCGGACGTGATGGACAGCCTGCGCATAATGGCCGCCGAAAGAAACATACCCGGCACGGACAGAAGCCGCAAGGTAAATATTTTTAACCAGGCCTTCCTGGATACTTTAAACATGTTTGGCCGGTCGCATGCAGTTCTAGTCTCGCTTTTATTTAATCTAAGAAGCTGCCAGCCTTTTCACAATGCGAAACTCGGTTTAAAAATGTTTAACAACGGAAAAATCAAGCTTAAACCGGACAGAATCAAAGGAGTTAATGAAGTCAAGGAAATTTTTCAACGAATCAATCGATTAAAGAAAGGGGCTTAAAGGTAGTGAAAGTCGCCTATTACCCCGGGTGCGAATACGAAACCAACGCCAAAGATTACGAAGCTTCAGCAAAGATTGTCTGCAAAAATATAGGCGTAGATCTGGTTGAGATACCAGACTGGAGCTGCTGCGGGTCTACCGCCGCGCACAGCACTGATCACCTCCTGGCCGTGTCGCTGGCTGCACGGAACCTGGCCCTTGTAGAAAAAATTGGCTTCGATACTGTCACAGCTTCCTGTTCGGCCTGTTACCAGAGGCTGGCCCTTGCCCAGGCCGAACTGGCGCAGGACAAAAAATTACTCGAACAGGTCAACGAAATTACAGGTTACGATTATAAGGCAACGGTAAAGGTGAGTTCAATCCTGGAGATCATTGCGGGTGTGGATGAGGAAAACATCAAGGCCAAGGTTACCAAGTCTATGGAAAATTTCCGTATTGCGCCCTATTACGGATGTTTGTTAGTCAGGCCGTCAAAGGTAAAGATTGACGACCCGGAAAATCCGACAATCATGGACAGGATTCTGCAAACAACCGGGGCTCAGGTAGTGGACTGGTCCCATAAAACGGAATGCTGCGGGGCGTCATTGTCGGTCAGCAACAACGATATCGTCACTGCTATGGTATCCAGAATCATCAAGGCCGCCAACGCAGCGGACGCCAACTGCATTGTTACCGCCTGCGCATTGTGCCACTTAAACCTGGATTACTACCAGTCTTTTGTTACTCAAACAAAAGGCGCCCTGAAAGAAACGCCCATTTTTTATTTTACCCAGATCCTGGGATTGGCCATGGGCTTCAGCAAAAAGGAAATGGGTGTCGAATACAATATCACCGATACAGCTGAATTAGTTAAAAAGGTTGTTTAAAGAAACACCTGAGAAGCGGTTAAAATTGTATTACAAACGAGGAGCGATAATATGCAACGCATTGGTGTTTTTATCTGCTGGTGCGGTTCGAATATAGGAGGGGTTGTGGACGTGCCCGCGGTAGCCCGGGAGGCTGCCAAATTCCACGGGGTGGTTTACAGCGCCGAATATAAGTACATGTGCTCTGAGCCTGGCCAGGAAATGATCGTTTCCGCAATCAAGGAACACCGTCTGACCGGGGTGGTCGTCGCTTCCTGCTCCCCCGCCCTGCACGAACTCACCTTCCGTAAGAATATTGCCCGGGCGGGCTTAAACCCTTACATGCTGGAAATGGCCAATATCCGCGAGCAATGCTCCTGGGTGCACCAACACGAACCTGAAAAAGCCACCAAAAAGGCCGTCGATCTGGTGCGCAGGGCGGTTGCCAAGGCCAGAAAACTGGAGCCGCTTTTTGAGAGCGCCATCCCGGTAACCAAAAGAGCTCTGATCATCGGCGGGGGCATTGCCGGTATCCAGGCTGCCCTTGATATTGCCGACGCCGGCAACGAAGTAGTCATTATAGAAAGAGAACCGACCATCGGAGGCAAGATGGTCTTACTGGATAAAACCTTCCCCACTCTTGACTGTTCCGCCTGTATCAGCACGCCTAAAATGGTGAGCGCTGCCCAGCACCCCAACATCAAGATTTATACTTATGCGGAAGTAGAAGAGGTAAAGGGTTATATAGGAAACTTCTCTGTAACAATCAAACAAAAAGCGCGTTCTGTGAACAGCAAGTGCACCGGTTGCGGCACCTGCTGGGCAAAATGCCCCACTAAAAACATACCCAACGAATTTGATATGGGTATGAGCACGCGCAAAGCCATTTATATCCCCTTCCCCCAGGCGGTGCCCAACCGGCCGGTTATTGACCGTGAACGCTGCCGGCAGTTTGTCAAAGGCAAATGCGGCGTCTGCAAGAAGTTTTGCCCGACAGACGCAATTGACTATGAACAAGGGGATGAGTTTGTTACCGAGAATGTCGGCGCCATCCTTGCGGCGACCGGCTATGATCTGATTGACTGGACCAAGATATACGGAGAATACGGATACGGAAAATATCCTGATGTAATTACCGGCCTGCATTTTGAGCGGATGGTGAACGCATCCGGCCCGACCGGGGGTAAAATCCTGCGCCCCTCCGACGGCGAACAGCCTAAAACGATTGTCTTTATTAAATGTGTGGGTTCGCGTGACGAGGCCAAGGCCAGGGAGTACTGTTCCAGAGCCTGTTGTATGTACACAGCCAAACACGCCCACCAGGTTCTGGAGAAAATCCCAGGATCACAGGTGGTTATCTTTTATATAGACGTTCGCTGCGCAGGCAAGGCATACGAGGAGTTCTATTTAAAAACGTTACACGAAGGGGCCATCTACACCAGAGGAAGAGTATCCAAGATCTATCCCGAGGGCGACAAGCTGATTGTTAAAGGGGCCGATACCCTTCTGGGCAGGCCGGTTGAGGTCGTTGCCGACCTGGTCGTACTGGCTACGGCAATGATACCATCCGCGGGTTCCGCTGATGTTGCCCGGACAGTTGGATTTACAGTCGATAAAGACGGATTTTTCCAGGAAGCCCACCCGAAACTCCGGCCGGTGGAAACAAATACCGGCGGCGTATTTCTGGCCGGCGCCTGCCAGGGGCCGAAGGATATTCCCGACACGGTTGCCCAAGCCAGCGGCGCCGCGGCTAAAATAATCGGACTGCTCTCACATTCCGAGATTGCCGGCGAACCAACCATTTCCAGTGTAAACGAGGCGATTTGCTCGGGCTGCCTGGCCTGCCAGGGAATTTGCCCTTACCGTGCTATCGAGCCCAAGGAAATTGTGGAAAGACTGCCCGGCAAACAGGTAACACGTGTGGTGGCATCCGTCAACAGCGGCTTGTGCCAGGGATGCGGCGCCTGCACGGTTGCCTGCCGTCCGGGAGCGCTCAACTTAAAAGGTTTTACCAACGAACAACTACTATCTGAGGTGGATGCATTATGTCAATAGAAAACGAGGCCCAGGAAAATTGGCAGCCAAATATTGTCGGGTTTTGCTGCAGATGGTGTACCTATGCTGGAGCGGACCTGGCCGGCATAAGCCGGATGAATTACCCGCCAACAGTACGGGTAATCAGAGTTCCCTGCTCCGGACGGGTTAATCCGCAGTTTATTATCCGCGCGCTGCAGCAGGGAGCCGATGCTGTCTTTGTCAGCGGGTGACACCCTGGCGACTGCCACTATTCTAGTGGCAATTACCATGCCAGAAGGCGTCTGCAGGTTTTAAAAAGACTGCTGGAATTTGTAGGCCTGGAGCCGGAACGTTTTCAGATCCACTGGATTAGCGGCTCCGAAGGCGCTAAATTTGCCGATACGATAAGAAAAATTGATGACCAAATCAGTAAGCTTGGCCCAAATAAAAAACTCAAAAGATACAATGTCTTTAAACAAGGAGATAGACCGGCATGAAAGGGATAGAGGAGCAAATAAGAGCAACCTCCAGCCAGCTGCTGGCCACCGGGGATGTACAAATGGTCATCGGCTATGGGGCTGGAAGCGATAATACTAAAACCATGCCAGTATTCATCAAGCGCGCTGAAGACGTCGGCAAACTGGTTTTCAACCCCTTGTGCGTATCGAATCTGGCAAATTACCTGCTGCAATGGAAGAATTTCGAGGGTAAAATAGCTATAGTAGTCAAAGGCTGCGACTCCCGTTCAATAATCCGGCTTTTACAGGATAAACAGATCGAACGGGAAAAAATAATTGTGCTGGGTGTAAGCTGTCCCGGACAATTAAAATCGGGACAAGCTGAGGCGAAAATACCGGCAGACGCCGTTGTTTCCGAGGCGGCAGTGGACAATTCCGGTTTCAAGCTCCAAACCAGCGGCGGCCTGATTACCTTCAGCCTGGACGAAGGGCTCCTGGAAAAATGCCGCCAGTGCGAGTCCAGCCGTCCGGTAATTTCAGATCACCTGTTCGGAGAAAAAGGTTTTGAAGCTGACAAGGCCGACCTCCAGTTTAACGACGTAGCAGCCCTGGAAGGCGCCCCGCTTGAAGAAAAAAGCAGTTACTGGGACAAGTACTTTGAACGGTGCCTGCGTTGCTATGCCTGCCGCAATTCCTGTCCGGCCTGCAGCTGCCGGGAATGTGTCTTTGATATGGTTGAACCGGACTGGGTGGCAAAAACGGTGAATCTTTCCGACAATAGCGCTTTTCATTTGATTAGGGCTTTTCATGTGGCCGGCCGCTGCACCGATTGCGGAGAATGCGAGAGGGTCTGCCCCGCGGATATACCCCTGCGGACATTAAACAGGAAAATAATCAAGGACATCAAGGAACTGTTCGGGGCGCCCATGCCCGGCAGCGATCTTGAGGCCCTCCCGGCGCTGAGCTTTTACGCTGTCAACGATCCGGAAAGTCAAAATTAGGGGGTGATTTAATGGCAGTTTACAAAAAAATATCCAAGGATAACCTGGTCCAATTCTTGCAGGAACTAACCAAAGACCGTATCCTGATTGCCCCCGTCCGGGAACATGATCTTGTTTCCTTCAGCCCCGCGGCGGACGCCGGACAAGTTGACTTTACTTTTCAGAACTCGTTTGTGCCGCCCAAAAGCTGGTTTTTTCCGCAAACAGAACAGATCTTTTCCTTCCGCATAGAAAATGGCAAGTACGAACTGTCAGAGCCTTCTTTGCCCGGCGGTACTGTGCTTTTCGGCGTACGTCCATGCGATCTCAAATCTATTCTGGCCCTGGATCCGGTTTTTGACGGTAAATTTGATGACAACTACTACAGCGACAGAAGGAAGAATACGATAATTATAGGGCTTGGCTGCCAGTCCGTTGGAAGAGGCTGTTTCTGTTTTAAAGTTGGCGGCGGTCCCCTGGAATCAAACGGAGCAGATATTTTTCTGACGCCTGCCGGAGGGGATTTCCTGGCGGAAGGCGTGACCGACCAGGGAACTGACCTGATTAACAAGCAGTCGCGGTTTTTCTCGGACAGCAGCGCGGAACAGGTCGATAAGGAAAAACGGGAAGGCACAGACCGGCTGCTTAAACAACCGACCGGCCTAAAAGGCGATTTCAATCTGCCAAAGTTAAAAGCCTTCTTGGATGCGAATTACGAAATTCCTTACTGGGAGGAGCTTTCATACCGCTGCCTGGGCTGTGGAATCTGCACCTATCTTTGCCCGACATGCCATTGTTTTGATATCAATGATTACGCAAGGACCGGCCTCGAAGGAGAAAGAATTCGCTGCTGGGATTCCTGCCAGTTTAAAGATTTTACACTGATGGCAGGCGGCCATAACCCGCGTCCAAGCAAAAAGGAACGGGTACGGAACCGCTTTATGCACAAATTCAAATACCATGAGGACAGGTACAGCATTTTTGGCTGTGTGGGGTGCGGGCGTTGTGTTCAGAAGTGCCCGGTAAATATTGATCCCCGCAAAATCATTCTTGATTTGCAGGAGGTGGCCGGAAATGAGTGATTTTCAAAACCCCATCCTGCCGCGCATGGCGTTTATAACTAATATCATTGATGAAACGAGCGACACAAAAACTTTTAAGGTTGAATTCGAAGGCGGCGGTAAAGGCGATTTTCTGCATGAGCCCGGGCAGTGCGCCATGCTCTCTATACCTGGTGTAGGAGAAGCTATGATTTCGGTTACCTCCTCCCCGACTTTTAAAGACTTCCTGGAATTTACCATTAAAAGGGTCGGGCGTCTGACCAACATAATTCATCAGCTTGAGGTAGGCGATCAGATCGGTATACGGGGGCCGTACGGAAATAATTTTCCTTACAAACTCTTAGAAGGAAAGGACATCCTGTTTATAGCGGGAGGTTTTGCGCTGGCGCCCCTGCGTTCGCTGATTAATTATGTCCTTGATGATGAACACCGCAAGGATTACGGCAAGGTGGATATAATCTACGGCGCCCGTTCGGTGGATGACCTGTGTTTCAAAAGAGAACTATTTGAAAACTGGCCTAAAAAGCAGGACACGCAAATTTATGTGACTATTGACAGGGCTGAAGAAGGCTGGGACGGGCATGTCGCTTTTGTTCCCACTTACCTGGAAGAGTTACAGCCATCGCCTGAAAACAAGTATGCTCTGACCTGCGGGCCGCCGATCATGATCAAGTTCGTCCTGCAAAATCTTCAGAAATTAGGCTATCAGGATGATCACGTAATCACAACTCTGGAAATGAGAATGAAGTGCGGCATCGGCAAATGCGGCAGGTGCAATATAGGAAGCAAATACGTCTGCCTGGACGGACCTGTCTTTTTCCTGGACCAGTTGAAACAGCTTCCCCAGGAGTATTAAAAAGTTCAGTAGATAAAGCTTTTTACATTAAGGCAGTCTTAAACTCAAGGCTGCTTTATTTTTGTCTTTTTGGCCATACAGGCCAACGCTTATGTTAATCACGTTAATAAAATATACTTATTAAAAACACATATTTTATTAATATATTCTTTTTGCCATCGGCATTGTTTAAATGTACAATGGACTCATTATTACTTGGCCAATCTATCGTATACTGGAGGGAGTTGTAGTTAATGAAGGAAAAAGTACAGGAAGCATTAAATAAAGTCAGGCCGTTTCTCCAAAGAGACGGCGGAGATGTCGAGCTTATTGACGTTAATCCTGAAGGTGTAGTACAAGTCAGGTTAAAGGGCGCCTGCGGAGGTTGTCCGGCTGCTGCTATGACTTTGAAAAACGGAATAGAGCAAGTTCTGAAACAAGAAGTTCCTGAAGTAAAAAGTGTTGTTGCAGTTTAATATCTGTTATAAAATAAGCTGGCTGCTCATGTCGCAGCCGGTTTGTTTTGTATTTTTTTGCACAGATCAACAGATTCTTGGCAGCGGGGCGCCGGCGAGCATATTCAATTTTCTTACGCCGCCGAGCGCAGTTTTAAGACAGACGTCTCCCCTGCCCGGTCTTATTTCTCCAATGACGCAGGCTTCTTTTGCTCCGCATTCATTCTTCAGGTAGTTTAAAACACCGTCCGCTTCGCGGGCTTCCACAACAGTTAAAAACTTCCCCTCGTTGGCCAGATAAAGAGGGTCCAAACCCAGGAGCTCGGTAATCCCCTTGACAGTTTTTCCAACAGGAAGGCTGGTTTCGTCAAACCAGATGTCCATGCCGGAAGCCAGAGCGATTTCCTTGGCTGTAGTCGCCAGGCCGCCTCTGGTTAGATCGCGCATGAATTTTATACCCGGAAAGCGTCTTAAAAGAGGCTCGATTATCTTGTTTAAGGGGGCGCAGTCACTGAAGACCCGGTTTTCCAAGCCAAGGGATTCCCGCTGAAGCATAATGGCCAGGCCATGCTCTCCCAGCGGGCCGTTAACCAGAACCGCGTCGCCGGGCTTTATTCGGAAATAGGCCAGATTTGCTTCCGGCAGTACGTATCCTATACCGGTAGTCGTTATATAAACTTTATCCGCCTGCCCCCTGCCGACTACCTTGGTATCACCTGTAACAACCTGTACATCAGCCTCTTTGCAGGTCAGGAACATTGATTCGATTATTCTTTCCAGCTCAGGCAGCGCAAAACCTTCCTCAAGGATGAATGAAGCAGCCAGATATAAAGGCTTTGCCCCGCTGACGGCAAGATCATTAACTGTGCCGCAAACAGCCAGTTTGCCGAGATCGCCTCCCGGGAAAAAGATTGGATCGACAACAAAAGAATCTGTCGTGATGGCCATCCGCCCCGGTTGAACCAGAAAACAGGCTGCGTCGGTCAGGCTTTCCAGAATCTCGTTTTTAAAAAACGGCAAAAAGTATTTCTCCAGCAACCGGTGTGTCAGCAGCCCTCCGTCCCCGTGGCTGAGCAGCACCATGTCATGTTTACCCTGCAAAAATCTTCACCCTCTACTTTTTAATTTCTTTATTTTAACTTAACTCGTATTGATAATAGGCGGCGCAGGCGCCCTCGGAGGAAACCATACACGGTCCCACCGGCCATAACGGTGTGCATCTTTTGGCAAACAAAGGACAATCCCCGGGATTAATTTTCCCCTTTAAGACATCCCCGCATGCGCAGCCAAAGTTGCTTTGCGGAGAAACAGGGTTAATTTCAGCAGGAAACCTGAGGCTGGCGTCAAAATCTTCATAATCCCGGCTAATTTTCAAGCCGCTGCCCTCCACAAGACCGAAGCCGCGCCAGTAGACATCTGCAGGGCTGAAAATCTGGTCCATTATTTCCCTGGCCTTTTGGTTTCCTTCCTCCTGAACAAGCCTTGTATATCCATTAACTGTCCTAGCCTGCCGATCAATAATCTGCTTCAACAAGAGACAGGCGGCTTCTAAAACATCAACCGGCTCAAACCCTGCAATTACAGCCGGTTTGTTATATTCAGCCGAAATAAAGTCAAAAGCTTTCCTGCCCGTTATAGTACATACATGGCCCGGCAGGATAAAACCATCCACCCCAAGTTCGGGATCGCTAAGAAGCACCTTCATTACCGGAGGAACCATTTTATGTACGGAGAAAACAGAGTAGTTGCTCAGGCCCTGCTTTTCCGCCTGCCTGATGCTCAGGGCGATGGCCGGCGTAGTTGTTTCAAAACCTATTCCTAAAAAAATAACCTGTTCTCCCGGGTATTTTTCTGCAAAATCAACTGCTTCCAATGGAGAGTAAAATATTTCCACTTTTGCCTGCCGTGCCCGCTCCTGTTCTAGGGAAGAGTTTGTCCCGGGAACGCGCAGCATATCGCCGAAAGTTGCAATTACAACGCCGGGCTGGCGCGACAAAAGAATTATCCTGTCTATGTCACTCTGATCGGTTACACAGACCGGGCATCCCGGGCCGCTCTTCAGCACAAGGGATTCCTTTAACAAACTCCGGATGCCGCTTCTTGAAATGGCTACCGTATGCGTTCCGCAAATTTCCATTAAAACCGGCGGCCTTCCCAATTCGCTGGCAGCCCGATCGGCAAGGCCGGTGAGCTTTTGCAAAACTCTTTTGCCGATTTCCGGATCATTCCTGTTTATCAAGGTAAGCCTCCTTTAAAAGCTCTAAGGTTTCCTGCGCGTAATCAGCGTCGTTAATTTTTCCTATCGCGCATCCCGCGTGCACCATCAGGTATTCACCCGGAATTACTTCCTCGTCTATCAAAAGAATGCTGACCTTTTTTTGAACGCCAAAGCTTTCAACTACCGCCCAGTTTTCCGTCCTGTCAACCGTTATGACCTGACCGGGAATACCTAAACACACTTTTCCTGCCACCTCCAGTTAGCAATCATAACCTGCCCCAGGGCTATTCCTCCATCATTGGCCGGTGCCCGGCTGTGAGTCAGAACCTTATAGCCGCGTGTTTTTAAAAGTCTCTTGGCAGCCTGTAAAAGATATGAATTCTGCCAGGTCCCCCCGCTTAAGACTACTTTTTTCAGACCCGTTAAGGCTGCGGTTCTTTCCGTAAGTTCACCGATGATATAGACCATGGTCTGATGAAATCTGGTCGAAATAATTTCTACAGGCACACCGGAAAATTTATCTTTTAGAATTTCTTCTATTATACCACCGGGGAAAACGATTCCATCCCTTATCTCATAAGGGTATGGCTGGTAATAAATGCCTTCTTCGGGTTCCAGGGCTACCTCTCCAAGCTCAATTGCGGCCTGCCCCTCATAGGTGTTCTCCAGGCAAATTCCTGTTAGAGCGGATACTGCGTCAAAAAGCCGCCCGCAGCCGGAAGATAAAGGCGAATTAAAACCTCTGGCGACCATTTTTTCAATTATTTCTACTTTTTTATCCTTAAAAAGCATTGCGGCATACTTTTTTCCTCTCTCTTGAAGAAAGGTTACCAGATAAGCCACCGCTGTCCGCCAGGGCTGCCGGACAGCCATTTCCCCGCCGGGCAGCGGTACATAAGCAAGATGATACTGGCGTTTGAAGCCGGAATAATTCCCGGTTAGGACCTCGAACCCCCAAAGGTTGCCGTCGGAGCCGTACCCGGTCCCGTCCAGAATAACGCCGATGACTTCCTCGTTGTCCATCCCGTTATCAGCCATGCAACTGGCCAGGTGAGCATGATGGTGCTGGATTTGCTCATAAGCCGGAGCGTAAATTTTAAGGGCTGCCTGCGCTGAGTGGTAGCCCGGATGACTGTCATAGGCGACAATTTCAGGTTTTACTCCAATAAGTTTTTGAAAGTTGTTAAGGCTGGCAAAAAGGTTTTCTTCGCCTTCCACACTGTCGATTTCCCCGATATACTGGCTCATAAAAGCCTGCTCTTTTTTAAGCAGGCAGAAACTGTTCTTCATCTCTCCGCCTACGCCAAGGATAACCGGGGCTTTACTTTCCCGCCGGACAGGCAAATAGCCCGGAACATACCCGCGCGACCGGCGGTAAATTTGTTCTTCCCCGTCTATAATTCTGACCAGTGAATCATCACACCGGTTGACTATTTCCCGGTCATGCAGCAGAAAGAAATCCGCAATTTCATGAAGTTCCGAAAGCGCCCGGCTGTTTTCCTTAACCAGAGGAAGGCTGCTGTAGTTGCCGCTGGTCATTACCAGAACGTCAAAAGGCCCGTTTAACAGCAGATGATGCAAAGGAGTATAGGGCAGCATAAAACCTAGTGTTTTAAGGCCGGGGGCAAGTTCCCCCGGAAGCATGCAGGATGTTCTCTTCTTTAAAATAACTATTGGCGCCTGAGGAGAACAGAGCAGTTCAGCCTCCTGTTGACTGGTCAGACAATATTTTTGAACGGTTTCCAAATCCCTGCCCATTACCGCAAACGGCTTTGCATCCCTGTCTTTTCGCCTGCGCAAAACCTTTACGGCCTCACTGTTTTTCGCGTTGCAAATCAGGTGAAAACCGCCCAACCCTTTCAGGGCCAGTATTTTACCCTCCTTCAGGATATCCCAGCAGCGCTCCAGCCATCCCTTCTGACCGTCAATTCTTGCTCCCCGACGGTCAACGACCTCCGCCCGGGGCCCGCATTTCGGGCAGGCTATGGGCTGGGCATGAAACCTGCGGTCAACAGGGTCATAATATTCACGGGCGCATTCGTCGCACATCTCAAATACCGCCATTGAAGTTTTTGGCCTGTCGTAGGGGACCTCGTTGATCACTGTAAAGCGGGGACCGCAGTTGGTGCAGTTTGTAAAAGGATATTGGTAATGCCTGTCCCGCGGGTCAAATATTTCTTTTGCGCATTCCGGGCAGGTAGCCACGTCCGGGGGTATCAGGGCTTCCTTATCATTTCCGGGCGCGCTTTTAAGTATTTCAAAGGAACGGTACCCGTATGGGGGCAGCTCGATTTCCTGATAATTGCTGATCTTGGCCAGGCGGGGAGTATTTTCTTTTAATTCCTTTAAAAAGTTGCGAATGTCCTGCTCCTCACCTTCAGCCTCTATAACCAGCCCTTCACCTGAATTCAGAACGCTTCCTTTTATACCCAGGGCAAGCGCGAGGTTATAGACAAAGGGGCGAAAACCAACCCCCTGGACAACCCCTTTGATAAGAAGGCGGTAACGGGTTATTCTTTTTGTTTCTGAACCTGTCTTTCCAGCCAAGTCAATTCGCCCCCTTTTTCGAAAATTCGCCGGAAATATTATATTTCCTTCTTAAGCTATACTGTCTTCTCTTCCCATATTCTTTAATTCTACGTGAATATATATTTTATGATAAATATGCCTTTACAGACAACCTGTTTTTTTTGGCAATGCCGTTCAATTGCGTTACAGCCTTTCCCCTTTCCTTGCGGCAAATAATTTACTACTTATGCTGTAGTCCGAAAGTTCTAATAACTCCCTTTTATGCTGTAGTCCAAAAGATTAAGAAATACCTTGACGGGAAATCACGATTTGGGGTAAATTAGAAAGGGATTTTTGTATACAGAGCTACAAAACGTTAACAATTGGGAATGGAGGAGGTAAAAATTGTCCAAGGATACGGTGCTTAAAAAATACGCTGCGCTGGTTATGGATGAAGACGCGGATGTTGTTGACGTACTGCAAAATGTTCTGCACTATTACAGCCGCGAATCGTGCGGTCACTGTGCCCCCTGCCGGGTCGGCACATCGATGCTTGTAAAAATTATCGATCGTCTGGCTTCTTTTGAAGGGGAGAAGGATAATTTAGATCAGCTTTTAAAGATTTCCAAGGTAATGCGCGATACTTCTTTCTGTCCGGTGGGTCAGGCCCCTTATTCTCCTATTTCAAGCGCATTAAGAAATTTCCAGGACCAATTGCTGCAGCATGTTAAGTAACTAGCAGATAACTACGCTAAAGGGGGTTAAAGAAACAGAAAATGGAAAAAGCAAGGATAAATAATATAGAAATAGAGTTTGAAGAAGGGACAACCATCCTTGACGTGGCAAAAACTTTAGGCATTAACATTCCAACCTTATGCCACCACCCGGACCTTATTCCGACAGGAGCTTGCGGAGTCTGTGTCGTTGAGGTTGAGGGGCTTCCCACTTTAACACGGGCATGCACAACGCCCTTGGAAAAAGGCTGGAACGTGCAAACGAACAGCGCGCGGGCAAGAAACACAAGAAAAGAAGTAGTCGAACTGATCATTTCCGACCACGATATGGACTGCCTTACCTGCATTAAAAGCGGCAAATGCGAACTCCAGGAACTGGCAGCCAATTTGGGCATCAGGGAGTTAACATATCCAAAATATACAGATAAGAAACCAGTTGACACCACCAGCGTTTCGATTGTCAGAGATCCTAACAAATGCATCCTTTGCGGAAGATGCGTACAGGTATGTTCGGAAATCCAGACGGTAAACGCGTTAACTTTTGCTGAAAGAAGTTCTGAAACTGTAATTACGACCGCCAGCGGCGAAGGCATGGGGAACAGCCCCTGCGTAAATTGCGGGCAGTGCGCCGTCTATTGCCCCGTCGGCGCTCTCTACGAAAACAGCAGCGTGGAAGCTGTTTGGGAAGCGTTGAACAATCCCGATAAGCATGTAGTTGTTCAGGAAGCGCCTGCAATAAGAGCGATGCTTGGTGAAGAATTCGGGATGGAACTCGGAACACTCGTAGCGGGGAAAATGCATGCCGCTTTAAGAAGGCTGAAATTTGACGCTGTTTTTGATACAAACTTCACGGCGGACTTGACCATCCTAGAGGAAGGAACCGAGGTAGTCGGAAGAATTAAAGCAGGCAAAGATCTTCCTGTTATTACGTCCTGCAGTCCTGGCTGGATAAAATTTATGGAGACTTTTTACCCTCATTTAAGAAAACATGTGTCAACCGCCAAGTCACCGCAGCAGATGTTCGGCACGCTTTCCAAAACTTATTATGCTGAACAAAAGGGAATTGCGCCGGAAAAAATTGTTTCTGTTTCCATAATGCCCTGCACCGCCAAAAAATTTGAGGCGCTGAGGGACGAAATGAAAGACAGCGGTTTCCAGGATGTCGATTTTGTCCTGACCACCCGGGAACTTGCCCGGATGCTTAAAGAAGCCGGCATCGATTTGAAAACAATGCCCGACGAGCCGGCAGACGATCCCCTTGGCGAATACACCGGCGCCGCCACTATCTTTGGCGCAACAGGAGGAGTTATGGAAGCGGCTTTAAGGTCCGCTTATTTTTTGGTCACCGGACGCGAGCTTGAAAATCTTGATATCACACCCGTAAGAGGCTTGAAAGGAAGAAAAGAGGCCGAAGTCGATGTTGACGGCATCAAGCTGAAAGTAGCTGTCGCGCACGGACTCGGCAATGCCAGAAAACTGATGGATAAGGTTTCAGCCCAGCTTGCCAACGGCAACTGCGAATATCATTTTATTGAGGTTATGGCCTGTCCCGGCGGGTGTGTCGGCGGAGGCGGACAACCCTGGGGCAGCGACATGGCTATGAGGGCCCGCAGAGGCCAGACCCTGTATCAGGAAGACAAGTCCCTGCCAATGAGGCGGTCGCATGAGAACCCCTCGGTTAAGGCAATCTACGAAAAGTATCTGGGACAACCCAATTCGGAAAAATCGCACCATCTCCTTCACACTCACTATTTTAAGAGAAGCCAGATCGACGGCAAGGTCGTGGAGGATTAGATAATAAATTTAACATAATTGTTGTATGAAAAGGTTGTATGAAAAGAGGGAGGAAAAAAGATGGACGGCGAACATCAATGTCTCTGTGCTCAGAAAAGCGAGGAAGAACTATACCCTGAACTAGATAAAATAATCGATGAGCACCGCGGTAAACCGGAAGACTTGATTATGGTGCTGCACAAGGCGCAAAACCTGTTCGGCTACCTGCCCAAGAAAGTGCAGGAGAAAGTTGCACTGGGCCTTAACGTTTCGCTTAATGAAGTCTACGGTGTAATAACCTTTTATGCCTTCTTTACTACGGTACCGAAGGGAAGACACAGCATCAGAGTCTGCCTGGGAACAGCCTGCTACGTCCGCGGCGGACAGGGAGTAATCGAAAAAATAAAGAAGGACCTGGGCATCAAAGTAGGCGGCACCACCGAGGACAGGAGATATTCCCTGGACGTGGTGCGCTGCATTGGAGCCTGTGGTTTAGCCCCTGCCATGCTGATTAACGACGACGTCTATGCACGGACCAAACCCGCTAAATTAACGGAAATTCTTGAAAAATACGAGTAGGAGGAGGCATAAAAATGGAGTGGCGCGCTCAACTTCTTGTTTGCGCCGGCGCAGCCTGTGTTTCATCAGGTTGCCGGGAAATAAGAGACGCTATTGTTGCCAAGGTTAACGAACACGGATTGCAAAATGAAGTTAAGATAATTGAGACAGGTTGTGTCGGCTCCTGTGTTATTGGTCCTCTTGCGCTGGTTTATCCGGAAGGCGTTTTTTACCAGAAGCTGACCCCGGATGACGCGGAAGATATCGTTGTGGAACACCTCCTCAAGGGGAAAATAGTAGATCGTTTGCTTTATCAGGACCCGGCCACTTCCGAGTCTGTTCCTTTAATGAAGGATATAGCTTTCTTCAAGAACCAGCAGAAGATTGTCCTGAGAAACTGCGGAATTATCGACCCCATGAACATAGAGGACTACATTGCGCATGACGGTTACAAAGCGCTGAACAAAGTGCTTACCTCCATGACACAGGAGGAAGTAATCGACACGGTAATTAAATCCGGTTTAAGAGGCCGTGGCGGAGCAGGTTTTACGACTGGCATGAAGTGGAAGTTCACCAACCAGGCCGTCGGGGATACCAAATACGTGGTCTGCAACGCTGACGAAGGCGACCCGGGCGCATTCATGGACCGCAGCGTCCTGGAAGGCGACCCGCACAGTGTTATCGAAGCAATGACAATTGCCGGCTACACAATCGGGGCCAAGCAGGGTTATGTCTATGTAAGGGCCGAGTATCCCCTCGCCATCGAACGGCTGACGTGGGCAATCAAGCAGGCCAGGGAAAATAATTTCCTGGGGAAAAACATCTTTGATAAGGGCTTTGACTTTGATATAGACATCAGGATAGGGGCGGGAGCTTTCGTTTGCGGAGAAGAAACCGCCCTGATGACTTCTATTGAAGGCAAAAGGGGCGAACCCAGACCGAGGCCTCCTTTCCCTGCCGTAAAAGGCCTTTTCAATTCGCCCACTTTGCTTAATAACGTGGAGACTTATGCCAATATAGCAGCCATTATCCTAAACGGAGCTGATTGGTTTGCCAGTTTCGGCACGGAAAAGAGCAAAGGAACCAAAGTATTCGCGCTGGCTGGAAACGTAAACAACACCGGACTGGTTGAAGTGCCCATGGGTACCAGCCTCGGTGACATCGTTTATGATATAGGCGGCGGAATCAAGAACAAGAAAAAATTCAAGACTGCCCAAATAGGCGGCCCTTCCGGGGGCTGCATCCCGGTGCAGCATTTGAATATTCCCATAGATTATGAGTCAGTGGCTGAAATAGGAGCCATCGTCGGTTCAGGAGGACTGATCATCACTGATGAAGATACCTGCATGGTGGACTTCGCCAGGTTCTTCATGGATTTTATCCAGGATGAATCGTGCGGCAAATGTCCTCCCTGCCGGATTGGAACAAAGAGAATTTTAGAAATCCTGCAGCGCATCACTCAAGGAAAAGGCGAAGAGGAAGATATTGACCGGTTGATCGAGCTCTGCACCCGCATTAAAGATTCGGCCCTGTGCGGATTGGGACAGACGGCGCCGAACCCGGTGCTCTCGACTTTGAGATTTTTTAAACACGAATATCTTGAACATATTAGAGACGGTTACTGCCGCGCAGGCGTTTGCTCGTCCCTGTTTGACGCGCCGTGTCAAAATGCCTGTCCGGCGGACCAGAACGCCTGGGGTTACGTTACACTGATCAGTGAAGGGAAATTCAAGGAAGCAATCGCCCTGATTAAAGAGGCCAACCCCTTCCCGGCTGTCTGCGGGCGTGTCTGCGTGCATCCCTGCGAGAACAAGTGCCGGAGGAACCAGCTGGACGAAGCGATAGCTATTTGTGCTTTAAAGAGGTTTGCAGCCGATCAGGATATGAACTCCGGCGACCCCTACCGTCCCCCGGTTGCTGAACCCAAGGACGACAAAGTAGCCATAATCGGCGCAGGCCCGGCCGGCCTTACTGCGGCCTATTTCCTGGCCCGTAAGGGATACAAGACGACCGTATTTGAGACCCTGCCCGTAGCGGGCGGCATGCTGGCTGTCGGAATTCCCGAGTACAGACTGCCCAAGGAAATCCTGAATGCGGAAATCAAGGCCATTACTGACCTCGGCGTGGAAATTAAACTAAATACAGCTTTAGGCAAGGATATAACTACGGAGCAGCTTTTTGCCCAGGGTTTCAAAGCCATCCTGATGGCGACCGGAGCGCACAAGGGACAAAAGCTGGGCGTGCCGGGAGAAGATGCACAGGGCGCTGTTGACGGTGTAACCTTCCTGCGCGATCTCAACTTGAAAAAAGCTGTCCAAGCAGATGGAAATATAGCTGTTATCGGCGGCGGGAATGTAGCCATAGACGCGGCCAGGTCCGCCTTGAGACTGGGCGCCAAGGACGTTACCATCCTCTACCGCAGGGAAAAAGAAGATATGCCGGCTAACGAGGAAGAGATCATCGACGCTGAAAAAGAAGGCATCAAGATTCAAACCCTGGTTGCTCCAGTAAAAATAATCAGTGAAAACGGGAAGGTAACCGGAATTGAATGCGCACGCATGTCTTTGGGCAAGTTCGACAACAGCGGGCGCCGCAGACCGGAGGCCATACCGGGCTCCGAGTTTACTCTGGCGGCGGACATGGTCATCGCCGCCATCGGTCAGGCGCCGGATTTAAGCTGCCTGGACGGCGACGGGATTCAGGTAACCAAGAGCGGTACCTTTAATGTTAACACGAACCTGGCAACATCCAAAGAAGGCATTTTTGCAGCCGGCGATAATGTAAGAGGACCGGCGACAGTCGTAGAGGCTATAGCAGACGGCAAAAATGCGGCTCTTTCCATCGACAAGTTCCTCGGCGGAGACGGAACCTTTAAAGACGCCTACCATGATGAACTGGTTAAGATGACCGTTACCTACAATGAAGAAGCGTACCAGAAGGAAATGGAGAGAATCGAGAGCCCGCAAATAGCGGTAACAGAAAGAATCAGCAACTTCAATGAAGTTGTTCTCGCTTATCCTGTCCAAATGGCAATCGAAGAAGCCAAGAGATGCCTGCATTGCTACAGGCGGGATGAAGAATAGATTTCCAAATACGAAACAAGGAGCGTGAACACCCGGGATGATTAACTTAACCATAAATGGCCAAAAAGTGCAGGTTGAGGATGGCGCGACAATACTGGAAGCCGCTCAAAAGGCCGACATCCATATCCCTACGCTTTGTTACTTAGCGGAAGTCCAGGCTATCGGAGCCTGCAGGGTGTGTCTGGTGGAAATTGAAGGTAACCGCAACTTGCAGGCATCATGTGTTTTCCCGGCAAGCGAAGGGCTTGTCGTAAATACAAACAATGACAGGGTAAGAAAAGCCAGAAAGTTTGCAGTAGAAATGCTTATTTCCAACCATCCCATGGAATGTCTGGCCTGCGCCCGCAACCTCAATTGCGAACTGCAGGGTTTGGCTGAAGAACTGGGAATCAGGGAAGTACGATTCAGAGGCGAACAGAGCGAGGGCCGTATAGATGACCTCTCGCCTTCAATAAGAAGGGACCAGAACAAATGCATCCTTTGCCGCAGATGCGTGACTGTCTGCAAAGAGATTCAAGGCGTGAGCGCCATTTTCACACAGGGCCGGGGATTTGAGACAAGGGTTGAACCTGCCTTTGACGCCAGCTTAAACGACGTTGCCTGCGCTATGTGCGGGCAGTGTACCGTTGTCTGCCCCGTAGGAGCAATCACTGAAAAAGAAAACATTGAAGATGTATGGGGAGCTCTGGCCGATCCGACAAAGATTGTGGCTATTCAGGACGCGCCGGCGGTAAGAGCAGCTCTGGGAGAAGAATTCGGCTTTGCCCCGGGCGCCCTGGTTACCGGAAAAATGCTGGCGGCAGTAAGAAAACTTGGCTTTGACCTTGTTTTTGACACAAACTTTGCCGCCGACCTGACCATCATTGAAGAAGGCAACGAGCTTTTAAAAAGGGTCAAGGAAGGAGGGACGCTGCCGCTAATAACCAGCTGCAGCCCCGGCTGGATTAAATTTATCGAACATTTCTATCCGGAAATGCTCCCTCACCTTTCAACCTGCAAGTCCCCGCACCAGATGCTTGGCGCGCTTACTAAAACATACTACGCCCAAAAGGCGGGTATAGATCCGAAAGACATGGTGGTCATATCCGTAATGCCTTGCACAGCCAAGAAATTTGAATGCAACAGGCCTGAAATGACCGACAGTGGCTTCAAAGATGTAGACTACGTTATCACAACCAGGGAACTGGCCAAGATGATCAAGCAGGCAGGCATAGATTTTGCCAGTCTGGAAAACGGTTCCTATGATGACCCGCTGGGAGAATATACCGGCGCCGGCACAATTTTTGGCGCCACAGGCGGCGTAATGGAAGCCGCCCTGAGGACAGCCTATGAAGTAGCAACCGGAAAGACCCTGGACAATGTGGAATTTATGGCTGTCAGGGGCCTTCAGGGAATAAAAGAAGCCACCATACCGATAGAAGGAATCGGAGACGTCAAGGTGGCCGTAGCGCACGGTTTAGGAAATGCAAGAAAACTGCTTGAAAGCATCAAAGCAGGGACCCAGTACCATTTTATCGAGATCATGGCCTGCCCGGGCGGTTGCGTCAGCGGCGGCGGGCAGCCCATTCCGGTGGATAATGAAATCAGGCGGTTAAGAGCGGAGGCGCTGTACCAGGAAGACAGAAGCCTTGGGCTTCGCAAATCACATCAGAACCCTTCAATAACAAAGATTTACGAAGAATTCCTGGGCACACCTCTGGGGGAGAAATCACATCACCTCCTTCATACCAAATATACGGCACGGGGAGTTTATAAAGAGGACTAAAGCAATAATCTGACAAAGCCCTGCGAACAAGGTATAAAACTGAAGCCAAGGGGTCTGTAGAATAGTTTATTAAATCTACTTTCCCCTTGAGGAAAGTAGATTTTTTTGTAAATTAATGATATGATTGGAGGAAGAACAAATGAAAGAAAAAAGGATCGGTGTAATCGGTATAGTAATTACCGACCGGAAAACCGCCGCTCCCAAGGTAAACAGCATTCTTAGCGAATATGCTGACATTGTCATTGGAAGAATGGGTATACCATACAAGGAAAGAAATGTTTCTGTTATTGCCCTTACTTTTGAAGGCGACACTGATCAAATCGGCGCTTTAACAGGCAAGCTGGGCAATATTGAAAGTGTCGAGGTAAAATCAGTCATCTGTACTTAATAATTTGCCTTCAACACAACTAAATAATTTAAGCGTCTGCGAAAAGGGAGTATTCCTGCAATCAAGGATCTGCGTAAATGCTTGACCAAGTCCGAAGTCCACTTTTTGCAGAAGTGGGCTTTTTTTATAAAAATGTTAAAGGAGGTATCTTTGATAAAAATATTGACTGACGCTATCCTTGAAGAGATTGATTCAACCGGCACGCGCATAGAAAAAGACCTGCTCGGGGAAAGATCGGTTCCGGCCGGAGCCTATTTCGGAATTCATACCCTACGGGCTCAGGAAAACTTTTCAGTTTCAGGGACCAAGGTCCATCCGGAGCTTATTTTTGCAATGGCCCTGGTAAAAAAAGCGGCTGCGCTGGCCAATATGGAAACAGGCCTGCTTGATGAAAGGCGCGGTCCGGCAATTGTTCAAGCCGCAGGTGAGCTCGCCGCCGGAAAGTTAATTAGTTGGATGGTCACTGACGCCTTTCAGGGCGGCGCCGGAACCTCAACCAATATGAATGTTAACGAAGTTATTGCCAACCGGGCTATTGAAATTCTCGGAGAAAAAAAGGGCAACTACCTTATCGTACACCCCCTCGACCATGTTAACCTCGGCCAGTCAACCAATGACGTCTACCCGACAGCTCTGCGCATAGCGGCTATTAAACTTATCCGTGAACTCTCTTCTTCACTGGCAGGACTGCAGGATGCGCTGCAGGCGAAAGAAAGGGAATTTAACGCTGTTTTAAAAATCGGACGCACAGAACTACAGGATGCGGTACCAGTCACGCTGGGACAGGAGTTTGGCGCCTGGGCTGAAGCGGTTGCCCGTGACTGGTGGCGGCTGTACAAAGCGGAAGAAAGACTTCGCCAGGTCAATCTGGGAGGCACTGCTGTGGGCACGGGTTTAAATGCTAACCGGCGGTATATATTCCGGGTGATTGAAATCCTTCGCGATTTGACGGGATTTGGCCTGGCCCGTGCTGAAAACCCCTTTGAAGCCACTCAAAACGCAGATATTTTCGTTGAAGTCTCCGGCTTCATCAAGGCGGCTGCAGTTAATCTTGCCAAAATTTGCGGGGATTTGCGCCTGCTCTCCTCGGGGCCGCGGGCGGGCTTCGGTGAGTTGAAACTGCCGGAAGTTCAGTCCGGTTCATCAATCATGCCGGGAAAGGTCAACCCTGTAATTCCCGAAATGACCACCCAGGTCGCTTTTCAGGTTATTGCCGCTGACCTGTGTGTAAACCTTGCCGCCGCCTCCGGGCAGTTTGAGCTAAACGCTTTTCTTCCTCTTATTTCCTGCAACCTGCTGCAGTCTTTGACCATGCTGATCAACGCCGTAAAGCTTCTTAACATTAAGTGCATCCGGGGTATTACAGCCGACGCCGGGCGTTGCCGCGAGCTTTTGGATAAAAGCAACGCCGTCATAACCGCATTTGCCCCCTACCTGGGCTATGAAAAAGCAAGTGAGATAATTCACCGCGCAGTCGAACTTCAAAAACCGGTTACGGAACTGCTGATTGAAGACGGGCTTTTTTCCAGGGAAGAGATTGAAGCCATTGTTCATCCTGAAGAACTGACTACTCCAGGGGTGGCTGGCGCCCGTTTTTTCAAGCTTAAAAATGAAGCTAAGGAAAGAGAAAGATGAAAATTTGAAAATTAACTAAGGAGGCCAATGAAATTGAATCAAGATGAGCAAACCTGGCGTGAAGAACGCCTGAAAACAATCAGGCATTATGAAGAAGCCGAAAGACCGGAAGATTTTATTAACGACGATTTGATTATGAACACGCTCAACAGTGCCCTTACGCCTGAAAGCACACAGGCAAGAGAAATCTTAGCCAAGGCAAGGGAACTCAACGGACTGTCCCTGGAAGACGCTGCTGTTCTGCTGAACTGCCGGGACCAGGAGCTAGTCGACGAATTATTTTCGACGGCATATTGGATAAAACAGGAGATTTACGGCAACCGGATTGTTCTTTTTTCTCCGCTGTACATCTCCAACCCCTGTGTAAATAATTGCGCTTACTGCGGCTTTCGGGAAAAAAATAATGAACTGGTAAGACGCACCCTTTCCATGGATGAAATCGGGGAAGAAATTAAAATAATGACTTCCAAAGGACAAAAGCGCCTGATCATGGTCTGCGGCGAACATCCTGACAGCGATGTTGACTATATGTGCAGCTCGATAGAAAAAATTTATCAAACTAAAAACGGCCGCAATGAAATAAGGCGGGTCAATGTCAATGCGCCCCCGCTCAGCATTGAGGAATACCGCCGGATTAAAGAAACCGGTATAGGAACATACCAAGTTTTCCAGGAAACATATCACCACCAGACTTATAGAAAAATGCACCCGATCAATACCCTAAAAGGCTCCTACCGCTGGCGGGTGTTTGCCCTGCACCGCGCCCAGGAGGCCGGTATAGACGATGTCGCCATCGGAGCTCTCTTCGGCCTTTATGACTGGCGGTTCGAAGTGCTCAGCCTGATCCGCCATGCTCATAGCCTGGAAGAGGAATTCGGGGTGGGTCCGCATACAATTTCCTTTCCAAGATTGGAACCGGCGATAAATACTCCGCTGTCCGTTTCTTCACGTTACCTGGTCAGCGACGACGACTTCAAGAAGGTAATCGCCGTTTTAAGGTGCGCCGTGCCTTACACCGGGCTTATTCTGACCTGCCGTGAAACTCCGGAGATGAGGCGGGAGGCGATCAAACTTGGCGTCTCCCAAACAGACGCCGGCTCCCGCATCGCAGTCGGCGGTTATGCGGAGATGGAGCGGGAGCACATTATGAACCGGCAGCAGTTCCAGCTCGGCGACACGCGCCAACTGGACAGCTTTATCCAGGAGCTATGCCGGGACGGTTATATACCTTCTTTCTGCACTTCCTGCTACAGGGCGGAAAGAACTGGCTGCAACTTCATGAGCTATGCCAAAAAAGGACTCGTTAAAAACTTCTGCCTTCCAAACGCCGTACTGACTTTTAAAGAATACTTGCTGGATTATGCCTCACCGGAAACCCGCCTTGCCGGTGAAAAGGTTATCCGGAACCACATCGACTGGTTCCGGGCCGGAATGCCGAAAAGAGCGCAAAAGTTGGAAACTCTGCTGGAGCAAATGGAGGAAGGGCAAAGAGACCTTAAATTTTAAACATATACGAGTATGGTTCCAAAACATTAAGATAGGTGGGATGAAAATGAATAATCTTAACTCGACTCCGCGCGGCCAGCGGGTCAGGATCTCCTTTCTGGGACGGCGCAATGCCGGCAAATCAAGCCTGATTAATGCGCTAACCAACCAGGAAGTAGCCATTGTAGCCGACCTGCCCGGTACAACTACCGACCCTGTTGAAAAAGCCATGGAAATCCTCCCCATTGGGCCGGTTTTGCTCACTGACACGGCGGGAATTGACGACACAGGCAGCCTGGGCGCTAAAAGAGCGGGAAAGAGTCTCGAAGTTCTTCAAAAAACCGATCTTGTCCTGCTCGTTCTTGATCCTGAAACAGGTTTTGGGGAAAGCGAAGAGGAAATTTTAGCCGCGGCAAAGAAACGCAATATCCCCATAATCGGCGTGATCAATAAAATAGATCTCCGCCCGGATACCTCCTGTTTAAAATGGGCGGATTCCCCTGCAATACCATTGGTTAAAGTAAGCGCCCGCACACGCGCAGGAATTGAAGAACTGCTCCGGACGATCGTCAAACACGTGCCGGGCGATTGGACGCCCCCTACAATTGCTGGCGATCTGCTCTCGCCGGGAGATACTGTAATCCTGGTGATTCCTATCGACAAAGCCGCCCCCAAAGGAAGAATCATTCTTCCTCAGCAGCAGCTGATCAGGGATGTTCTGGAACATGACTGTGTCGCCATAATGGTCAAGGAAAGGGAACTTCGCCACATTATACAGGGAATGTCCATCCGCCCGAAGCTGGTCGTGACGGATGCGTCAGCCTACCTCAAGGCGGCAGCAGACACGCCCGGCGACGTTTTATTTACATCTTTCTCTGTTTTATTCGCCAGATACAAAGGCGACCTTCACACCCTGGTGGCCGGTCTGAAAGCAATCCCTGCGCTCGCGCCGGGGGATAAAATCTTAATCGCGGAGGCCTGTACGCATCATCCTGCAGCCGACGATATCGGCAGGGTAAAAATACCAAGATGGCTGCGGCAATCGGCGGGAGCAGAGCTTTGCTTCGATATTATATCGGGAGGCGGTCCACTGCCTGAAAATCTGAAAGAATATAAGCTCGTTGTTCACTGCGGGGCATGTATGCTGAACCGGCGGGAAATGCTTTTTCGTATTCTGCAGGCCCGAGAAGCAGATGTACCCATGGTTAACTACGGCGTCTTGATAGCTTACATACAGGGTATTCTGCACCGTGCGTTGTCTCCTTTCCCGGAGGCGCTGGCTCTTCTTGATTGGCAGCCGGACCTATACGATGAGGATGAAATTCCTCTGGGGTTTAAAGAAGCGATTGGAGGTAATAAATCTGGAAGAACGGTTTTCCGCGATTTTTGACAGATATGAAAAGGCTCATTCTCTTTCCGGGGAAGATATTGCGGCCTTGCTTCGGGCTGAGGGGGAACAGTTGCAGGCATTGTTTCAAAAAGCCGACGAAGTCCGCGAAAGGTATCTGGGCAAAGAAGTCCACCTGCGTGCAATTATTGAGTTCTCAAACAATTGTATTAAGAACTGTCTTTACTGTGGTTTGAGAAGGGATAACCGGAAACTCACCCGCTACAGAATGCCGGCGGATGAAATATTCTCCGCAGCCGTCAAGGCAAGCCGGGAGGGATTTAAAACCATTGTGCTCCAGGCGGGAGAAGACCCTCACTATAAACCGGAGGTAATCGCCGATTTAGTCCGCCGCATCAAAGCATGTTCAGATGTCGCAGTAACACTTTCTCTGGGTGATTTGACAAAAGATGCTTACCAAAAAATGCGCCTTGCCGGGGCTGATCGTTATCTTTTAAAATTCGAGACAAGTGAACCATTCCTTTTCGGACGGCTGAGACCCGGAACAAACCTGACCGGCAGGCTCAAACAGTTAAGTTTACTGAAAGAACTTGGCTATCAGGTAGGAAGCGGGAATATTATAGGTTTGCCAGGACAAAGCTTGGACTCTGTCACTGAGGACATCCTGCTGCTCAGGAAACTGGGGGTTGAGATGGCCGGTATCGGCCCTTTTATTCCGCACCTGCAGACTCCCTTGAGAAATTCTTTGCCGGGCGATCTGTATTTAAACTTGAAAGCCCTGGCGGTAACACGCCTCTTGCTGCCGCTGACGCATTTGCCGGCCACAACCGCAATCGCCGCGGTTCACGCTTCCGGAAGGCGGCTTGCTCTTAAATCCGGCGCAAATGTAGTAATGCCTGATTTAACTCCCCTGCCCTACCGGTCCTACTATGACATTTATCCCGGGAGAACAAGAACACAGTCCGGCAACTCATATTTACGGTGGAAAGAGGAGCTTGAACAGATGGGAAGAAGTATAGCCGGCGGGTACGGATACGGGGCAATTCACGCTTCCCCGGACTGGCAATTTTAAGCAGCCTTTTAATGACCGTTTGTCGTCTTACAAGCTTGATGTTTATGATTATTCATGTATAATCGAACATAGCGCAAAGGGAAAAATATTGAAACTCCTATTTTGGTAAAATGAAAATAAGATAAAAGAAAGGTAAAGGAATTGATTAAAAAGGCTTTTTTAATTACCGGCCTGATTATCGCACTGCTTATTACCGGATGCGCCAAGACACAAACAGGTGAAAAACAACAAAAAGAATCCTTAAAAATGCCGGGGCAAATTACCGTCCAGGCTCCGATAGCCCCTGCAACAGCTCCCCTTCTTAAAATGGCAGGCAAGGAACTGACTTCAGGCGTTAAGATAAATTTAATTATCTATAAGACAGTCGAAGAGGCTACCACCCGCGTAATCAGAAATGAGGCCGATTTCACGATCCTCCCCATTAATGTGGCAGCTAAACTATACAACAGAAAAATTGACATTTCCCTTGCTAATGTAAATACCTGGGGCATTTTATACCTTGTCTCTGCAAAAAACGGTGTCACCGAATGGGACGACCTTAAAGGCAAAGAACTTTACATAGGCGCAAGAGGGTCTACCCCGGATGTACTGACGCGTTATTTTCTCAATAAAAATGGGATTTCAGAAAATGATCTTAAGATAATTTACCTTGACTCGCCGGAAATTGCCAAGATGATGATTAGCGGGTTGGCGAAGAACGCCGTTCTTCCAGAACCGATGGTAACCCAGGCGCTGCTTAAAAACAACAAAGTACGGATTGTCAAAAATTTTTACGAGGGATGGCAGGCTATTGAAGGAAAAAATACCGGACTGCCCCAGGCTGGTATGATTGTCAGAAACAGTTTTGCAAATTCATATCCTTCTTTGGTAACCTCATTCCAGCAAGCTTATGCGCAGGCAATGGACGAAACTGTGAAAAATCCGGCCGGTTCGGCTTCCCTGGTCCAGACCAGTTTGCAAATACCCGCTCCGGTTTTCATTCAAAGCATTAAGCGCACACAACTCAAGTTTGTTGAGGGGGAAAAGGCCAGAAACGACGTGGAAATTTACCTTTCCAGATTACTGGAACTTTCTCCGGACATGGTAGGTGGAAAACTGCCTGATGAAAAATTCTTCCTTAAAAAATAGATATTTTGCGCCCTTCTTTGGCCTGGTGTTACTCCTGGCAGTATGGCAATTCATTTCCGGATTTTACAACCCGGTAATAGTCCCTTCTCCCGCTGAAACATGGCGTTCCTTTTTTTCGCTGGCGGTCGGCGGGCTTCTCTGGGAGCAGGGCCGCCAAACCATGGCTCGCGGCTTTGCAGGTTTCGGACTGGCCGTCCTGGCAGGAACACCTCTGGGCTTTTTAATAGGCCTTAACCAAACCGCGGCCGGTCTTTTTCAACCCCTGGTTGTTGTTCTGCAGGTAATCCCTTTGATCTCCTGGCTTCTTTTAGCCATGATCTGGATTGGCTTTGCGAGAGTTCCGTTATTTGTAGTATTCGTAACCACCCTGCCTCTGATCATTATTAACACAATCCAGGGTATTAAAAGTGTTGACCTGCAGCTGCTGCAGATGGCCGACGTTTTTCGTGTCGGCAAACTGCGGATAATCAGGGAAGTTTACTTTCCTCAGGTGATTCCCTACCTTTTTGCAGGCCTTGCCGCAGCTCTCGGCACAACCTGGAGGGCGGTGGCTATGGCGGAACTGCTCAGTGTCAACCAGGGAGTAGGGGCAGGCATGGCTATCGCAAGGTCAAATCTTGAAACCGCCACCCTGTTTGCCTGGACCTTTTTTCTAATTATCCTCGGCCTTCTGACGGATCGGCTGCTTTCCTGTCTGTCACGGCAAAAAACGAATCAATGGAAGTGATCTCTTTAGACCATATTGGTTTTAACCATGTTTATAAATCATTCGGGCAGACCAGAGTGCTTAATGATTTTTCTTTTTCCGTTCCGACGGGGAAAATTATCTGCCTGATTGGACCTTCCGGCTGCGGCAAAACAACAATCCTTAACCTGCTGGCCGGTCTGGAACAGCCTGATACTGGCAGCATTTCCGGAACAGCCGACCTGCGAATCAGCTGTGTATTTCAGGAGCCGCGTCTTTTGCCCTGGAAAACGGTTTCTGAAAATATTTCTTTTGTATTGCAGGATCTAACCCTGTCACGCCGGCAGGATCTTATTGAGATGTATCTCAAAGCTATGGGTTTATATGAATACAGAAACAGCTATCCCAAGGTCCTTAGCGGCGGTATGAAGCAAAGGCTTGCCCTCTGCCGCGCTTTTGCATTTCCGCATGACCTGCTTCTTTTGGATGAACCTTTTAAATCCCTTGACGCCCCCCTGCGTATGGAACTTGTTCAGCAGGTTGCCGGGATGTGGAAAGAAAACCCGCGTACAATTGTTTTCGTTACACATGACATCCTGGACGCGCTTCTGCTGGGCCACTTTGTACTGATTCTTTCCGCAAAACCCACAACAACCCTTGACACTCTGGAAATCAATCTTCCCCTCGGAGAAAGGGATATTGCAGAGGAGCCTTTTCCGGCTTACTATAGTCATATACTTGCGCTGCTTGGAGGCAGGGCAATTTCAACTGCCCATTAATATAAAATGCCAGTACCTTGACTGGCATTTTATATCTTATATTTGTTATTGTTGGTTTCCGCCGTTTCTTAATGCAGCAGTTTAACAATCAGCTCAGCCGGGTCCATAACCTTTACAGGATCAGCATCCGGATCGCTCATAACCTTTACTCCATCCTCCAGCATTGTGATACAGAACGGACAGTTGGCGCTGATTAACTGCGGGTTTTTGGACAGAGCCTGTTCAGTCCTCATATTGTTAATCCTATCGCCAAGATGTTCCTCCATCCACATCCGCCCGCCGCCTGCGCCGCAGCAGAAGCTGGCCGAACGGTTCCTGTCCATCTCAACCAGCTGCACACCGGGAACCATCTGCAGAACTGCCCGGGGCGCAACATATTCCTGCTGGTAGCGGCCAAGATAACATGAATCGTGGTAAACCACTTTCCGGCTTTCTGCGCCGCCGCTCTTGTTAAGCGCAAGCTTGCCTTCTGCTACTAACTGGTTGATTAATTGCGTATGGTGAATAACTTCAAAGTTTCCGCCAAAGGCAGGATACTCGTTCTTAAGAGTATTCAGGCAATGGGGACAGGCGGTAACAATCTTCTTCACACCGTATCCATTTAAGGTTTCCACATTTTCCGCAACCAGGGACTGGTACAGGTACTCGTTGCCTGCTCTCCGGATAAAATCTCCGCAGCATTTTTCCTCGGTGCCCAGTATAGCGAAGTTAATTCCGGCAGCCTTAAGAATTTCAACCACCGCTGCGGCGACTTTTTTAGCCCGGTCATCAAAGGAACCGGCGCAGCCTACCCAGTAAAGGTATTCCACATTGCTGTCGTCGCTCATTAATTTAACATCCAGATCCTTTGCCCATTCACCGCGGTTTGCCCAGCCAACGCCCCAGGGGTTGGAATTTTTCTCAACATTTCTGAAAGCCAGCTGCAGCTCGGGCGCAATGCTGCTCTCCATCATAACAAGGTACCTGCGCATATCGACCATCTTGGCAACATGCTCATTGGAAACCGGGCATTGTTCCTGACAGGAGAAGCAGGTCGTGCAGGCCCAAATCTCATCCTCGGTAACCACATCTCCGATTAAGGATTTTTCTAATATTTCAGCTGCCTGGCGATCCGCCGCGATAACTTTTTCAACCTGATCCGCGGCCTCCTCACCCGTGTCGAATAACCCTTTCTTTAACATTAAAGTGCCTTTTTCAAGCATGTGTTCTTTTAACTGCCGGCTGAGCAGCTTCTTTGGATTCAGCGGTTTTTTGGAAAGGTTCGCCGGGCAGTTATCCATACAACGCCCGCACTCACCGCAGGAAAGGCTGTCTAAAAGCTGTTTCCAGGAAAACTGTTCAATTCTCCCCACACCAAATTCGGTTACTTCTTCATCTTCAAGATTCATCGGCCTGATCTGAGCTCCGCGGGGCTGCAAAGTGGCAAAAAATGCGTTAAAAGGAGCAAATAATAAATGCATATGTTTGGAATTGGGAATGTAAACAAGGAAACCAAGCAGAATCAGCATATGGAACCACCAGAAGAAATCCTTGACCTTCACCAGGGTTTCTTCGCTTAAGCCTGCCAGCCATGAAACAACAACGCTATACGCCGGGGCAAAAGCTGCGGCCGGATTCGGCTCCAGGGCTAGCCTGGCTGAAGTGGCAAACCATTCGGTAATCACTACGCCAAAGATTAAGATTACAATTATGGCTGCTTCCGAAGTGCGGTAAAGGTAATCGGGTTTTAATACCCACCTTCTGTATGCCGCTATAATCAGGACGATTATTACAATAGCAGCTATTACATTCTGAACCGTAATAAAGATTGGGCTCGTGCTCAGGAAAGGCACTTTTATGCCGAACAATCCCTCGAAGAGCAGCGGTATCTCTCCAAGACAGATAAAAATAAAACCCCAAAAAATAAAGAAATGCACAATTCCAATATTTTTAGCTAATATCTTTCGTTGTGCAAAAACGTTCACTATGAAATTCCCGAACCGCTGACCGGATTTGTCCAACCTGTTTTCCTTTTGGCCTAAAGTTACTACTCCCACACGCCAGATGAGAGCATAAAGAAAGGCCAACACCGAAACTATGACAAGTAAAATAAAAACTACAATCGCTACTGGCTGCTGCAAAACAGAAACCTCCTTTTATCATAAGATTGAAAACACTTATACGCCTGTGCTATCTATAAATTAAAAATAGAGTTAAGCTAGTTAAAAAATGAGGTTTACGATTTCCAATGACACCTTTCGGCGCTATTTGTTTTTTCAATATGGACAGAAACGAACGGTAAAAAAACGCATACAACAATAATCACTTAAAAGATTAACCGGTTAGCTTTTCTAAAAAACTTGCCCTGGAAACCACGTAACGCTCATGAGTTCCTGAACCAATCATTTTACTCTCATCGCAGGCAGTTACCTTAAAAACCAGTTTTCCACCGTTTATTTCGGTTAGTTCAGACTGCGCTTCAACTTTTACACCAACAGGCGTTGCTGAAAGATGCCGAACGTTTACATAGATTCCGACAGTTGTCAAATCACCCCCCAAAAAAGGCTCCACGGAAGAAAACGCTGCATTTTCCATAAGAGCAATCATGGCTGGCGTCGCAAGCACTTCAATTTTTCCACTGCCGTGAACAGGGGCAGTGTCATTCTTGTCTACAACCTTTTCAGCTTTCCCCAAAATACCCGGCTTTAACAGTGCCTCCACCCGGCAACCAGATCCTTAAGAATTACAAGATTACAGCTCTGAACCATGATTGGGCAAACACTTGCGCCAATGCCCTTTAATCTTACAAGAAAAAGCAACTCTTCCTTAAATAATATACACAACGCCTAAAACCTACATTAATTCATGTTAAATAATACTTCCCATGAGTTTTGATGTCAAGCCCAATTTACCTTTAAGGAAGATTTGCGTCAAGAAAAACCTTGACATCCTTTCATTGCTTTAATAAAATTTCATAAGGTAAAATTTTTAAATAAAATAGCTGAATATTTTTTGGGGGTGATTTGAAAGGGCAGTTTTTATTAAGATAGAAGATATGCTTTTAAGAACTTTAAACTAATTTCGAGAAGGGAGTCCAGGATAATGGCCGAATCGAAAGCAATTACCTCCATGATGGCGGAGACAAGAGTTTTTCCTCCTGCCAAAGAAGTTACTGAGAAGGCTTATATTAAAAGCATGGAAGAATATAAGGCCATGCATAAAAAGTCTATTGAGGACCCGGAAGCATTCTGGGGTGAACTGGCAGAACAGCTTGACTGGTTTAAAAAATGGGATAAGGTTATGGTGGAAGACTTCGCCAATGCGAAACACGAGTGGTTTGTCGGAGGCAAACTCAACGTTTCCTACAACTGCTTGGACCGCCACCTGACAACCTGGCGTAAAAACAAGGCCGCGATTATTTGGGAAGGGGAGCCCGAAGGGGAAAGCAGGGTTTATACATACCAGCAGCTTCATTATGAAGTATGCAAATTTGCCAATGTTTTAAAGAACCAGGGCGTCGTGAAAGGTGACCGGGTTTCTATTTATCTGCCCATGATTCCCGAACTTCCCATCGCCATGCTGGCCTGCGCCCGCATCGGGGCCATCCACTCGGTGGTCTTCGGGGGTTTCAGCGCCGATGCTTTAACAAACCGTGTGCAGGACTGCGGTTCAAAAATTCTCATCTGTGTTGACGGTTACTACCGCAGCGGCAAAGTCGTCAACAGCAAAAACACTGCCGACGAGGCCCTTGCACAGTGCCCCTCCGTTGAAAAATCAATCGTGGTCAAAAGAATTGGCCTTGACGTAGCTATGAAAGAAGGCCGCGATGTTTGGTTTAATGACCTGATGGCTGACGATAACCTGTCTTCCGTTTGCGAACCTGAAGTACTGGATGCGGAAGATCCCCTGTTTATCCTTTATACAAGCGGAAGCACGGGCAAACCCAAGGGCGTTCTGCACACCAGCGCCGGCTATCTCCTGTACACATACCAGACACTCAAGTGGGTCTTTGATATTAAAGAAGAGGACACCTGGTGGTGCACCGCCGATATCGGCTGGGTAACAGGGCACAGCTACATTGTTTACGGACCGCTGGCTCTTGGAACTACCAGTATAATGTACGAAGGCGTTCCTACTTTCCCGAACCCCGACCGATTCTGGAAAATATGCGAGAAATTTAAGGTCAATCAATTCTATACCGCGCCTACCGCCCTTCGTGCTCTGATGCGTGAAGGCGACGAATGGGCCTTAAAGAGAGATCTTTCCTCAATCAGAATCCTGGGCACCGTGGGCGAGCCAATCAACCCCGAAGCCTGGATGTGGTATCACACAATCATCGGAAAAGAAAAATGCCCCATTATGGATACATGGTGGCAGACAGAAACAGGCGGCTTCCTGATCCAGCCATTCCCGGGCGCCACTCCGCTTAAGCCCGGCGCCGCCTCGCTGCCTTTCTTCGGAGTCGATCCGGTAATTTTAAGGGAAGACGGAACAGAAGTGGGCGTAAACGAGGGCGGCTGGCTCTGCATCAGAAGACCCTGGCCCGGCCTGATGCGCACCGTTTTCGGAGATCCCGAAAGATTTAAGAACACATACTTCATTCAGTTCCCCGGCCTTTACACAACCGGTGACGGCGCACGCCGTGACGAGGACGGCTATTACTGGCTGATGGGCCGTATCGACGATGTCATTAACGTTTCCGGTCACCGCATCGGCACCGCTGAAGTGGAAAGCGCCCTTGTGGCCCACGAAAAAGTAGCCGAGGCAGCCGTGGTCGGAATGCCCCACGATCTCAAAGGACAGGGCATCTATGCTTTCGTAACCTTAAAAGTCGGCGTAGAAAAGACAGACGCGCTGAAGAAAGAACTCACCGCCCATGTCCGTAAGGAAATCGGGCCGATTGCCACACCCGATAAGATCCAGTGGGCCGACTTTCTACCCAAAACCAGAAGCGGCAAAATCATGCGCCGTATTCTTGTAAAGATCGCTGCCGGCGACGTAAGCAATCTGGGCGACACCTCTACACTTGCAGACCCGACTGTTGTTGAAGGCCTCGTCAAGGACAGAGTCTAAGCCTGAAATAAGAAAGAGGTCTCATATCATTGGATAATGAGGCCTCTTTTTTTTATAAAAAAATCTTGACATGTACAGACCTCCTAAATAGAATTTTAACAAAGATAGAAATATTGAATTTTTACATTCCAAGGAAAATAACCAGCGCTTTATTAATAGAAATCATAATCAAAGAATAAAGTTATATGGAGGTTGAAATGGCTAAGGGTAATTTCGGCACTGCGATAAACTGTATGGACGGCCGCACACAGCTGCCCGTAAACGATTATTTAAGAAAAAAATATAACCTTGACTTCATCGACACGGTTACGGAACCGGGTCCGGTGAAAATGCTTGCAGAAAACACGGCCGGAGCAGAATCAATAAAACAAAGGGTAGACATATCCATCCAGGCTCACGGTTCCAAACTGATTGCAATAGTAGCGCACCATGATTGCGCCGGAAACCCGGTACAAAAAGAAACTCAATACGAGCAGGTTAAGCTTGCTCTAAAAAACCTTTCCGGGTGGAATTATCCTGTTCAATTAATCGGCTTATGGGTAAACGAAAACTGGGAGGTGGAGCCTATAAGATAAATTACTTAAGGGGCTTTTTTATTTATTTTTAAGAAAACACTGAAACAAATTTAAACAGGAGGTGCAAGTATTGGCTGACGACATAAAAGTTTTTGGCATGAAAGCGGAAGCTGGTCGTTGGATTTATGTAATTCTAGGTCTAATTATTAATATTTGCTTGGGCGCTGTTTACTCCTGGAGCGTGTTCAGGAAACCTTTGGAGACGTTTTTCAGTGTGGGCGCCACAGAAAGCCTGTTGCCGTTTATTCTTTTCCTTGCTTTCTTTGCTATTCTCATGCCCATCACCGGCCCGTTCCTGGATAAATTCGGTCCAAAGCTGTTTACAATCCTGGGCGGCATTATCGTAGGAATAGGCTGGATTCTGGGCGGCAAAGCCACCAGTATGTCCCAGCTGGCCATTTATTACGGAGTTATAGGCGGAATTGGAGTAGGAATTGCATATAACTGCCCCATTGGTGTGGCGGGAAGGTGGTTCCCTGATAAGCGGGGCTTGGCTGTAGGGTTGACTGTTTTAGGATTCGGCCTGTCACCGCTTATTACCGCTCCCCTGGCCCGCTCAATAATTGACTCAGCCGGTCCGTTAGCAGCGTTATTCCAACTGGGAATTGCCTTTTTAATTATCATCGCCATTCTCGGTCTTCCCTTGAAGTTCCCGCCGGCCGGCTGGAAACCAGCAGGCTGGAACCCGCCGGCAGCGGCAGCCGGCGCGAAAGCAGACTTTACAGCCGGCCAAATGCTGTCCACGGGAAGTTTTTATGGCGTGTGGCTTTGCTATATCATCGGCACTCTTGCAGGATTAATGGCAATCGGCGTCGCAGCCCCTGTCGGCCAGGAACTCTTTAAGCTTGATGCTGCTGCTGCAGCCATGTTCGTATCCATATTCGCCATCTTCAACGGCATCGGCCGGCCCATCTTCGGAGCCCTGGTGGATAAAATAAACGCCCGCAACGCGGCTCTTTTGAGCTTCATAATTATATTTATCGCAGCTATTCTGCTCGGAAAGTTTTCCGGGTCTGCTTCATCATCTTTATATGGAATCTGTTTCTCTTTGCTCTGGCTCTGCCTCGGGGGCTGGCTGGCCATCGGGCCCGCTGTCACCGGCGTCTATTTCGGCACCAAGTATTACGGGCCAAACTACGGAATAGTCTTCACAGCTTACGGTATCGGCGCCATCATCGGCAACCTGCTGGCCGGCAAACTGCGTGACATCACGGGGAGCTACGTATCGGTATTTTTCCCGTATGTTACGGTTCTGGCAGTCGTCGGTTTTGTTATTGCCTTATTGTTGATGCGTCCTCCCCGCAAAGCGTAACAACNNTTGAGTCCCGTTGGGCTACCCAACGGGACTTCTAATTTTTATTTTTAAACAAAAAGTTTTGTTAGATAATTTTTATCTGGCTTCCCAAAAGGCGGATGGTTACCTGCCCTGTAACCGTATCCAAAATTAAAACCGGAATCGACCTGGGCGTTGTCCGCATACTTATGATCGACCACGATATCCGGCATGTCCCGCTTCGAAACAACAAGAAAGCAAAATGAACAAATTAGTTGCCTGTTGACATAAAAAAGAACCTGTTTTATTGTTTTCAAGGAGCAGCTTCGGGATTAGCCATTATGAGGAGGGGTTGGATGTTCTACAGTTTTGACGGCAGGCAGCCTGAAATAGGCAAAGATACATATGTAAGCGAGCATGCCCTGGTGATTGGAAACGTAAAGATCGGGGACAACTGCTACGTTGGTCACGGGGTGATCATCCGGGGTGATTATGGAAGCATTGAAATAGGTTCGGGAACGGCGGTTGAGGAAGGAGTAATTATCCACGCTCCTCCAAAACAGGCTTGCAGGATTGGGGAACATGTGACTTTAGGCCACGGCGCAGTGGTTCATTCCCAACTGGTAGGCGATTACGCCGTAATTGGAATGGGCGCGATTACAAGTATCAGATCTAAAATCGGCAGGTGGACTATTGTTGCCGAGGGGGCAATAGTCAAGATGGAGCAGATAATTCCCGACGGGGTTGTGGTGGCCGGAAATCCGGCCAAATTAGCCCGGAAGGTGGCGGAAAAGGATTTTGAGCACTGGACATGGGGGAAACAGCTCTATGTTGATCTGGCCAAAAAATACCTTACCGAAGGCATGCACGAGGTGAAAATCAAACCCTGAAAAGAAAAAGTCGGAGCAAATACGCGAGAACCCGTGCAGGCAATCCCCTCCCGCTTGAATAGTTCCACAATGCAAATGGCAATCGGGTTGGGCCGTGACGGCGAACGGCAGGCAAACACGCCTCGAATTTCTGTCCCGCGGGGTGTATAGGCCTGCAGTTTTTGGCGGTCGGCTTGACCGCACCAGTAAAGCATAAATCAGTATATTATTATGTTTTTCAAGGGTTTTTAATTTCTTGAAGGAATTTAGATCTAAGTTGACGAAGTTAAAATAACTGGACAGTATAGCGGTTAATACAGCCTAATAGGCTGTAGGCTGTAGGCTGTAGGCTGTAGGCTGTAGGCTATTAGGCTGTAGGTATTATCTGACAAAGGACTGGTGCAGATGTTTAAGAGGATAAGGAAAAGGGATAACCGGATTGTCAAATTTGACGCCCAAAAAATTACCGACGCGATAGCCAAAGCAGGCAAAGCGACTGGAGAATTCAATGGAAAAATAGCCAGAATGATGACTTTAAAGGTCCTCAGTCTCGCCGAGCAGCTTATTCCCAGGAAGACGCCGACCGTTGAAGAAATTCAGGATATCGTAGAGGAGGTCCTGCTCTCTTCGCCTTACCGGAAAACAGCCAAAGCGTACATCATTTACCGGGAGCAGCACGCCAGGATAAGGGATATCGTGGGAAAATCAAATGTGGACCTGGTTGATCAATACCTTCAGAAAATAGACTGGCAGGTTAACGAGAACTCCAACATGGCCTTTTCCCTGCAGGGCTTAAACAACTACATCTCGTCAGAAATTAGCCAAATATACTGGCTTAATAAAATTTACCCCGCGGAAATAAGAGAAGCCCATATAAGCGGCGACTTTCACATTCATGATTTAAATATACTCAGCGTCTACTGTGTGGGATGGGATCTTTTCGACCTGCTGGTTGAGGGCTTCAAGGGAGTT
>DFZT01000065.1 GCA_002382755.1 Firmicutes bacterium UBA4049 | reverse complement strand
GCGGTGCTTCCGGTAGCCGTAATAGGTACGAGGGGGTTCCTTGGCAGGGTAAAAGTTGTTATCGGCAAGCCGTTGAACTTTCCAAAACCTCAAACAAAAAGTGACCCGAAAGAAAAATACAGGGTGATCAGCCTTAAATTAATGGAAGAGATTTCAGGTTTAAGGGATAGAGAACGGTGATTGGATGGAAGTGCGTTTAGCAAAGGAAGCCGGTTTTTGCTTTGGGGTAACCCGGGCAGTTGAAATTGCCAGGAATACCGTCAAAGAAAAAAATCAGGTTTATTCATTGGGTCCTTTGATCCATAATCCGCAAGTTATTGAGAAATTAGCCCGGGCTGGAATAAAAGATATTGAGAATATAGCGGGTATTCCAGTTGGATCGACAGTGATTATCCCGGCCCATGGGGTTGGGCCGGAAGTAATGGCCAAACTTGAAGAATTAAAGGTGCATGTTGTCGACGCTACCTGCCCGTTTGTACGCAGGGCGCAGAACCTGGCGCATAATCTTGGACAGCGGATACAGGTAGTTATTGTGGGTGATCAAAAACATCCTGAAGTAAGAGGTATAATAGGCTATGCCGGGGAACAAGCTTTAATAGCGGAAGGTCCTGATCAGGCAAAAATACTGGACTCATTGCCTGAAGTAGCCGTGTTAGCCCAGACAACACAACCTTTGAGCAATTTTCAGTCTGTTATAGATGTTCTTCGGACTAAGACGGATTCTGTTAAAGTTTTTAACACCATCTGTCATGCTACGAGTATCCGGCAGCAAGCTGCTTTGGAACTAGCCCGGCAGGTAGACGCAATGGTAGTGGCGGGAGGAATGACAAGCGCCAATACCAGAAAGCTGGCTGAATTGAGCCGGGAATCGGGCACACCTACGTATCATGTTGAGACTGCCCGAGATTTAAAAGCAGAATGGTTTAAAGGTATTGAAGTTGCAGGCCTGACAGCCGGAGCCTCTACACCGGACTGGATTATAGAAGAGGTTCAAACACGGATGAAGGAGTTGGGTAAAGTAATGGTTGTGGATGAAAAAAATGAAAACGGCAATGTTAACGCTCAGGCAGATGAGGTAAAAACTGCCGCTTCGGAAGAGATCGTCAATGCTTCCGGAATGCCTGGGGAAACCCCGGCCGGAACAGATGAAGCAGTTCAGGACCCAGGTTCAAAAGGTGAGCCTGAAGCGTCTCCCGCGGAAGGGATGGAAGAAACCGTAGAGGTTAAATCCCTGAGTCCGGGGCAGATTGTTAAAGGTATTGTTGTTCAGGTAAGCGCCGACGAAGTCCTTGTAGATGTCGGTTCGAAGTCGGAGGGGGTCGTGCCTTTCCGGGAACTTTCCGCATACGAAGCTGCTTCTCCCCAGGATATTGTGTCTTTGGGTGATGAAATAGAAGTAACTGTAGTAAAAGTTGAAGACGATGAGGGCAGGCTGATTCTTTCCAAGGCAAGAGCGGACGCGGAAAAGGCCTGGGCAGACCTGCAGGCTCACCTGGATGACGGCGCTCCTGTGGAGGGTGTGGTCAGGGAAGTAATCAAGGGAGGCTTGCTGGTGGATGTAGGTTTGCGCGCTTTTATGCCGGCTTCACTTGTCGAGCAGGGTTATGTTGAAGACTTAAACAAGTATGTAGGGGTAAAAATTAAATCCAGGGTAATCGAATTAAACCGCGCCCGCAGAAAAGTAATTCTTTCGCGCAAGGCTGTTCTTGAGGAAGAAAGGATTTTACAGAAGCAGAGCGTCCTGGATAGTTTGGAAGAGGGGCGGACTGTAAGAGGAATAGTCCGGCGGTTAACTAATTTCGGCGCATTTGTAGATATTGGAGGGGTTGACGGGCTTCTGCATATTTCGGAAATGGCCTGGTACCGTGTCAATCACCCTTCAGATGTGCTGAGTGTCGGTGATGAAATAGAGGTAAAAATACTTCAGCTGGACAGGGACAACGAGAAAATTTCCCTAAGTTTAAAACAGGCGCTGCCTGATCCATGGAAACAGGTTGTGAAAAATTATCCCGTCGGGAGCATAGTAAAGGCCAAGGTAGTGAGGCTTGCTCCGTTCGGCGCTTTTGTCCAACTTGAACCCGGTGTTGAGGGCCTGGTTCATATCTCCCACCTGGCGGATCACCATGTGGAATCAACTGGTGAAATTGTTCATGAGGGAGAAGAGATCAGCGTTAAGGTATTAAGCGTGGAACCGGAAGAGAAACGCATCCGCCTTTCAATCCGGGAAGCAAAACGGGAAGCCCAAAAGCCGAAAAATGTTCAGCCGGAAATAAAGGATGAGAACGTTACCATAGGCGACGTTGTCGGAGATATTTTTGAGAACAAATAAAGCAAGTATAAATATTGCACAAGTATAAATATTGCATTTGAAGCAGGCAGTATAAAATGATAAACGACTTTGCCGGAATATATCAACTGGCTAAGGAAAAAGGGCCGGGAAAACTGGTTGTATTAGCTCCGGAGGACCGGGAGTTTATGAACGCTGTTAAAATTGCCCGGCATGAAGGGTATGTTGAGCCAATTTTTATCGGCAATTTGGAAAAAATGCAGATTGCCGCCGAGGGGCTTGATTTTAACATTGATCAGATCAAAAAAGTCTTCCTCAACGACCCCCAGGAAATTGCCGATTACGGCATTGCCATGCTTTTCAAAAAAGAAACCGATCTGGTCAGCAAAGGCCAGATTCCAACTTCATACATCTACCGGGCCGTTATCAAAGAAGAGCAAAAAAGAGGCATTAAAAACAATATCAGCGTGACGTCGCTCCTGGAAATCCCGGGTTGTGATCATATTGTGGCCGTAACCGACGTAGGAGTAAACATCACACCGGACTACGAGGCGAAAGCGGAAATAATCAAAGATGCGGTTTCTTTAATGAACTTGCTCGGTTACGATTTCCCGCAGGTGGTTGTGCTTTCCGCAAATAGGGGTTATGGCCCGACCCTGCAGTCCTACCTTGACGCACAAAGGCTGCGGGAGGAATACGGTGATGGAAATGGCGGATTTGAAATCCGTCCGGAGCATTCAGTCGCTGAATTATTTGATTCCGTTAAAGTTTCTCCGCCGCATGTTTTTCTTGCGCCTGAACTTGACACCGGCAATATAATGGCCAAGTTAAATTACGTTATTCCGGTAAAACGATGCGCAACTTTACTATGCTCGGCAGGACCGGTTGCCATTCCCTCGCGTTCAGATTTTACCGAATCCATAGTTAGGGACATGGCTCTAGGAGCTGTTCTGGCGGCGCGTATCAAAGAAAAAAATATAGGACTGAAAATATAGGACTGAATGAAGATGCTTAACTACCTGCGTTCAAAATTTCCCCGCCGGGGCGAAAAACCAAAAGTCATCCTGGCGCCTGCAAAAGACCAAAATGTAATTGACGTTTTGTTTAAAGCTGTTGAATTGGACATCTGCAGGCCTGTAATCACAGGAAACAGGGAGCTGCTTGCGGAAGTTGCGCAAAAATACGGGCCTGCTGTCAGTGAACTTGAATTATTAGAACAGCCGGGGGATTTTGAATCAATCAAATTAGCCGTCAGCATGATTAAAGATAACCGGGCGGATATTCTCGTGCAGGGCGATACAGGCCATAATGATTTTTTAAACCTTGTTCTTGACCCCGAAAAGGGCCTGGCCAGGAAAAATTCCTGCAGCTATATTTCTTTGCTTATGTCACCTAAAGACAACAGATTTACCATGATTACCGATACGTTTATTCATACGCTTCCTAATTTACAGGAAAAATATGTTATTGTTGAAAACGCGCTTAGGCTTGCTTCAATGCTGAAAATTGACAAGCCAAAAGTTGCCGTACTGGCCGCGATCGAAAAAGTAAACCCGCGGATTGTTTCTACTGTTGACGCCGCCGTGCTGTCCAAAATGTCCGAGCGCAAGCAGTTTGGAGATGCAATTGTGGAAGGGCCTCTGGACATAGATTGCGCAACCAGCAGGGAAGCGGCGGCGAGAAAAAAGCTGGACAGTGTTGTTCCCGGAGATGTTGATATATACGTTGTCCCCAATGTAGAGTCGGGTTATGCATTCAGCCAGATGCTTGCTTTTATAGGAAAAATGCCGCATGCCGGAGTACTGGCCGGGACAGTAAAGCCGGTGGTTGTCAACGTTCCTTTTATTGGGTTTGAGGAGAAAGTGGCGGAAATAATTCTTTCCACAATGCTGTTATAAAGGGGTAATAGCATGTCTCCTGCATTTTTTAATATCCTGGTCATGAATATAGGTTCCACCTCCACAAAAGTGGCCTGCTATAAGGATACGGAACTAATTGCCGGAAGCAACATCCCGTTCGAAAAAAATCTTCTGTCGCCCTATCATGATCTTGCCGGGCAAATACCCCAGCGTAAAGGACAAATCCTTGACTTCATCGCCGGTTACGGTGTTGAATTAAACACTTTGAACATCGTGGTCAGCCGCGGCGGGGTCGGGGCTCCGTGCCCGAGCGGGGTTTATGAAGTTAACCAGGCTATGTGCGACGATCTGCTTTCCACGCGTTTTGCAAAGCATGATTCTTCCCTTGGGCCTGTAATATCAAAAGATATTGCTCAGGAATGCGGAATTAAGGCGGTTGTTGTTGATCCCCCCAGCACAGATGAATTTCACCCGCTGGCCAGAATTTCCGGCCTGCCGGGTATCCAACGCGGCAGCGTGCTCCACGCGCTAAGCCAAAAAGCAGCTGCCAGACGGGCTTCCGCCATAATAGGCGGGTCCTATAATGAGCTTAACTTTGTCGTCGCTCATTTGGGCGGGGGCATTTCCGTCGGAGCGCATTTAAAAGGAAGAGTGATTGATTCAACTCATGGCCTGTATGAAGGGCCTTTTACCCCGGAACGCGCCGGCAGCCTTCCAACCCTGCCGCTGGTTCACCTGGCCAGGGACCGGAGCGTGTCCGCAGTGAGGGACATATTGGTCGGAGGGAGCGGGTTAAAGGCATACCTGGGTACTGACGATGCCCGGAAAGTTGAGGAAATGATCAAAGACGGGGATGAAAAAGCCCTGCTTGTTTTTGAAGCCATGGCCTACCAGATCGCCAAAGCTATCGGGGCTATGGCGACAGTGATCAAAGGTAATCTTGACGGCATTGTAATTACCGGCGGTTTGGCTTATTCGGAAAGGCTGGTTAATTGGATAAAAGAGAGGATTTCCTTTATCGGCAGGGTATTTGTTTTTCCCGGTGAAGATGAAATGCTTGCCCTGGCCGAGGGCGGCCTGCGTGTTTTAAAGGGTGAGGAACAGATAAAAACATATCCCGGAGAGCTGTAATTTCACCGGAAAATAACAGCATAAAAAGATGAAACGGGCAAGCGGCGATAAGCCGCTTTTTGTATATTCTAGAGGTTTTCGGGCAGGATAATTTTAAACTTTTCATATGTCAGGAGGCTTAAAAATTGACGCGTTTTTCGATTGGCCTTGTTATCCTGGTCGTTATCTCTATTCTAATCTATTTCGGGCTGGCCCACCGCGCTCTTGACCGTATGCGCCTATCCGACCGGGGCGCTTTGGGGATAATCGTGGCATTGATCATAGGCAGCTTTATTGATATCCCGATCCCCGGCGGCCGCTACCTTGTTACTGTCAATGTCGGAGGAGCGCTGGTCCCTGTTGCCCTAGTAATCTACCTGTTGATTAAAGCGGGAACAGCCCGGGAAAGAATACGGGCAATAGTTGCTTCGGTTATAACAGCTCTGGCTATTTTTGTAGTAGGCTCGCTGATCATGCGGGGCCTGCCGGAACCCGGCGGAAGATTTGAATTTATTGACTCCCTGTACATTTACCCGCTTGTAGGCGGCACAGTCGCTTATTTGGCAGGCCGTTCTCGCCGGTCAGCCTTTATTGCCGCCACGCTTGGTGTTTTGTTTATGGATATCGGCTACTATTTCTGGCTGGTCGGCAGGGGCGCTCCCGCCGGGCGGGTATCCATCGGCGGAGCAGGCGCTTTTGACGCGATAGTACTGGCAGGAATAGTCGCAATTTTAATTGCCGAGGTAATCGGTGAAACACGCGAGCGGATGCAGGACGGACCGGTAGTGGAGGGCAGGCCGCCTTCACTCCTGAAAGGGTTGAGAAAACCCGAAATGAATGAGGATGAAAAGACCGACGCTGAAACTAAGGAAGCAGGAGGTGTCACCGGTGGGGAAGATAAAAAATAAGCTTCTTGCAGCATTTTGTTTGGCAATTGCAGGTGGATCGCTTTTATTTTGTTTGGGTTTTTCCCAGTTTTCCATACCTTCTTTAAACATGGCAAACTTTTTCAAGAACTCGGAAGACGAACTTACTTGCGGAACAGCATCCGTTATCAAGGACGAAAAAGGGATAGTAATTTCAGAAATCTCGCGCCGTGTTTATCCGGGTGATGAGATAATCACGGCCGAAGGGCGCCATTATAAAGTAAAAAAGGTGACTGGGAATGAGGCGACAGCGGTTTTTTTAGGAATGGACCAGAAACTGCTCGCTTACAACGAGGAGTTCTCCAGGATGAGAGTTCCGGCTGCCGCCATAGTAAAGAATACGGGTATAGTTGGTATCTACCATTCCCACACTGACGAGTCCTACGTGCCTTCTGACGGAACCGAATCGATCCCGTTTCACGGCGGGATAATCCAGGTCGGCAATTCCTATACAAAGACTCTGTCCAGTGAAGGAACGAAGGTCTATCATGACAAAACCCCCCACGACCCGCATGATAACAATGCCTATTACCGTTCCCGCCGGACAGCGGCGCAGCTGATGAAGAAGAACCCCATCGCTCTTTTCGACGTACACAGGGACGGGATTCAGGATCCGGAATATTACAGAAAAACCATAGCCAACGAGGATGTAAGCCAGATGAGGCTGGTAATCGGGCGTGAGAATCCCCGGATGTCGTCCAACCTTGATTTTGCAAGAAGGCTGATGGCTTATGCGAATAAGATGCACTATCCCATAGCTAAAGAAATATTCATAGGGAAGGGAAACTATAATCAGGATTTGCTGCCGACATCTTTGCTTATCGAAGCCGGGACATATACAAATACGAAAGAGGAAGCGATGCGCGGAATCTCCCTGCTTGCAAGCGCCGTACCGGCAGTTCTTGGCGTCAGCGGAACCAGCAGCCCGACTAACCCGACCGCGCGTCATCCCGGTACATGGTCGGCAATCGGCTGGATTTTAGCAGTAACCGTAGTGGCCGGAGGAGTCTTCCTGTTGATTAGCGCAGGCGGGTGGAACGAGGCTAAAAACAGGCTTTCCCAGTTAAAGACCGGCGAGTTTGCCGATCTGTTCGGACGCCGCAAAAAATAAAACAAGCCGTTAGGATGAGGCGCAAAGATTTCTTTGCGCCTCATCCTTTTTAG
>DFZT01000003.1 GCA_002382755.1 Firmicutes bacterium UBA4049 | reverse complement strand
TGATAGGGTGACTGATTATCCTTAAAATAATTCCGGGTTACATTTCCCTTGCGTAGTTTACAGTATTTTGAAAGATGGCCTCTCCCTGAGGCTTTAATTGATTTCCACGGCGCCAGTTGGGATAATGTATTTGATCAACAAATCTTTCCGGATGCGGCATCATGCCTAAAATAAGCCCTGTTGAATCACAAATACCTGCAATAGCATTTAATGAGCCATTGGGGTTGGCGGGATATTCGTCAGTCGGAAGGGCGCCCTCGCCGCTGTACCTAAAAACAACCCGGCCGGCAGACTCTATCTCGTTTAACGTGGCGGGATCAGTATAGAATTTTCCTTCCCCATGGGCGACTTGAAGGCTTATCTGCTCGCCTTCATTATTCATAACAAAAATACAATTTGTTTTTTCAATTAAAAGTTTAATCCAGCGGCACTCAAAACGGCCGCTGTCGTTATGAATTAAAGCCGCCTTTATTTCTCCCGAAACCTGCCCGTCAGGCAGAAGCCCGGTGCGAACCAGCGCCTGAAAACCATTGCAAATTCCCAGTACCGGCTTTCCGGCGGCTACAAATTCCTGAAGCTCTTCCTTCAGAAAGGAGGTCAATTCCACAGCCAGAATTTTTCCTGAATGAACATCATCTCCGTAAGAAAAACCACCAGGAAGAGCAAGAATATGATAGTCAAGCAATCTTTTTTCTCCGCTGCGAAGCATATTTACATGAACAAGTTCACTTTCTCCGCCCGATTTATTAAAGGCGTAAAAAGTTTCTTCATCACAATTTGTGCCGTCTGTCCTAAGTATGCAAACCCTTGGTTTCATACCAGCCCGTCTCCTTACGCATCCGTTTTCTAAGCATTAAATACCTTCTGCATCAGACCTTTCCATGGTTCAATTAAAAGACCCTGATCCAGCCTGAACAGTTTATTGCTACCGGCAAACAGGCTAATTTCCCGCTCACTTGTTGTGTTGCCGATTTTTACATGCGGCACACCCGAAAAAACAGCGTTATAATCCGTTTCCGGATCTGTCTCAACAAGAAAGCATCCTGCTGTTTCATTGAAAAGAAAATAATCAGGCCTTATCTCTTCTTTCAAAGTTATATTTGCGCCCATGCCGCCGCCAAAACACATTTCGGCAAGCGCAACCGCCACCCCTCCCTCGCTTATATCATGACAGGAAAGAATTTGCCCACTGCTGATTGCCTGATGAATTTTTTTAAAGGTAAGAGACAAAATATTCAAATCAATAACAGGGAGAGGCCCCTCTAATCCTTCCAGTTCATAATAAACTGACCCCCCCATTTGTTCCAGTTCCCGTTTTCCAACGAGTATAATCGAACTGCCGGGACGCTTGAAATCAGATGAAACAGTTTTTTGCACATCAGCTATTCTGCCAAAAGCTGAAACGCAAAGAACAGGAGGAATTTTCAGGAGTGTCCCGTCAATGCCGCGATAAGTGCTTGATAAACTGTCTTTTCCTGATATAAAAGGCATTCCTGTCGCATGTACGAAATCTACACACGCGTCAACCGCTCTGTCCAAGTCCCCCAGCGATTCCTCATCAGGAAACGGCCAAATAAAATTATCTATCAAAACCAATTCTTCGGGGTTGGCGCCAACAGCGACTGCATTTGACACGGCTTCCGCAGCCGCCCATAAACTCCCGTAATAAGGATCCATGGTATTTAAAACAGGATTCAGGCCATGGCTGATTACCATCCCATAGGGATAATCAAGCAGTGGTTTTAAAACCACTGAATCATTGGGGCAGTCCCCGGCGATCCCGGAAAAAGGCGGCAAGCAGCAAGTACCCTGAACTCCATGGTCATACATGCGTACAATAGGCTCTTTTGAACATATATTGGGATGACTCATGATCCGCTGGTATACTAATGGCCAATCAGCTGGAAGAGGAATATTTTTATCGTCCCCGTACTCTTTTTTCTTAGAAGACGCCTTCATTACTCTTTGTGGCAGCCCGTGATGAAGAAAGCTCATCTGTAAATCACAAATCGTTTCTCCCCGGTAGGTAACGACCAGTTTTTTGCTGTCCTTGAACTGTCCCAGCACCGAGGCTTCAACATTTAACAAATTGCATATTTCTAAAACACTGTCTAAATTCTCAGGCGCGATCGCCAGGACCATTCTTTCCTGGCTTTCCGACACCCAGATTTCCCATGGTTTAAGTCCCGGATATTTTAAAGGAGCTTTTTCCAGGGCAACCTCCACGCCTGTTTCCGAACCCATCTCACCTATTGCGGAACTGAACCCCCCTGCCCCGCAATCTGTCACAGCCCTGATTAAACCGGCTAAACTTGCTTTTATTATGGCGTCACTGACCCTTTTTTCTTCTATCGGGTGCCCGATTTGGACCGCGCTTGAATTAACTTCCGTAGTTCTTGCAGTCATTTCCCCGCTTGAAAAAGTCGCCCCATGAATGCCGTCCCGTCCGGTGCGGCCTCCGATAGCCAAAACGAGATCGCCAATTTGCGGCTGACCTTTCGCGCATCTTTCCTTGGGTAAAATGCCGTACGCACCCACTATTATAGTCGGCTTGGCGCGAAAGTCCCGGTGAAAATGGACCGATCCGTTATTCGTCGGTATGCCCATACGGTTTCCGTAATCTCTTACTCCTGCCACAACCCGGCTTAGAAGGTAATGCGGGTGTAAACAACCGGGAGGAATCTCTTCTCTCGGAGTGTCCGGATGAGCAAAGCAAAATATATCCGTCGAAGCGATTACTTTTGCGCCCTGCCCGGTTCCAAGAACGTCCCGAAAAACCCCGCCGCTTCCGGTCATTGCACCGCCATAAGGTTCAATTGCAGAAGGTGAATTGTGCGTTTCAACTTTTCCACAAATCGCCCATCCATTATAAAAATCCATAACCCCCGAATTGTCGACGAATGCAGAGAGTACGAGCGGATGACGCGATTCGCTGGTTGCTTGCTGCAGACGTTTTAAAAGGGGAGTCTTTTCCTCCCCGTTGACGATCAGCTTTGCTTTGAATGTCTTATGACTGCAGTGTTCGGACCATGTCTGGGCGATAGTTTCAATTTCGCAGTCTGTCGGATTGCGACCGGCTTTCTTAAAATAGCTTTGGATTAACCGCATCTCTTCAAGATTTAGAAATAGCTTTTCGCTGCTAAGTTCCATTAACTGTATATCGTCCATTTGAGCAATTGGAATAGTCTCGGAACTGGTGGGATTGCCGCGGATTATTAATGATAAGGGAGCCTTTTCAACAACTCTTTCAACAGTCGTATTTACTAAGAGGTGATCGATTATGGTCTGGATATCTTTTTCTCTGATTTTTTCACCGTAAAAGGCATATTCCCTGCTTGAATCGGC
>DFZT01000028.1 GCA_002382755.1 Firmicutes bacterium UBA4049 | reverse complement strand
CCCCCCGGAAAATATCTAATGCTTAAAGTGTCTCATTCCTGTAAATATCATGGCAATTCCGTGCTCGTCACAGGCAGTTATGGATTCTTCGTCCCGCATGGATCCGCCGTGCTGAATTATAGCTGCTATTCCTGCTTTTGCGGCTTCGTCCGCCGTATCACGGAATGGGAAAAACGCGTCCGAACCCATGACAGCGCCTCGGGAACGCTCCCCAGCCTGGCCCAGCGCGATCCGGGCGGAACCGACACGGTTCATCTGGCCGGCGCCGACTCCAATCAGTTGGCGGTCTCTGGTTACAACAATAGCGTTAGACTTGACGTGTTTAACAACTGTCATGGCAAAAATCAATTCCGACAGCTGCTCACTGGTCGGTTGTTTTTTAGTGACTACTTTTAGCTGATCGGTTTTAACTGTTTCCAAGTCTATTTCCTGCAGTAAAAATCCGCCTCTGACTTTGCGCAGATCCAGATTATCAGCCGGTTTTTCTGACAAAGGACCTGTTTTAAGTAAGCGCAGGTTTTGTTTCGCAGAAAGAATCTGCAGAGCTTCCGGAGAAAAATCAGGCGCTATAATCGCCTCTAAAAAGACCTTGGCCATCTCTCTAGCGGTTTCAGCGTCAACATTCCGGTTAAGAGCGACTATCCCGCCAAAAGCTGACGTTGGATCTCCTTCAAAAGCCCTCAGGTAAGCGTCGGCCAGTTTATCAGCGTTTGAAGCGCCACACGGGCTGTTGTGCTTGACGATTACAGCCGAGGGGCCGGAAAATTCACTGACCAGTGCGAGCGCGGAGTTTAAATCGAGTATATTGTTAAAGGACAGTTCTTTGCCGGAAAGCTGCTGCGCGGTCCCGACCGAAGGGTCCTTCGCTCCGGGCTGGCGGTAAAAAGCAGCTTTCTGGTGAGGATTTTCCCCGTATCGCAGGGACTGCGCCAGTTCCGCCGACAGAACAAGAGTAGAAGAAAATAAAGAACTCTTGCCGGCAATCTCACTCAGGTAACCGGCTATTGCCGCATCATAAGCGGATACATGACTGAAAGCCTCAAAGGCCAAAAGCAACCTGAATTTTTCATCTATGCTGTCCTTTTGCAGGGCGTCAAGCAGATCGGGATAACGGTCCGGGTCAACAACCACCAGTACATTGTTATAATTCTTGGCCGCAGCCCTAATCATTGCCGGACCGCCGATATCTATATTTTCGATGGCCTCTTCCAGGGTAACCCCAGGTTTGGCGATAGTTTCCCTGAAGGGATACAGGTTGACCACAACCAGGTCAATTGCGCCGATTCCGTGTTCGTTTAACTGGCTGATATGTTCGGGCGATCTTAAAGCCAGTATTCCGGCATGTATATTTGGGTGCAATGTTTTAACGCGTCCGTCAAGAATTTCGGGGAAACCTGTAACATCCGTAATGTATGTAACCGGAAGACCGGCTTCCTTTAAAAACTTATAAGTTCCGCCGGTTGAAATTACTTCAACTCCCATCTCGGTTAAAGGCCCCGCAAATTCTTTAAGCCCGGCTTTGTTGGATACGCTAATTAAAGCACGCTTGATCATTTTTACCCTCCCACTCTCTATTTATAGTGTTTTATAAAATACTATTTCAGTCAAGCACAACTTTTCTGCCTTCTATTTTTAGCTTTCCCCCGGCAAAAAGACCGATTGCCTCAGGATAAATGCGGTGTTCTTCAGCCAGTATTCGCTGGGCCAATGTTTCCGGCGTGTCATCCTGCCGAACGGGAACAACCGCCTGTAAAATTATCGGGCCGGTGTCTACCCCATCATCTATAAAATGAACTGTGCAGCCGCTGAAGCGCACCCCATGATCAAAAGCCTGCTTTTGCGCGTCAAGGCCTGGAAACGACGGAAGCAATGCCGGATGAATATTCATTATCCTGTTCGGGAAAGCGTCTAAAAGAACCTTTCCCACAAGACGCATGTAACCGGCCAGGCAAACCAGTTCAACATGATGATCTTTTAAGATACCTGCAACGGCTTTTTCGTAATCCGTTTTTTCGCTAAAATCGCTATAATTTACATGTACGGCATCAATCTCCTTTGAGCGCGCCCGCTCCAAGGCCGGCGCACCGGCGACATCGCTAATTACAACAACTACTTGCGCCGGTATTTTCCCTTCATCGCAGGCATCTATAATTGCCTGCAGATTCGACCCTCTTCCTGAAACTAAAACACCAATCTTTAAAGTCATTTCCAACTTACTCCCTATAAAATAATAATACAAAATAATAAATAGATCATTTAAGAATTTAGACCCGGAGAATATTCTATTCCCTTTTTCCCTTTAATTACTTCGCCAACCAAATAAGCCTTTTCCCCCGCATTTTTCAGAAAATCCAGGCAGGCTCCGGCTTGTTTTGAGGGGAGGAATAAAACCATACCCAGACCCATATTAAAGGTTCTAAGCATTTCCTTGTCTTCAACCCGCCCAATTCGCTGAATTAATGAAAATACAGGAGGAACAGGCCACGCTGTGAGGTCTATAAGGACAGCCGTTCCCGAAGGCAACAGCCGCGGGATATTTTCTGTCAGGCCGCCCCCTGTAATATGGGCAATCCCAAGAAGATTAAAATTGCTTTCCAAATTCTTCAACAGTTTTACATAGATCCGGGTTGGCTCCAGCATTTCCTCACCCAAGGATCGCCCAAGTTCCGGAATAAAATCGCCAATTCCAAAACCGGCTGCCTCAAGCAGAACACGCCGGGCAAGAGAATAACCATTGCTGTGCAGCCCCGAAGAAGAAAGCCCGATCAAGCAATTACCCGGTTGTATCCTGGAACCGTCAATAATCCGTCCTCTTTCTACAATTCCTACTGCAAAACCGGCCAGGTCATATTCGTCCTGGCCGTAAAAACCCGGCATTTCCGCCGTTTCACCGCCAATAAGGGCACATCCCGCCTGCCTGCATCCACCCGCTATCCCTGCGACAATCGCAGCCGCTTTCTCCGGGACCAGCCTGCCTGTCGCCAGGTAATCAAGGAAAAATAGGGGTTCCGCGCCGGAGGTGGCAATATCGTTAACGCACATAGCGACAAGATCAATGCCTACGGTATCATGCTTTTGCATCAGCATGGCTATTTTTAACTTCGTGCCTACGCCATCGGTTCCGGACACAAGAACAGGTTGTTTATACCTGTCTTTATCGAGTGAAAAAAGGCCGCTGAAACCACCCAAATCCCCAATAACTTCCGGCCTCCATGTGGTCCGGACAATCTGCCGCATCAATTCAACCGCTTTATTGCCGGATTCAATGTCAACACCGGCGTCTGAATAGGTTAATCCGTCTTTTTCTTTCATTTACTCACCTTTATTGGTCCCTCTTTCCTTTCTTCTGCTTTTTTCCAAATCGTTTTTGCCGGGACGAACGGAATTAAAATCTCCGACAGGGTAATCACCTGAATAACAAGCCGTACAAAAATCGTTGCAGCTTTCACCAAATACATTTAAAAGACCTTCGATACTAAGGTAGTGCAGTCCGTCCGCCCCAATCATTTGCCTGATTTCTTCCACGGGTTTGTAAGCGGCAATTAACTCAGTATCATCAGATATATCGATGCCATAGTAACATGAATGAGTTACCGGCGGTGAGCTCAAACACAAGTGCACTTCCTCAACACCGCAATCCCGTAGAAGCCTGACCATCCTGCCGCTTGTAGTTCCACGTACAAGCGAGTCGTCTACCATAACAACACTTTTCTTTCCTGATAATATCCTTTTGACAGGATTTATTTTCAGCCGGACACCCAAATCACGGGCATTCTGCCTGGGCTGAATAAAGGTCCTGCCGATATAACGATTCTTCATCAAGCCCTCTTCAAAGGGAATGCCAAGACCCTCAGCATAGCCACGCGCCGCGGCGTTTCCAGAATCCGGCACCGGAATTACCAAATCGGCTTTTACCGGGTACTCGCGCGCAAGCTGCCGGCCCATCTCACGGCGGACCTGATTAACATGAAAACCATCTATGTAGCTGTCGGGACGCGCAAAATATATATACTCAAAAATGCAGTGAGCGCAGCGTCCAAGGTTCTGCCCCCGGATGGAAGTAAGGCCCCTGTGATCAATAACCACAATCTCACCGGGCAGAATATCCCTGATCAGCTTTGCTCCTATGGTATCCAAAGCGCATGATTCAGATGCTGCAACGAACCCATGATCATCAAGCACTCCCAGACACAGCGGCCGGAATCCGAAAGGATCGCGGACAGCGATAAGCTGATCCTCGGTCATAATAACCAGCGAGTAAGCGCCTTCCAGCGATACCATACATTTGATAATAGCATTGACAAGGCTGGTCTGGTAATAACGGGCAATCATGTTGACAATGATTTCTGTATCCGTAGTAGACTGAAAAATGGTTCCTGAAGAAGCAAGCCGGTCGCGCAGAACAGTCGCATTGGTCAGGTTCCCGTTGTGTCCTAAACCGATCATCCCTCCCGCATAGCGGAAAACAAGCGGCTGGGCATTTATCGGCTGGCTTGAGCCTGTTGTGGAGTAGCGTACATGCCCGATGGCCAGATCGCCTTTCAAATTGTCAAGTTCATTTTCACCAAGAACCTCGGGTACAAGTCCCATCCCTTTGTGCAGGGTTATCTCGTCCCCATCCGACACTGCAATTCCCGCGCTTTCCTGCCCCCTGTGCTGCAAGGCGTACAGCCCGTAGTAAGTAAGTCTGCTTACATCCAGTCCCGGAGCATAGACGCCGATAATGCCGCACTCTTCGTGGAGCTTTTCGGAATCCGGAATCAACAGCTGCCTCATCCTGTCCTGACTCTCCCTTACAAACCAAATCTGCTATATATGTGATCGATATTTTTTAAATAAGCGCGGTAATCAAAAATGGATTCGATTTCCTCAGGATTTAAAAGACCGGTTACCTCTGCGTCAGCCTTCAGGAGAGATTTAAAATCCCTGCCTTCGCGCCATGATTCCATAGCATTGCGCTGAACAAGAGAATACGCCTGCTCGCGGCTGATGCCCTTTTCGACTAACGCGATCAGAACCCTTTGGGAAAAAACAAGGCCGTGGCTGAGCTGCAGGTTCGCAAACATTCTTTCAGGGTAAACAAAAAGTTTTTTGATCATCTCCGTACATTTGAAAAGCATATAATCTAGCGCAATCGTGCTGTCGGGGATAATAACGCGTTCCACTGAAGAATGTGAAATGTCGCGTTCATGCCACAGGGCTACGTTTTCCATGCCGGCAACGGCGTTCCCGCGCAGCAGGCGGGAAAGGCCGCTGATCCGTTCGGCAATAATCGGGTTTCTTTTATGAGGCATGGCCGATGAACCTTTTTGCCCCTCGGCGAAAAACTCCTCCGTCTCGCGAACCTCTGTGCGCTGCAAATGCCTTATTTCTATGGCGAACTTGTCCAACGAAGTACCGGCGATAGCAAGTGTGGTCAGATACTCGGCATGACGGTCTCTTTGCAGCACCTGGGTGGAAACACGCGCCGGCTGAAGACCCAAACGGCTGCAAACATAAGATTCCACAAACGGGTCGATCGTTGCGTATGTGCCGACCGCTCCGGCAAGCCTGCCGACGCTGATCGTCTCAATTGCTTTTTTAACCCGCTCTATATTTCGTTCGGTTTCCGCCAGCCAGAGCAGCATCTTCAAGCCGAAAGTTATCGGCTCGGCATGCACGCTGTGGGTCCGGCCCATCATCAGCGTATACCTGTGCTTTACAGCCTGCTCTTTTATGGCTTCCTGCAATTCTTCTAAACGTGCGAGTATTTTTTCTCCGGCTTTTTTCATCAATACCGACAGTGCGGTATCAACAATGTCATACGAAGTCAGCCCCAGGTGAATATACTTTGACGCTTCTCCGACATACTCTCCGACACAGGTAAGAAAAGCGATTACATCATGGTTGACCACCGCTTCTATTTCGTCGATTCTTTTGATATCGAAGTTGGCTTTTTCCTTTATCTCAAGCAGCGCTTCCGGCGGGACCAATCCTAATTGGACCATTGCCTCACAGGCACAAATTTCCACATCAAGCCAAACTCTAAATTTGTTTTCAGGCGACCAGACAGCCTTCATCTCGGGCAGAGTATAGCGTTCGATCACTCTTTCCTTCAATCCCTTCACAAAAAGATCATTTTATTTTAATGAGTGGGCTTTTCTTCCAGTCGTGTGGCCAGAACCTCTTTGTACTGCTTAATCTTTTCCCTCATGGAACGGTCTGAAACACCGATAATCTGACCGGCCAGAAGGGCGGCGTTTTTTGCGCCGTTAATAGCAACTGTTGCAACAGGCACACCGGAGGGCATCTGCACAATAGAAAAAAGCGCATCTAGCCCATTTAATGCTCCGGAACTTATCGGAAGGCCGATTACCGGCAACGGAGTATAGGCGGCTATCACACCAGGCAAATGAGCGGCGCCACCTGCGGCGGCAATAATCACCGCCAAACCGCGTTCCGCCGCCGAACTTGCATATTCGACAGTCTTGCGCGGGGCGCGGTGTGCGGAAGAAATAACCAGTTCATAAGTAATATCTAACAACTCAAGAATTTCGCAGGCTTCCTTGACAACAGGCAGATCAGATTCGCTGCCTACGATAATTCCAACAAGCGGTTCAGGCATTTGTGTTCACCTTTTTCTTAATCAGTTATTTTTTTATTTACTCCCACTCAGCAAATCTATTCAAATATCTAATTCCAGTCAATATCAGAATGATTAATAATATCGTCGTTAGCTATTTCTTTCTCCGCCCTGGCCAGCCTTTCTCTTTCAATGGGTGTTAGTTTAGTAAAATCACAGTCCCATGAAAGTACAGGCTGTAGGCTGAAGACTATTAGGCTGTAAGTGTTAGTTTAGTAAAATCACAGTCCCATGCCAGAACCATTCTTTTTATAAACTCAAACGCCAGCTTCTGTTCCTGCTCAGGAAGCATGTCAATCATTTCTATTATTTGTTTTGCTACCGGTGGACATATTATTTCATCTCCTTCACTTATAAATATCCCCACGGGAACCTATATCCTTTATCATCAATACTTGATTGTCTCGAAAAGCTTTATACTCATATAATACACGATACTTACCAATGCGTAAACGATATAGCGGTGGATTAAAGCCCTGCATCATTTTAATATCGCCCTTTGGAGGAGCTTCGGTTAATCCTTCTATACATTTGTTTCAACCTAAGTTTTGTAGCCTTATCAAGTGAATTGATTAACCCAACTTTCCCCTCAAAAACCCTGAACACCCCTTGCAGCCTCGATTCGTCAAAATAATTAGGTACTACATTCTGCGGTACAAAACCGTATGTTTGTTTTTCAGAGGGTCCTTGATCCCAAGTTTCTTATAGATATCTCGTTGCTCTGGTTCCGGCTGGCTGGATAATCGGATACTGTAAATCTT